>NZ_CAJAXH010000217.1 GCF_903946935.1 uncultured Thiodictyon sp.
ATCCCGCGACACCGTCGCCGCCACCATCCAGCGCCTGGCACGCAACGTCCGCCTGGTGTTCGACTACCTGGGCATGACCGAAAATTCCCGCCGTCGGCGGGGACGGCCAGCCACGGCGGGCTAGAACGGATTTGCCGTGGTCGCGGCCTCCCTGCGCCTTGACAGTCCGGCGCCAAGCCCCTAGATTGGCGGTTTAGCACTCTCGGTGGGCGAGTGCTAACAGTGGCGGCGCCGGCCGATCAGCGACCGGCGCGTTACTCAACCACCAGAGAACTAGAGCAATTATCCATTGGTATCCCAGGCGAGACAGGTCGAAACCCCGGTGAGCGAGCGCGCCATGCACTTCCTCAAGGTGCTGGTGGAGCGCTATATCAAAGACGGTCAGCCGGTCGGCTCGCGGACCCTGTCGAAGGACGCGGGCCTGGATCTCAGCCCCGCGACCGTCCGCAATGTGATGGCGGACCTGGAGGACCTGGGGCTGGTCGTCTCCCCCCATACCTCGGCCGGGCGGGTGCCGACGGCGGCCGGCTACCGGGTGTTCGTGGACTCGCTGCTGACGGTGCATCAGCCCTCGCCACAGGACCTGGAGGCCCTGCGGCAGCGCTTCGCCGGTCCCATGGATGCCAAATCGCTGGTGGAGTCGACCTCGCGGCTGCTCTCAGGCATCACCCACCTGGCGGGGGTCGTGATGTTGCCGCGCCATGAGCGCCATGCCTTTCGCCAGATCGAGCTGCTGCCCCTGTCGGGGGCGCGCGTCCTGGCGATTTTGATTACCAGCGAGGGTGAGGTCCACAACCGGATCATCACCACCGAGCGCAGTTTCACGCCCGCCCAATTGGAGGAGGCGACGAATTACCTCAACCGGGTATTCACCGGCCAGGACATCAAGGACGTGCGCAAGCGCCTTCTGGAGGACTTGAAGGATACCCACCAGAATATGGACGCGCTCATGATGCGCGCCGTGACCCTGGCCCATGAGGTGGTGACGGCGGCCGAGGGGGCGGACGACTGCTTCATTGCCGGGCAGACCAATCTGATGGAGTTCGGGGAACTCGCCGGGATGGATCGTTTGAAGCAGTTGTTCGATGCCTTCAATCAGAAGCGCGAGATCCTGCATATCCTGGATCGCTGTATCGCCGCCGATGGTGTGCAGATCTTTATTGGCGACGAGTCCGGGTATGACCTGCTCGACGATTGCAGTCTGGTGACCACCGCCTATCGGGTGGACGACCAGGTGGTGGGGGTGCTCGGCGTCATCGGTCCCACCCGGATGGATTACCAGCGGGTGATACCGATCGTGGACGTCACCGCGCGGCTGCTCGCCGCCGCATTGCGGCAGTAGCGATCGATTGGCCGGGGCCAGCGACCGACCCGCGCGGGTCGGTGCAGGCCCCGGGACCATGCCGGGCCGGGGGCCGCTTTGCGGATCATCGGCGCGGCGATTTGCAGTTACGGAGGTCAACATGACACCAGAGTCTACGGACAAACAAACCCCAGATGTCGCCGCGGCGGCAGCGGATTCGGGCTCGTCGGCGGCGGAGTTAACGGCCATCGAGCAGCACGCGGCGACCCTGGCCGAACTCAATGCCGAACTGGAGGCGGCGCGTGCCAAGGCCGACGAGCATTGGGACCAACTGCTGCGGGCGCGGGCGGAGACCGAAAACCTGCGCCGTCGGCAGGCCGCGGAGTTGGAGAAGGCGCACAAATACGCGCTGGACAGTTTCGTGCGTGAGTTGCTCCAGGTCCACGACAGCCTGGAGCTGGGGGTGGCGGCCTCCTTGGACCCGGGCGCCGATCTCACCAAGCTGCGCGAGGGCAACGAGCTGACCCTCAAGCTCTTGGGCGACGTGATGACCCGTTTCGGCGTGGCGCCGGTCGAGCCGGAGGGACTGCCCTTCAATCCAGAATTTCACCAGGCCATGTCCGTGCAGCCGCGCGCCGACCTGGCACCCAATACGGTCACGGTCGTGCTGCAGAAGGGGTACACGCTTAACGGCCGACTGGTGCGTCCGGCCCTGGTCATGGTGTCCGGCGCCGCCTGAGGCGGACCGACCCGGCACCCGCCACCGCGGCGCTATCAACAAACCGGCTTGAACGGCCGTCGCTTACCCCCCAACTGAGGGGGCAATGCGGGACCGACATCCGCGAGATCATAGAGAATTCGGAGATAATTAAATGGCAAAGATCATAGGCATCGACCTCGGCACCACCAACTCCTGCGTCGCCGTGATGGAGGGCGATACGGTCAAGGTCATCGAGAACGCCGAGGGCGACCGGACCACGCCGTCCATCGTCGCCTATACGGGAGACGACGTGGTGGTGGGCCAGTCCGCCAAACGGCAGGCGGTGACCAACCCGCACAACACCCTGTACGCGATCAAGCGTCTGATCGGCCGCCGTTTTGAGGACAAGGTGGTGGCCAAGGACAAGGACATGGTGCCCTATAAGATCGTCAAGGCCGACAACGGCGACGCCTGGGTGGAGGTCAACGGCAAGAAGATGGCGCCGCCGGAGATCTCGGCCAAGGTCCTGCAAAAGATGAAGAAGACCGCCGAGGACTACCTGGGCCACCCGGTTACCGAGGCGGTCATCACGGTGCCCGCCTACTTCAATGACTCCCAGCGACAGGCCACCAAGGACGCCGGACGCATCGCCGGGCTGGAGGTCAAGCGCATCATCAACGAGCCGACCGCCGCGGCCCTGGCCTACGGCATGGACAAGAAGCGCGGGGACCAGAAGATTGCCGTTTATGACCTGGGCGGCGGTACCTTCGACATCTCCATCATCGAGATTGCGGAGATCGAGGGCGAGCACCAGTTCGAGGTCCTGTCCACCAACGGGGATACCTTCCTGGGTGGCGAAGACTTCGACATGCGCATCATCGATTTCCTGGTGGCCGAGTTCAAGAAGTCACAGGCGGTGGACCTGCGCAATGATCCGCTCGCCTTGCAGCGGCTCAAGGAGGCCGCGGAGAAGGCCAAGATCGAGCTGTCGAGCAGCCAGCAGACCGATATCAATCTGCCCTATATCACGGCCGACCAGACCGGTCCCAAGCATCTGAATGTCAAGCTCACCCGCGCCAAGCTCGAGTCCCTGGTCGAGGAGCTGGTGGATCGTACCATCGAGCCCTGCCGCATCGCGCTGAAGGACGCCGGTCTCACCGCCGGGCAGGTGGACGAGGTGATCCTGGTGGGCGGCCAGACCCGTATGCCCAAGGTGCAGGCCAAGGTCGAGGAGTTCTTCGGCAAGACGCCACGCCGTGACGTGAACCCGGACGAGGCGGTGGCCATCGGTGCCGCCATCCAGGGCGGTGTGCTGGGCGGTCAGGTCAAGGACGTGCTGCTGCTGGACGTCACCCCGCTGTCGCTCGGCATCGAGACCCTGGGTGGGGTCATGACCAAGCTGATCGAGAAGAACACCACCATCCCGACCTCCGCCCAACAGGTCTTCTCCACGGCGGATGACCACCAGACCGCGGTCACTGTGCATGTGCTCCAGGGCGAGCGCGAGCGGGCGGTGGACAACAAGTCGCTGGGCCGGTTCGATCTGAGCGATATCCCGCTGGCCCCGCGCGGCGTGCCCCAGATCGAGGTCAAGTTCGACATCGACGCCAACGGCATCTTGAATGTCTCCGCCAAGGACAAGGCGACCGGTAAGCAGCAGTCCATCGTCATCAAGGCGTCTTCCGGGTTGTCGGACGCCGAGATCGCCAAGATGGTCAAGGACGCGGAGGCCCATGCCGAGGACGACAAGCGCTTCCACGAACTGGTTTCGGCCCGCAATCACGCCGACAGCATGATCCACTCCTGCCGCAAGTCGATGGAGCAGCTCGGGGACAAGATGGAGGCCGGCGAGAAGTCCGGGATCGAGTCCGCCATCCGTGACCTGGAAGAGGCCATGAAGGGCGAGGACAAGGATCGCATCGAGTCCTTGACCAAGGCGTTGGGGGACTCCTCGGCCAAGATGGCCGAGCGTCTCTATGCCCAAGGCGCGGCGCCGGAGGGCGGTCAGGGCGGCCCGGGCGAGGGTACACCCCACGCCGAGCACGGGACCGGCGCCGGCAAGGACGACGTGGTCGATGCCGAGTTTGAAGAGGTCAAGGACGATAAGAAATAGTGTTCAGCGGGCAGTGGTCGGTCGACGAAAGGCGCGTGCCTGTGGAACGCGCCTTTCGTCGTTACCGTCATCTGCCCAGAGGGATCGTTCACTGACGACTAGACACCGATCATCGACCACAGCCCATGCCCAAACGCGACTATTACGAGATCCTGGGGATCGCACGCAACGCCAGCGAGGCCGACGTCAAGAAGGCCTTCCGGCGGCTCGCCATGAAGTTCCACCCGGATCGCAACACCGGCGATGCCAGTGCCGAGGCCAAGTTCAAGGAGGTCAAGCTGGCCTACGACGTACTGTCCGACGCCAAAAAGCGCTCCGCCTATGACCAATTCGGCCATGCCGGCGTGGAGGCCGGGGCGGGGGGCTTCGGCGCCGGTCCCGGCGACTTTGGCGGGGGGTCCTTTCAAGACATCTTCGGCGATGTCTTCGGCGATATCTTTGGCGGGCGCGGCGGCCGCCGCGGCGCCGGGCGCGGTTCAGACCTCCGCTATGACCTGAGTCTGACGTTGGAGGAGGCGGTCGCCGGCAAGGATGTCAAGATCCGTATTCCCACCCTGGTGGAGTGCCAGTTCTGCGGCGGCTCCGGCGCCAAGCCCGGGACCAAGCCGAAGACCTGTCCGACCTGTAGCGGCACCGGGCAGGTGCGGATGCAGCAAGGGTTCTTTTCCATTCAGCAGGCCTGCCCGCAGTGCCGCGGCAAGGGCAACATCATCGAGGAGAGCTGTCCACACTGTCGCGGGCGCGGCCGTTTGCAGGAGGAAAAGACCTTGTCGGTCAAGGTGCCACCGGGGGTGGACACCGGCGATCGCATTCGCCTGGCCGGGGAGGGCGAGCGCGGTGAGACGGGCGGCATTCCGGGCGATCTCTATGTCCAGGTCCAGGTCCAGGAACACCCCATCTTCACCCGCGAGGGCAGCCACCTCTACTGCGAGGTCCCCATCGGTTTCGTCGTCGCCGCCCTCGGCGGGGAGATGGAGGTGCCTACGCTGGATGGTAAGGTCAGTCTGCGGATCCCCGCAGGGACCCAGACCGGCAAGATGTTCCGCGTCCGCGGCAAGGGCGTGAAGCCGGTGCGTGAGAGCGTCAACGGCGATCTCATCTGTCGCGTCCTGGTCGAGACCCCGATCAATTTGACCGAGCGCCAAAAGGAACTGCTGCGCGAGTTCGACGGCCACCTGCAGGAGGGCGGCTCCCGGCACAGTCCGCAGGCCTCCACCTGGGTGGATGGGGTCAAGAGCTTCTTTGAGAAGATGGGTTTCTGATCGTTTTTTTCGCCCGCTGGGCGAAAAAAACTCGTTCCCACGCTCCGCGTGGGAATGCATCCGGGGCTCTTTTCTGGCTCCCACGCTCCAGCGTGGGAGCAAGTGCCGACGCTCCAGCGTCGCGAAATAAGGGCGATGACATCGCCCTGGGACTCGGCGGCGTTGGGCATCGTTCCGGCCACTCGCCCCAGAGACAAGCCAGATTTTACCGTTCTCTGCGTCTCGGCGCCTCTGCGTGAGGCATTATTGACTCACGCAGAGACGCGGAGGCGCAGAGGAAGATGAGAATGGCGGCCGCTGGCCGGAACGATGACCAAGGCCGACTAGGCTTTGCTGACACCGCTTCGCGGTGTCACCCATGTGTTAGCCGCTCTGCGGCTCATGGTCTTTTTTGCCAAGTGGAGCATTGGAAGCAAGTTGAAGCTATTTCTTTTCTTTAAGTTCTCCAACAACTCCTTTTAGAACCTTTTGTATTTCTCTTAATTTTGCTATTCTCTTGTCTGTTTCTGCTATTCTCTTGTCTGTTTCTGCTATTCTCTTGTCTGTTTCTGCTATTTCTTTTCTGTCTTCTGCTATTCTCTTGTCTGTTTCTGCTATTTCTTTCTCAAGCCGACTGTTTACAGCGTTTCCTCTTTCATCGGCTGTTGTTGCAGATGCCCTGTGTCGTTCCAACGCGGCGGCATAGCGTTCCGGAAAATATTTTCTTGTTTCCTGGATTGCGAAGTCTAAATTAACGACGGCCTTCCCTCTGAATCCTTGTGGATTATTGCCCATGGCCTTCATGGCAGTAATGAAGGAAAACGTTGCCTTTTTAGCGCCTTTGATCTTGGCTTGATCCGTGCCTGCTTCCTGCAATAGACTCCGGTAATAGGTCAATGCGGCCGACTGATCTGCGGGAGCCAGTTCTTTATACAAAGAAAGACGCTCGAGTAGAGTGGCATTGTCGCCCGCTGCCACCTCCGCACGAGCGGGTTCTGCCGTGGCCGTGAGCGGCAAACCGTGCATCAGCAGCGACGCCGCCAGCACGATGCCCCCTGTCAGTTTGCGAGAGTTCTGCATCATCGAATCGTTCCTCGTGATCGTTGAGTGGTTGCCCGGTCGCTTGGAAAATGGCCTGACTCGTGCCGTCACCGGGCGACTACGGCTTTCCGTCTGTTGCGCGGCACGGCGTGAGATTTATGGTCCCGCCGATCGCATGAGGTCTTTTTCTGGCTCCCACGCTCCAGCGTGGGAGCAAGCGACGACGCTCCAGCGTCGCGAAACTCAGGGCGATGACATCGCCCTGGGACTAGGCGGCGTTGGTTATCGTTCCGGCTACTCGCCCCATAGACAAGCCAGATTTTACCGTTCTCTGCGTCTCGGCGCCTCTGCGTGAGACATTATTGACTCACGCAGAGACGCGCAGGCGCAGAGGAAGATGAGATCGGTGCTCGGCGATTCACCCGATGGGTGAGCTGGACACTCGACACATCGCATTGTCTTTCTTGGCGAGCGTTGCGCCTTGGCGTGAGCAATTGCCGTATTTAAGATCGTCGCTGTTGGCGGCCAACGTCATGCCAATTGGCGACCGAAGTCAGTTGAGGGGGGCGGCCGCAGGCTCATCAGGTGGCCATCAGTGCGTCGCGTACCCGCTCCAGCCGTCCTTTGACCTCGGCGGCGAGCAGCGCGACCTCCGGTTTATCCACCAGTTTCAGGACCGCCTCAGGGTCCATGAAGGCGACGGTGATGGCGCCGTCCGCCTCTGTGCGAACGACCACGTTACAGGGCAGAAGCAGCCCGATGTCGGGATCGGCCTCCAGTGCCCGATGGGCTAGCGGCGGATTGCAGGCACCGAGGATGCGGTAGGGTCGCTGCTCGATCCCCAGTTTGGCCTTGAGTGTGGCCTGTACGTCGATGTCAGTCAGGACACCAAAACCTTCGCCCTTCAGCGCCTCGGTCACCTGGGTGACGGCCTGGTCGAAGGGGCCCTTGAGTGTCGTGGAAAATCCGTACATTACATCTTGCTCCTCGGGTTCTTGGGAGATGGGCGCACCGCCCACCGGGTGCTGCGTCCGGTGGCGATCCAGTCCTGCTTCATTGCAGCCATCGCCGGCGATTTCAAGCCGCCAAGACGGGAGGCAGGATCGTATGCCATCGACGCCAATACCATTGCGTTTATGATTTGCGCCATGCGGGAATCTTGCATTGCCGCCGGGCATCCCAAGATGAAGACGCAAACCCCAGCAGACCAGAGGTCTGAACAATCGGTCTGAACGAGCGGTCTGAACGAACGGTCTGAACAAAGGGCGCCGCGATCCATCGCAGGCCTCCCGATGAGGACACCGACACGCCAGTGTTGCTCGTCCCGCGCCCCGATGGCGGTAAGCCACGGGGGTTCCAAATCGACCGCGATGACGCGGCCCAGGGTCGGGCATCGGCGGTACTCCGGGGGCGAGAGCGCCCCCTATCCACACCGAGAATCGATCATGAATCATTACAGAATGAACGTCCGTCTGGCGACGGCCAGCGGGCTGTCGCTTGGGCTGCTGCTTGCGGGCTCGCTGGCCAGCGCAGCGGAGGCCCCGGGCAATCAGCCCCAGGCGCCCGGCTATGGCCCAGGGATGATGTATAACCTGACCCCCGAGCAACGCCAGCAGCACTGGGAGCAGATGCAGCAGGGGGGGGTACGGCGCCGGGTCGAACCCGCCCCCCGAGCAGCGGCAGCAGCAATGGGAACAGATGCATCAAGGTGGCAATGCCCCGGGGATGATGGGCTACGGCCAAGGGGGCATGATGGGCGGGCCGGCGGCTGCACCGCCGGCGACAAAATCACCATGACAGCGCCTCTCGGCGATCAGTGATTCCCGTTCTTTCATGCTCGCCATGTGATACCCGATCCGCGCCGCCGGGGCCAAGTCACGTGTGGCATGCGGCTACGATGCCTTCTCGTAGCGCAGCCACTTGGTGATGGTGGTGGATCGCTTCAGTTCGGCCGTTCGCCGTGGGTCATTGGTCCAGAGTTGGAGTGCGCGGGGTGTCATTTGCACGATGATGATTCCCCAGCGTTTCACATACAGCCAATAGATGCCGGGATGGTCGATGGCGACCGTGAAATAATTGGCGATATGGCGGCGTGGTGGGAATATCCGGTTGATCAGCAGCAACAGGCGCCCGCGTGCCGTCTTTTCCTTCGCCAGGTGTTCCACCGTGTGGCCCAGCATCTGCTTGGATTGCTGATGCAAAAACATGGCTTCGAGTGCGGCCTGACGGACGTCCTGCTCGTCCGCGTCCAGTGGTCGCAGCCCATCCAATACCGCCGGCGGCGGCAGCACCCCCAGATGTTCCCGCACCAGGTCCAACATCAGCCAGACACCCCGGCTCCAGCCCAGTTCATGGGCGCGCGCCAGGACATCGCTCCAGTCGATGGGGCGCGGCGGTCGCGTAATGAGTTGGGCAATATCGAGCAGCGCGCGCGGCCCGACATACGCAAAGCGATGGTGAATCGCCGCGTGGAAACAGAGCAGCAGCAAGTGATCCTCCAGACACAGGCTGCGGCAGGGCTGGCCCGCCAGCGTCACGATGTCCGACCGCTGCCAGAATGGGTCCTCGTCAACCGCCGTTTCATCGATCGGGTGGGTCAAGGACCAATGGATGTCGAAAAAGGCGCCCGACACCGGGTGAATGAGTTTAAATTCATTATTGGCCGTCGCGAGATCACGGATATCCGAGCAGTTGGGCGGGATATTGAAGCCCTGGGCCTGCGCCAGTTGAGTGAATCTTGGCATGTCCTGCGGACGCAGCAGCAGGTCGATGTCACAGGAGCCGCGGGCCTTGAGGTCGCGGTAGATCGTTTCCGCCAGCCACAGGCCCTTCATCAGCAGGAACGGTACTCCAGCCGACTCGCAGGCAGCGCGCATTTTCCGCAGCTGTGCCTGCCTTCGCAAGTTCTGCATGAGTGTTGAGCGCACGGTGTGATTCAGGCGCCGTAGGTCCCGTTCGCTCATCCGCGCACGCAGCCCCTCGTTGTTCTTGAGGTAGGCGTTGAACTCGAATGCCAGGCGGCATTGGATGGCATGACGGGCGAGACGATGCCAGTCGTCGGGGCTCAACGTCTCAAGCCGAACCCTGGTGGTCGGGGCGGGATGCGTGTGGAGTATTTCTAATAGCAGACCGTAAAATGGGTTGAGCATGATGTCAGGGCGATTCGCTTCCCCACAACCAGGCCGCGCCGCGCACGCCGCTCGCGTCGCCATGGACCGGCGGCAGGATGCGGGTGGCGAAGCCGTCGCAGAAGAGGTGGGGGCGGATCAGGCCGGGGAGTTGTGCGTAGAGATGTGGGAGATTGGAGAGTCCTCCACCCAAGACGATCACCTCCGGGTCCAGCACATTGATGACGGTGGCCAGCCCGCGGGCGAGGCGGTCGGCATGGCGGTGCAGGGTTGCTTGCGCCGCCGGGTCGCCGCGGGCGGCCGCGGCCTGGATAGCGAGCGGGGTGAGGTCTGCGCCGGTGTGCCGCTGGTGGTCGGCGGCCAGTCGGGGACCGCTGAGGTAGGTCTCCAGGCAGCCGTGTTTGCCGCAGTAACAGGGCGGTCCGTTGCCCTCCTCGGGCGTGGGCCAGGGCAGGGGGTTGTGGCCCCATTCGCCGGCGATGGCATTGGGTCCGGCCAGGAGTCGGCCGGCGATCACGATCCCGCCGCCGGTGCCGGTGCCGATGATCACCCCGAAGACGCTGCCGGCCCCGCGGCCGGCCCCGTCGGTGGCCTCCGAGAGGGCGAAGCAGTCGGCGTCGTTGGCCAGGCGCACGGGGCGCCCCAGGCGCTGCGTCAGGTCCTGCCCCAGCGGCCGGTCGTTGAGCCAGATCGAGTTGGCGTTGCGCAGTCGCCCGCTGAAGGGCGAGATGGCCCCGGGGGTGCCGAGGCCGATGGACCCGCGCTGGCCGGTCTCGGACTCAATGGTGGCGATGAGGCTCGCGATCGCCCCCAGGGTTGCGCCATAGTCATCCCGCGGGGCCGGGATGCGGCGTCTGGCCAGGGTGGCGCCGGCGCCGTCGAGTGCAATGGCCTCGATCTTGGTGCCGCCCAGGTCGACCCCGATGCGCATCGCCTCAGGCCTCGGGTCCGTCGGGGCTCTCAACCCCGGAGGGGTTGGTGAAGCGGTCATTGAGGGTCTGGATGTAGATGTCGCAATTTTGCAACACCAGCTCCACCTGCCGTTGCGCGTCATTCCCCCAACCGGCCGGGGTGGTGAGCAGCATGGGCCGCACCGGGCGCGTGTTGCGCTGGAAGGCCCCGACCAGGTCGCCCGCCAGGTTCGACTCCGCGGCCCGCCCGCGCACCCAGCCCAGCAACCCCTTGGCGGCCAGGTGTCGGACGCCGAAATGGACGGCCACGGCCAGTAATGTCAGGAGGACGGTCAGGGCCGGGGGTGCCCATGACGATTGGGCGAACGCGTCCCACCAGGGGGGGTTGTAGCTCAGACCCTGCCAGTGGCCGGCGTTGATGCCCCAGAGCAGGAAGATGGCGATGGCCAGCGCAAACGCGGCGACATCCATGAGCAGGACGCGTTGGCGCCAGCGCCCGAGGGCCTGGGTCAGCAGGGCCGCGGCGCCCTTGCCGATGGCCGTGGCGGTCTTGTCCAAGGCGCCGACGATACGATAGGCGCGCTCCACCTCCACCGAGTGCATGCGCCCATGGATCTCTTTGAGATCCGCGTCGCGTTTGGCCTCATAGCGACGGCGCTTGGCCTCGTCCTCGATCGGGCTAGCCGCGTCCGGGCTGTAGATGGTGTAGAAACGCCCGGCGGTCAGCCCCTCGTCGCTCAGTGCGCGTTGCCAGGCGGCTACCACGTCCTCCGGATTGTCCTCGCGCGCGGTCATGTCGATCTGGTTTAGGATGAACATGAACTTGCCCGGGTCGATCCGGTTCATCGTCTTGCCGACCAGATGGTGCAGGGTGTCGCGCATGGCGCCCGGCTCCGGGTGGCGGGCGTCGAAGAAAACCAGCACCAGGTCGGACAGATCGATGATGTGATCGACGATGCGCAAGGTGGCCGTGCGCTGCTTGTCTGCATCGAAGCCGGGGGAGTCGATCAGGATCTTGCCGCGCAGGGCCTCGCTGGGGCAGCCCTGGAGTTGCAGATAGGCGTCGATCCGTCCGCCCTCGCCGCTGGCTACCTCATTGATGCTATTTGAAATACGATATAGCGGGAAACGCGGGTCCGCGTCCAGGGCCACGCCGGGCAGGGCATGGGGCGTGGCGGCGCGGCTGTAGCAGATGACGGTGAAGCGATCGTCCACCGCCTGGTTGCCGGTGCGCTGCACCTTCTGTCCGAGGAAGTGGTTGATGAAGGTTGACTTGCCGGAGGAGAAGGTCCCCAGGACCGCGATCAGGGGCCACCAGGGAATCTGGGTGGCATAGGACTCGCTGGCGGGCATCAGCCCCATGCCGTGCGCGACCCGGTCCAGTTCCCGGAAGCTCTGAATCGAACTGAGCAGCACTGGATTTTCTTGTTCCAAATGGCGTTCCAGGTTCCTCAGACGCTGGGAGACAACCTCTTCTGTCGGCATTTAGCGATTCCTTAAGGTTAGCAGCAAACGCCGCGTCGGGTGAGGGCCACCCAGGATCCGGATCGGGGTCCGCTTGGGAGGGCAGTATTCGGTCGTGACGCGTCGCCGCACGGCACGAAAATGACGGCAGATGGTATACCGATCAACCGTGGCGCGGTAGTCTGAAACCCTGGGGTGCGGCGCGGCGGTTGGTGGCGGCGCGTTGGGGTCGGCCCAGGGGGCTTGCTATCAGCCTGTTTTCTTTTGTGTTCCCGCGCGTTGCTTGAATCGACCCGGGGGGCGCGTGCATACTGAGCGGCCGGTGCGTCGTCGCGTTGCGTCGACCGTGAACCGGCGGGCCGGTGATCCGATTAAAAACCAATCGCTTAGTGTGCGAGCCGATGGGAACTATGATGAGAAGCGCTGTTGGTATCTGCCTGTTGGTCCTTGCCGCCGGGGCCGTCCTGGCTGCCGGTCCCGGCGCCCCGGGGTCCAGGGACTTGGGTGACTCGGTGGTGGTCCAGCAGGCTCAGGGGGTGCCTAGCGTGTCCTTGGGTGGGACCGTGGTCCCTTACAAAGAGGTCACGTTGGCCGCCCAGTTGCCGGGTCGAGTCGCCTGGCTCGCCGGTATCGAGGGCGACACCTTCAAAGAGTCCGACCTCTTGGTCGGGATCGACGACGCTGAACTGTTGGCCAGACGCCGTGCCATGCTCGCGCAACTGGACAGCGCCGACGCCCAGTTGCGCAACGCCGGGGTGCAATATAATCGGGAGGTGTTCTCCCCGCGCTCCAACAATGCCCCAGGTGGCATGGGGATGCCAAATCTGTTCGACCAGATGTTCACCCGCCCGATGGAGAGCGTCATCGGCGACCGGGAGCGCGGGACCGAGCGCGGGGCGGACATCTTTGCGTCCCGCATCCAGGTCCAGGAGGCGCAAAACACCATCATGCGGCTGCAGGCCGAACTCCAGGGCCTGGATACCAAGATTCGCGACGCCCGCAGCATCGCCCCCTTCGCCGGGGTCATCGCCAAGAAGTTCGTCGAGGTGGGGGACACGGTCCAGCCGGGGCAGCCCCTGCTCAATTACGCCGATGTGGCCTACCTGCAAGTCGAGGTGGAGGTGCCGGCGCGTCTGCGCGCGGGGCTGCATGAGGGCATGATGGTCAAGGCGGAGTTGGACCAAGCCAATCGGCAGGTGCCGGTGCGGGTGGCCCAAATCTTTCCCGTGGCCGACAGTCAGCGGCACACGGTCAAGGTCAAGTTCGACCTGCCCGAAGGGGTGTCCCAGCCGGGCATGTATGCCAAGGTACTGATCCCTGACCCGAGCGCCCCGGCCCGCGCCAATCCGGTGGTCCCGTCGAGCGCGATCCGTTACAACGGCAGTCTGCCCGGCGTCTATGTGGTCAGCGAGAGCGGCGAGCCCCAATTGCGGCTGATTCGTATCGGCGAGGGGCTCAACGGTGGCTTCGTTACCGTGTTGAGCGGCCTCACGGCGGGTGAGCGGGTGCTGGTCAATCCGGGTCCGCGGGTCACCTCCGGTTGGGCCCAGGGGGCTGGCCGCGGTCAGTAGGGCGATCCGCCATCCCGGCGTGCCGCAATGGCGGAACCGCCTGTGGCGTTCCGCCCGACGCATACGAATAAACGGATAGTTGCCTGGAAGTCTCATGAGCCAAGAAGTGACCGCCCCCCCCCCACTGAGCCGCCGTCGCGCGAGGAAAATCTGGGAATCGCTGGGCGTAGCGCGCGGTTTTTTATCCGCTCGCCGCTCTCCCCGCTGTTCTATGTCGCCATGCTGCTCATGGGGCTGCTGGGCTTGATCCTGACCCCGCGCCAGGAGGACCCCCAGATCTCGGTGCCCATGGTCGACATCATGGTGCAGTACCCGGGGGCCTCGGCCCAGCAGGTCGCCAATATGGCGATGCAGCCCCTGGAGCGGATCATGAGCGAGATCCCCGGGGTCAAACACGTCTACTCCGCCTCCCAACGCGGCCAGGGCTTCGTTACCGTGGAGTTCGACGTCGGCCAGCCGATGGGGCCGTCGCTGGTGAAGGTGAACGACAAGCTGGCCTCCAATATGGACAAGATCCCCCCCGGGGTCCTGCCGCCATTGGTCAAGAGCAAGGGCATCGACGATGTGCCCATCGTCACCCTCACCCTGTGGTCCAAGGACCTGGACGGCAACGGTATCCCGGACGTGGACGACGGACAGTTGCGCCTCCTGGCCCAGGACGTACTCCAGGCCATCGGACAGGTCAAGAACACGGGCCCCGGCATGATCATCGGCGGTCGGCGCGAGCAGGTGACGGTCGATGTCCTGCCGGAGCGACTGTCCGGTTATCAGATCAGCCTGGACCAGGTGGCCCAGACGCTGAAGACCGCCAATGCCGAGACCTCGGCTGGCGCGTTGGAATCCAGCGGCTCACACTTTACCCTGACCAGCGGTGCCTTCCTGGCGGGCGTCGACGATATCAATCGGCTGGTGGTCGGGACCTTCAACAAGGCACCGGTCTACATCCGCGATGTGGCGCGGGTGGCCCTGGGACCGGAAGACGCCACTCAGCTGGTCGCCTATTACACCGGGCCGGCGGCAGAGCGCCAGGAGGCACCCGATGGCCGTCCGGCGGTGACCATCGCGGTGGCCAAGAAGGAGTTGACCAATGGCGTGACCGTGGCCAATGCCATCATCGAGCGGGTGACGGAGCTCAAGGGCAGCCGCATCCCCAATAACGTCGAGGTCAGTGTCACCCGCAATTATGGACAGACAGCGGACCAGAAGGTAAGTGAGCTGATCGGCAAGCTGATCAAGGCGACCTTCTTTGTCTTCGTGCTGGTGTTGCTGGCGTTTCGTGCGCTGCGCCCCGCCATCGTGGTCATGCTGGTGATCCCGGTCGTGCTCTTCATGACTGTCTTTGCCGCCTGGGTCTGGGGCATGACGATCGATCGGGTGAGTCTGTTCGCGCTGATCTTCTCCATCGGTATCCTGGTGGACGATGCCATCGTCGTGATTGAGAACATCTACCGGCGCTGGCTGGCGGAGGGTCGCACCGATGACGAGACCGCGGTGGACGCGGTACGCGAGGTGGGCAACCCGACCATCCTGGCTACCTTTACGGTGATTGCCGCGCTGCTGCCGATGGGCTTCGTGAGCGGCATGATGGGTCCCTATATGGCCCCGATCCCCAAGCTGGGGTCGGTGGCCATGTTTATCTCATTGTTTGCGGCCTTCGTCTTCACCCCGTATCTCGCCATCTCTAAGTGGCTGCGTCCATCGCTCAAATACCTGGCGGCGGCGGAGCGGCGTGAGCACCGGGACGCGGAACACATCGAGCGCTTTTTCCGCGCGATTCTTGTCCCCCTGATCGAGAGCCCGGGCAAGCGGCGCGTCTTTCGGCTGGTATTATGGGGTTCATTCCTCTTCACCTGCTCCTTTTTCTATTTCAATTGGGTCGCGGTGAAGATGATGCCGCTCGACAACAAGCCTGAATTCTCGGTGGTCGTCGACCTGCCCGAGGGCACCGCCTTGCCGGTCACGGCGAACCTCGCCGACCGCCTGGCGGCGAACCTGCGGACCCTGCCCGAGGTGACTGCCCTCCAGGCCTATGTCGGGACCGCGCGGCCCTTCGACTTCAACGGGATGGTGCGGCACTACTATCTGCGCGCCGAACCCTGGGAGGCGGAGATCCAGGTCCAGCTCACCGACAAGCACGCGCGCAAGCGCACCAGTCACGAGATTGCGGTGGCGGCGCGCGAGTCGCTGGAGCCGCTGCTCAAGGGCACCGGGGCCACGCTCGCCGTGGTGGAGATGCCCCCGGGTCCGCCGGTCCTGCAGTCGGTGGTGGCGGAGATCTATGGGCCGACACCCGCGTTGCGGCGTGCCTTCGCCCGCGATGTCACTCACTATTTCCGCCAGGCGGAGAGTACCCGCGATGTCGACAATTATCTGCGCGCGCCTTACAGCTATTGGCGTTTCGACGTCGATGCAGAGAAGGCGGTTCGGCGCGGGATCTCGGTCGACACGATCAATCGCAACCTCTCCATGGCCTTGGGCAGTGCGCCCATCGGCGACATTAAGCAGGCGGCGGGCCAGCAGAGCGGTCATGAGCCCACGGCGATCATTCTGCAGGTCCCGCTCGCGGAACGCTCGCAGGTCGATCGACTGGGCGACCTGCCGATCCAGTCCAACCAGGGCTTTACGGTCCCGTTGCGTGAGTTGGGCCAGTTTCGCTACGCCCAAGAGGAGGACCTGATCTATAACAAGGACCTGCGTGGGGTCGAGTTCGTGGTTGCCGATGTGGGCGGGCGCCTCGCCGCGCCGGTCTATGCCATGTTCCAGGTGCAGGACCTGATGGCGGCGGCCAACTATACCGCCCCGGACGGCACCCAGCCAGCGGTGGACGCGAATGCCTTTTATTGGTTGAAACCCCCGCCGACCACCGATCGGCTCGTCGTGCAATGGGGCGGGGAATGGACAGTCACCTTCGAGACCTTCCGTGACATGGGCGCGGCCTTCATGGTCGCCCTGGTGCTCATCTATATCCTATTGGTCTGGGAGTTCGGTCACTTCCGTATCCCGCTCGTGATCATGGCGCCAATCCCGCTGACGCTGCTCGGCATCATCCCGGCCCACTTCATCATGTTCCAATTGGGGTACGGGGGGGCGTTCACGGCCACCTCCATGATCGGTTGGATCGCGCTGGCCGGTATCATCGTGCGCAATTCCATCCTGTTGGTGGACTTCTCGCTGCACGAGATCCGGCGCGGCACGCCGGTGGCCGAGGCAGTGATTCGCGCCTGCAAGGTCCGCACGCGGCCCATCCTCATTACCGCCCTGGCCCTGGTCGCCGGCTCCAGCGTGATCATCACCGATCCGATCTTCCAGGGGATGGCCATCTCACTGCTGGCCGGCACCCTCGTCGCCACGGTCTTGACCCTGATCGTTATCCCCCTGGGCTGCGTGGCCCGCGCTGATGATATGTGTACAGTCGCCGCCGCCACGGCGCTGCACCTGCCGGCCTCCGGGCTGCCGTGCCAGGCGCAGATGGCCGCACGTGCGGCGGGGCCGGCGCAACCCACCGGTGGCGTACTGGCGAAGCTGTGGGAGGTGCTGACCCTGGTCTTCTATGCGCTGCGCGGCATCTTCATCCTGCTCTTTGACCTGGTGAAGAACGCCTTTAAGCCCAAGCCGCCACCCCGCCCGCGGCGGCCCACGACGCCCTCGCCGTCAACCCCGGGTGCCGATCATGATGCTGGCGCTGGCCCGCTCGCGGATGCCGGGGCGGCCAACGCGCCGCCGAGTGCGGCGGCGCCGGCGCAGACCGACGCCACCGCGACCGCCAAGCCGCGTTCGGCGTTGGTGATGCGACCGGCCCCCGCGGCGAGTGCGGACACGCCTGCTGCGGACGCTGCGTCGGTCGCGGGAGCGTCCCCGGACTCGGCCGCGCCGGCGGGTGCCCAGCCGGCCGAGGCGGCGCCGAAGGTCGCAAACCAGTCGCCGCCGAAGCGCTCGCCGCGCCGCGGCATCCGGCTAAAGGTCGATGATGATTCGGCGGGGGACAAGTCTTGAGCCGAGGGCGCCGGCCGCTGCTGCGCCCCGCCGTGCTCCGGTCGTCGCAGGCCGGCGCGCTGTCCCGGATACTGCCGCTGCTGGCGGGTGCCCTACTGGTCCAACCCGGGACGGCGGGGGCGAATCCCTGGGGCATCCGTGACGACCAGGGCGCGGCCCAGCGGCCGGCCCCGGGTCCTGACTGGATTCAGGGTACTGCGGCCCCGGCGGCAGCCGATCGCGACTGGTCGTCTGGCGATGCGGTCGGGGCGAGTGACGGATCGCTCCCCGGGTGGCCTGACACGGGGAGCGCGCCGGCCTCGAACAGCGACTGGGGTCGCGGCGTTGCGGCCGGCGAGCCGCCGGGTCCAGCCTATCGGTTCCGCCCGGACACCGGCGACGCCGATCTACCGGTGCAACCCCAGGGAGCGGGGGCCCTGCGCTCTGTCGATACCCCGGCGATTCCCACCGCTGGCTATCGCTTTCGCGGTGATCCGCCAGGGTCGGTCGGGCCTGGTGCCGGCTCGCCGGACCCGGGTTCTTATCGTTTTCGTCCCCTGACTGAGCGGGAGGAGGAGCGCCGGGGAGCGGGTGCGCAGCCGCGACAGCGCCCGCGCCGCCCGCCACCGCCCCCGGACGCGCCCACCGAGGATGGCAGCGGGCGTTGGCCGTCATGGTGAGCGAGTCCGTTTGAACCCGGTCGCGCGGCCGTGGGGAACACGTTTTTTGAGGTCTAACCGAGTAACGAACTTAAAGGAGGCGCAAGGGCATCATGAGCATACACACACGGGTGGTTTCGGCGGCATTGCTGGCCGTTGCGATGGCGGCGGCGGGGGCGGTGCGGGCCGATGGGACCGCCGTCCAGTTCGCCGCGGACATGGCGCGCAGCGCACCGGACGGTCAGACCGTCGGGGGCAAGCTGTTCGTGGGCGATGGGCGGACCCGGATGGAGCTGTCGCAACAGGGTCGGGACGTGGTGCGGATCAGCGATCAGCAGCGCGGCATGGAGTGGATGCTGTTCCCGGCCGATAAGACCTATCTGGAGCGCTCGGCACCCGCGGGGCGCCCCCCGGCGACGCCTTCGGCCGAGGCCGATCCCTGCGCGGCCCTCAAGGGGCTCACCTGCCGTCGGGTCGGTATCGAGGAGGTCAACGGGCGCCCCGCGGTGAAGTGGGAGATGTCGATGACCGACAAGGGCCAGGCCCTGACCGCCACCCAGTGGCTGGACGTGCAGCGGGGCCTGCCCTTGAAGAATGTATTGCCGAACGGTCAGACGATGGAGCTCAAACTGATCGGCAGCGAGACCCTCAACGGTCGCCCGGCGGAGAAGTGGGAGATGACCACCGCGCTACCCAACCAGCCGCCGGCGAGCAGCATGCAATGGTATGACCCGGAACTGAAGCTGGCCGTGCGGGAGGAGTTTCGCGGCGGGGCGGTGAGCGAGCTCAAGAACATCAAGGTCGGTACCCAGCCGGACGACCTGTTTAAGATCCCTGACGGGTACACCAAGAAGACCCTGCCCCAGCCCGCGCAGCTCCCGGGTGCGCCGCCAGTGGATGCAACGCCCCCGGCTGCACCGGCCCAACCGGACGGGAAATAGCGTGAGCGCACCGCCGCCTCCCTGCGGCGGTGCCTGCGCCGACCGTCTGGAGCCGCTGGGCGGCGGACGGTTGCGGACCAATGGATACCGACGCGGAGTCGCAAGCACGGCATGATCACCCTGGTAGGCAGTCTCAAGGGCGGCTCGGGTAAGAGCACGGTGGCATTCAATCTTGGGGTCTGGCTGGCGCTGGCGGACGTGGCCTGCCAGTTGGTGGATATCGATCCCCAGGCAACCCTCACCGACGTGATCGAGGTGCGTCAGGAGGAGGGGTTTGCCCCGCCATTGCGCGTACACGACAAGACTGGCCTGTCGCGCGAACACTTGCAGGGTGCGGGCGAGGTCCTCATCGACGCGGGCACGGCGGACATGGATAGCCTGCGCCTGGCGTTGGCACTGTGCGATCGGGTGGTCGTGCCGGTGCAGCCGTCCCAGGCGGACATCTGGTCGGCCCAGCGCTTCATCCGTCTGGTCGACTCGGTGGCGCGGGAGACGCCGCCCGAGGTGCTCGGCTTCATCAACCGCGGCGACACCCATCACGCGGTGCGCGAGACCGATGAGGCCGCCGCCGCACTGGTGGCGCTCCCCGGCATCCGCCTCATCAGGCCGCGGCTGTCCCAGCGAACCGTGTTCCGGCGTTCGTTCAGCGAGGGGCTCGCGGTCTTTGAGCTGGAGCCTAAGGGTAAGGCCGCCCGCGAGTTTCTGGGGCTGGCGGCCCTGCTCTATGCCGACGAGTTGACTTGACCATGGCATGGGTGTGGGTAGCGGTGAAACGCCGTTTTGATCGGCCGTTTTCTGTTAAGCTCTTCCGACCAATGCAGTCAATTTTTTTACCCCGTGCGGTGATTACACATGGCGGCTCATGAGACCCCCACTGGCGCGCCGATCACTCCCGAAAACTCCGGGAATGGTCGTGGAGACGGCGTCGTTCCGATCGGTGACGCCGCTGGAGTCACCGATGCGCGGCTCAATTTGGTCGCCATCGATCGCCTTTCTCATGCCTTTGAATCCAGTGTCAAGCGTTGGGAGTTGGTGGTCTATCCATCCCTCTTCGCCTTCATCATCCTGGCCACCTACGGCTTCTATCTGGTGTACAGTCTGGCCAAGGACGTCCATGTTTTGGCAATTACCGTGGATAAGAACATGACGGTGTTGGCCCAGAATATGCTGTCCGTGTCCAGCGACATGCGGCAGATCAGTACCGATGTCCGCGGCATGTCCGGGAGTGTGGCTGCCATGTCGGTGGACATGAAGACCCTGCAGCCGATGCTCGCCAGCATGGCCAACATGGACAGGTCCATGCAGGACATGACGCTGAATACCACTGTCATGCGAGATGATATTGCCTCCATGAACCGCACGATCGGCCGACCTATGCGGATGATGAACTCGTTCATGCCCTGGTAGCTGGGACCATCCGGGCGCGCGATGAATCCCGCCGACCCCCAGCCGGTGCGTCTGATCGTCGCCATTTCATCGCGCGCGCTGTTCGATCTCAGCGAGTCCCATCGGGTCTTCGAGACCGCCGGGGTGGACGCCTATCGGGCCTATCAGGTGGCCCATGAGAACGCCACCCTGGAGCCCGGGGTCGCCTTTCCCCTGGTGCGCAAGCTGATGAATCTCAACGCCACCCTGGGCAGCCGCGGCCGCGTGGAGGTCATCCTGTTGTCGCGCAACAGTTCAGATACCGGCCTGCGGGTGCTGACCTCCGCCCACCGCCACGGGCTCGATATTACCCGTGCCGCCTTTACCGGCGGCGCCAGCCCGTACCGCTATGTCGCGGCCTTCGGGGCGCACCTGTTCCTGTCGACCGACCCGAATGACGTGCGACTGGCCCTGACGTGCGGGTGCGCCGCCGCCACCGTGTTGCCGGCGGCCTCGACCGACCGGGGGGGCGCGGACGACGGCCAGGTGCGTATTGCCTTCGACGGCGATGCGGTGCTGTTCTCCGACGATGCCGAGCGACTCTATCGGGAGGAGGGATTGGCGGTGTTCAACGCCAGCGAGTCCGCGTCCGCCTATGAACCGCTCCCGGGCGGTCCATTCAAGGGGCTGCTGGTGGCGATCCAGCAACTCCAGGCGCTCTTCCCCCCGGATGACGCCTCGCCCCTGCGCACCGCGCTGGTGACCGCCCGCGGCGTCCCCTCCCACGAGCGCGTGGTGCGCACGCTGCGTGCCTGGGACATCCGCATCGACGAGGCCCTGTTTTTGGGCGGGCTCTCCAAGGCCAGCTTCCTTGCCGCCTTCGACGCCGACATCTTTTTCGACGACCAGGAGGTCCATTGCGACCAGGCCAGGTTGCATGTGGCGACCGGACATGTGCCGCACGGTGTCGCGAATGAAGTCGCGCTCTCTGGCTAGTCGGCCTGGGTCATCACGGCCGGAACGCGGCAACTTAGGCAGCGTGTAATGATGAATCTAACGCGCATGGCGCTCGCTGTGACCCTCCTGGCGACGGTCGTCGGCTGTGCCGGCATCAATCGGCTGCGCTATCTTGGCGATCCCACCGTGAGCCCCAAGACGCTCGCCGTTGCGGTGTGCGCGAGCTGTCATGGCGTCGACGGTAACACCACCTCAGCCCGCTTCCCCCGACTCGCCGGTCAAACCAAGGACTATCTGCTCAATCAAATGGTGGCCTTCCAGGGGCGCGCCGGCATGCAACTGAGTGCCAAGCGCTTGTGGGGGATGGCCGGTGGGCTGACGAACCTGGACGCCAGACGCATGTTGCGTGTCGCCGACGGGCTGACGACTGACCAGATGCGGGGCCTGGCCGATTACTATAGTAAGCAGTCGCCAACGCCGAACCCGATCGACTCCGGGGATGTGCCACGCCTCGAGCCGGGTCGGGCGATCTACCAGACTGGAAACACTCGACTCGCCGTGGTGGCGTGCCAGACTTGTCATGGCCCCGCGGCCCACGGCAGCGGGCCGCTGCCGCGCCTCGCGAGTCAGCACAGTGGCTATACCGTCGCGCAGTTGGTGGCTTTTCAGGGTGGGCAGCGCGGCGGCCCGGCGGGGGTCGCGATGAAACAGAGCATTGCGCAGCTGACGCGCGAGCAGATGAACGAGGTTGCGCTGTTTCTCCAATCACTACCTTGATTGCCGCGTGCCTGGTCACCGTGTGCAATAGGGGCGGAGACGCGCGGCGCGGTCCATCTGACAAACAAGAAAATCCAAGAGGTTGAGTAAATGCCATGGCCGCCAAGATCGATGACCGTCAATTACGCGAGCTGCTGATCAAACGCTACGCCGGAATAGACCGGAGTGCGCACCGCTATCTACTGAAGTTCTATCTGAAACGGATCGGTTGGACAGTCATCGTGCATGGCACAGCGGTCGTCAAGCGGGTGCTGGACATCGGCGCGTCGTCGCTGCTGCTCGTGCTGCTGCTACCGCTATTGCTGTTGGTCGCCCTGGCGATCTGGCTGGAAAACCCCGGGCCGGTCCTGGTCCAACAGACCATGGTGGGACGCTGGGGTAAGCCGTTCGGCGTGTGGTCGTTTCGCTCGACCTTGTCCGACCGCTCTGACGACGGATCGGATCGGCCGGTGGCGCGCTCGGACGCCAGCACCGGCGATCTGCGCCTCACCCGAATCGGCGCCCTGATCCGCAAGCTGGGAATCGACGCGTTACCCAAGCTCGTGAATGTCTTCAAGGGCGAGATGTCGTTGGTGGGACCGCGCCCGGCATTGCCGCACGAGGTGGACCTGTACTCGCTGGCGGATCGTTGCCGCCTGGAAATCGCCCCCGGCATCTGGCAGAGCGCCAGCCAGCCCGAGGTCCGGATCGATCGGCTGGTGGAGTTGGACCTGCAATACAGCCAGTCGCAATCCTTGTGGACGGATCTCAAGGTGCTCGGGATGCTGACCGTCCTGATTTTTTCCGGAGGCGGTTACAGCGCCACGGTGTCGGCGTCGCTCGCCGACCCGCAAGCGAACGTCTTCAGCTACGATAACAGTCGCTTGGTAGCGGCCGATATCGCCCTTGCCGCCACCGATGGCGGCCCGGCATTGTTGAGCTTCTACAGCGAGGGACCGAATGGGCTGCGGCTGCTGGAGAATGTCTTCACTGACGCCCAGGGCCGTTATACTGGCGACCTGCGCCTGCCGGCTCACTTGGAGCAGATTGTCGTGGTCGTGAGCACCGGCGAGCGGCAGGACACCCTCACCCTACCCATCGTCGATCAGTCGTTTACCTACGTTGAGTGAGCCGGTCTGCGGCCCGACGAAAATGTTGCACCACATGCCCCAGTGATTTCAGGATCGACCGACGCCTATGACATCCAAGCACCGTGGCTGGCAGGAGCGCTGGCAAATCAATCAGGAAGGCATAGCGACGCATGACACCGGCCTGCGCGTGCGCTGGGAAGACGGCCAGGGGGTGGCCGAGAATGCCGAAGAAGTCGTGCTGTCCCTGGTTCCAGAGCACGGCACGCACAACGCACCGGCGATGGTTCAGCGGCTGGTGCGTGAAGGCGCGCAGCTGCTCATTAATCCTAACTCCAGAGGCTGGCGCGACGGCCTCGATTCCGGCCGGTAGGCTGTAATGAGGGATTGATGCACCTGACGCTGCGCACCGCCGCGACGGCCGGTCCAAGCGACCCGCAGGCGGCAACGGCGTTCGCGCAGGCGCGTGCCGGACTCCCCGCGGGGATGCTCGGCGGCGCGGTGCTGGTGCAGTCGCCGGGCGGGTTGCGGCTGTCGCTGCCCAGCGCCGGGCTGGGACCGGCACCGTTCGCGGTCCGCTTCTTCCCCGGGGCCTGGGGGCTGATCGAGCCCGCGGCGGAGCAGCCCTGGCGGCTGGTCGGGGATCGGCTGGAGCTCGACCTGAGCCCGGGCGAGGCGGCCGCCACAGCGGACCCCGGCGGACTCCTGACGGTGCAGCGGGCTGACGGCAGCAGCCGATCCTTCGAGGTGAACGCCACGCGCGGGACACCGGATCACGCGCTCTCCCAAGCGGCCCCAGTGGCAGCGCCAACGCTGGGCCTGCCACTCGCCCTGGTGTTCGCCTTCCTGGGCGGGTTGATCCTGAACCTGATGCCGTGTGTGTTTCCCGTGCTGGCCATCAAGGCGCTCAGTCTGGCCGGGCAGGGGGGATTGGGCGCGCGGGGGCGCATCGCCCATGGGCTCGCCTACACCGCCGGGGTCCTGGTCTTCTTTGCCGTGCTGACCGCGATCCTGCTCGCCGTCCGGGCGGGCGGTAACGCGGTCGGGTGGGGCTTCCAACTCCAGTACCCGCCCTTCGTGGCGATCATGGCCGATGTCTTTCTGGTGTTGGGGCTGTCCCTGGCGGGCGCCGTCACGCTGGGCGGCCGGCTGATGGGGCTGGCCGGGGGGCGGGCGGGCGGCGGGGTTGCCGGTGCCTTCGGGACCGGTGCCTTGGCGGCGCTGGTGGCGGCGCCCTGCACCGCACCCTTCATCCTAGAAAGAGCGGTTGTCACGCCAAGGCGCCAAGCTAGCCAAGGCTTTTCAGTGCGTTATCAGCCCTGCGACAGTCACCCGGAGGGTGTTCTGGATAGTGGTTCTACCCGATTGTATTTCTTGGCGAGCTTGGCGCCTTGGCGTGAGCAATTCCCGGGTTTAGGTTCATGGGCGCCGCCTTGGGCTATGCATTGACCCTGGCCTGGCCCTTGGCGCTCGCCATCCTGCTCGCCCTGGGGCTCGGGCTGGCCGCCCCCTTTCTGGCGCTGTCGCTCGCCCCGGGCCTGGCCCGCCGACTGCCCCGGCCCGGGGCCTGGATGGAGCACCTGAAACAGCTCCTGGCCTTTCCCATGTTCGCCACCGCCGCCTGGTGCATCGCCTGTCTGGTCAACGAGCGGGTGGCGTTGACCCACGCCAGCGTCGTGGCGGCGTTCCAGGCCGCGGATGTGCGCTATCTCAAGGGTGATTGGACCAATCGCGACCCCGGGATCGGCGACTACTTGGCCGGTTTTGGACGCACCGGCGTCCCCCTCTATGTCTACTATCCGCCGGGCGCCGAGCCGCGCGTGCTGCCCCAGATCCTGACCCCTGCCATGGTGCTCCAGGCACTGGGGAGCGCTCCCGTCGACCCCAGATACTGAGTCATCGAACATCCAACCGCCGGAGCGTCCAATGACCCACATCGACCGTCCCTCACGCACACCCCGTCCCCTGGCGGCAACGACGCTCGCCCTGATCGGGGTACTCTTGACCTGGGGGCTGGCCTGGGGCGCCGCCCCACCCCAGGTGGGGCAGCCGGCGCCGCCCTTTGCGGTTGCCGACACGGCCGGCAAGACCTGGAACCTGGCTGACCTGAAGGGCAAGAAGGTCATCCTGGAGTGGACCAACGACGGTTGTCCTTACGTGCGCAAGCACTCGCAACTACGTCCGCCAGGCAATGGCCGACCTGGAGGCCGGCCGCCCCCTGGCCGCCCCGGTGACCCGACCCTATGGCTGCTCGGTTAAGTATTGAAGTGCCGGCGGGGGGCTACTCAGCCCCGCTCTCGGCCACGCCGTCCGCTCCGGGCTGGGCGGCGCACTCGCGGAAGATCCGCGCGGTGCAGGTGCGGCAAATCTGCGGGTCGAGTCGGGAGACGACCGTGGCGATGGCCTCGGTCTTGCCGTTGAACAGATTCGCCCGGCCGATCTCCTCGACATAGCCGCCGCGATTGAGCGGCTCGCACACCGCGGGCTTGAGCCGGATCAGGTAGAGCCCACCGCCCTCGGCGTTGCGCCGGGTCGCCTCTTGGGCCAGGAACTCGGCCCCGGCCACGTCGATGAAGTTGATGCCGGTGGCTGAGATGACCAGATGGCGTTGCCCGGGGCGGGTCTCCTCCAGCCGGTGCAGGGTCTCGGCGACATAGTTGACCGCGCCGAAGAAGAGCGACCCGTCGAGCCGCGCAATCTTGACCTGTGGGCATTCAGGCAGGCTCGGGTCGGTCACAAAGTCGCGCCCCGGGGTGCGTGGGTCCGGCACCCGGCTGATCAGCTTGGGGCGCGAGGTGCGGTTGAGATACAGCCCCAGCGACAGCAGCACGCCGGCCATGATGGCAAATTCCAACTGGAGGAACAGGGTGCCGAAGAAGGTCACGCCCAGCACCGCGGTCTCGGAGCGGCTGGTGCGCAGGATGTTGCGTACGGCATGGAAGTCGATCAGGCCCCAGGCAACCAGGAACAGGATCGCCGCCATGGCGGCGTTGGGCAGATAGGCCGCCAGCGGGGCGACCAGCACCACCACGCCGACCAGCAGCAGGCCGGCCGCCACCGCGGCCAGCGGCGTGCGCGCGCCGGCCTGGAAGTTGAGCCCGCTGCGGTTGAATGAGCCGGTGGCCACATAGCCGGAGAAGAAGGCACCGCCGATGTTGGACAACCCCTGGCCGATGAACTCCTGGTTACCGTCGATGTGCTGATGGGCACGAGAGGCCAACGAGCGGGCGATGGAGACCGCCTCGGTGAGTGCAAACAGGGTGACCGCCAGGGCCGCCGGGGCGAGTTGCCGGATGGTCTCCAGCGAAAAGTCGGGCATGGACAGGGGCGGCAAGCCGGCCGGCAGGGCGCCGACGGTGCGGATGCCGGTCGTCTGCACCCCCAGCACCTGATTGAGCCCATAGGCGATGAGGCTGCCGCCCACCATGGCCGCGATCATATAGGGGAACTTAGGGAAGAAATAGCGCACCGCCAGTCCCAAAACCAGGGTCGCCACGGCCACCCCGGTCACAAAGGGATTGACGTGTGAGAGGTTCAAGAGCAAGGTCCCGACGACCTCATGCAGCCCCAGTCCGCGGGCGATGTCCAGCCCGAAGAAATTCTTGACCTGGTTGCCGGCGATCAGGAAGGCCGCCCCGGCGGTGAAGCCGACCACCACCGAGTGTGAAATGAAGTTGACCAGGGTTCCCAGCCGCGCGAGCCCCATGGCCAGCTCCAGGATACCGACCATGAAGGTCAGGGTCAGTGCCAGTCGCACATAGTCGGCGCTGCCGGGTTCGGCGAAGACGCTGAGGGTGGAGAACACGACGATGGACGCCGCTGTCGTCGGGCCGGAGACCAGGTGCCAGGACGAGCCCCACAGGGCGGCGATGACCGCCGGGACCATGCCCGCATAGAGCCCGTATTCAGGCGGCATCCCGGCGATGGTCGCGAAGGCCACACCCTGCGGCAGGACCACCACCGCGCCGGTCAGACCCGCCATCAGGTCGAGGCGCAGATTCTGCGGCGTGACCCGCCGCCACCAACGCAGAAAGGGGAACAGCATCAACAGCCAGGGTGGCAGGCCTGGGCCCTTGGGGTGATGGGCGGGGAGGGCGGCCGGGGCCGGGCGGGAAGACATCGCTGATACCTCTTGGCGGGTCTGACCCCGCTGGCGCGGGGCGGGTCGAGCTGTTAAAGAGACGCCCTGACGTCAGGGCGTGGCGTTCGTGACACAATCGCAATGCACTGTCGCAGGCAAACCGGAGCCGACCGATGTCCATCGCCGTCCTTGACCCCCAGGAGATCGACTGTCTCAAGACGTTGTCCGCGCGGGGCACCGATCGCCAGGACCCGTGCCCCCGGGCGGTCATGCGGCGGCTTTTGGAGCGGCGGCTGATCGAGTCGGCCCCCGGCACCTGGCTGCCGGTGCCGATCACCGGGCACGGGTATCGCCTGACGGCGGTGGGCCAGGCCGCCCTCGCCGCCTCTTTAAGCAAATGCTAATATATTTCATCGCCCGATTCCATCCCCGGGCGCCATCTTTTCTGCCGCGTCCTGTGCGATCATAAAGCCCCCTACAAACTGCGGAGACCCTCGACCCATGAGCGAAAACCCATCTTTGAAGCGTTACAACCTGTTGGCGCAGCTCTTCCACTGGACGGTGGTGGTGCTGATGATCGGCCTGTTTGTCACCGATACCCTGCGTGAAGGGGCGCCGAAGGACACGCCCGAGCGCCTGGCGTTCCTCAATCTGCACATGTCGTTCGGTATCCTGCTGTTCGTAGTGGTGATTGGGCGCATCCTCTGGGCGCGCATCAGCGACCAGCCGGCGCCCGTCCCCGGTGCCCGCTGGACCCAGGTCAGCGCCAAGCTGACCCATCTGTTGCTCAATATCGCCACCCTCGTGGTGCCCGTGTTCGGCTATCTGCGCGCCGCCGCCAAGCCGCGTCCAATCGAGTTCTTCGGGACACAGGTCCCTAACTTCATCGGTGAATCTCCTGAGATCGCTCATTATATGCATAATTTTTTTCACGGTGAGCCCATGGCCATGTTCTTCTATGTGGTGATCGGCCTGCATGTGGTCGCCGCGCTCTGGCACCAATGGTACAAGCGCGACGGCGCACTCTCACGGATGCTGCCTTGGGGTTGAGACGCTAAAGGCATCGGGGCTTGCGGTAACCCGTCGCGGCCTGGGGGCCGGCTAACGATCCGGCCACGCCCCCCTTCTCGTGCCACTGCTCAAGCGGTGGCACGCATGTGTCGGATAATAGCGACCAGACCCTGAGAATAGGTTATCGATCCCCTTATGAATATGAAAGAGAGCCATGGTCATGCCACTGCTATCATCTTGCTGATCGGTGCCTCGCTCTTTCCGCAAAGCCTATCTGCTGACGAGAGCGCAGGTAAGGGGTTGACCTGGGTGAAGCATCGGCATTCGCAAGAGCTGCGGATCGACTATGTGGGGTGTGGCGGCTGTAATGCTTACCAGGGCGACACGAGTTGCCGGGAGGCGCGCCCCATCCTTTGCCTGAAGGTCGACCATTCGCCGAGGCCGCCTTACGAGATTACCGGCGAAGATCATGCGATGCCGAAGGAGTATTATCAAGGTTGGGCGGCTGGGACCATCGCCTTAACCGCATCAGTCATTGGAATGACATTGGAAAGCCGAGGTTATGCCGATGCAATCTGCCGCGAACAACTGGGGGACGGTTATCGGATGGCGGAGTTCCACGATGGCAACGGCGGTTGGAATTTTTGGGCTTTCGGAAATGTGCCAAGCGATTCTCGGTTCTGGGTTGCGATCGACGATCAGCCCGCCAACTGTTGGGACTATTATAAGAAACCGCTTAAGGCGCCGGATTACGTTAAGCCACTGGACAAGATGACGGCGCCTGACCACGCTAAGGCATCGGCACCCATTTTCAAATGCCGCGACGTCGATGGGTCTATTATCTTTTCTGACAAACCCTGCATTGATGGAGCGCGCGACGGTGATGGTAAGTGGAATGGCGTAGACGATGATCGTTAGTCAAGAGTCCATTAGGGACAGACCACGATCTTCTGTTTAAGCGACTTACCGTTTGCTAAGAAAGCGCCTGTCGGGAAAATGCGGAGTAAAGTCGTTCCGGCCACACGATGTCGAGGCTTTAGCCGGTCGGGAGATTTACACAACGGAGGTATCGGCAAATCTCTGCATGGATGCGCTCGAATGCAGCTTGCCGGAGTCGCCCGACCCGACGGACAATCAGGGATTGATTGAGGGTAAAGACCTTATCCGGCCGGACGATGCTGGCCTTCGGCAAGCGGCCAAGCTCGAAGTCGCTGTCGCTCAACGCCATCTGAACCGGATGATTCATCTGGGATGTCACTTGGGCGGCAATGAAATCGCCGTGGGCAGTCGGCTGCGTCAGGACCAGCACCGGTCGCTGCTTGGTGGCCGAGAGGTCGGTGAAAGGGAAATGCAGGACAACGATGTCACACGGCTGGGGCATGGTTCCAGGCATCGTCTTCCTCATTGTCCCAATCGCCCAAGCTACTCTGTTGGCCGAGCATGAGTGCCCGATCCTCCCGCTTGGCCTCACGTTCAGCCAAAAAATTGGCGAAATCAAGAACTTCCTGCGCGGCGGGTGCGGGCAGTCCTTTGACCGACTCGTAAACTCGCTCGGCGATGGCCATCACGGATATCCTCGATCGACCCGCGCGGACTGCGCGGCCTCCGCTACGAGGTTAGCATCTCCCGGCCCGTAAACAAGAGCTGGCTTTCCAGCGCGGTGTCACGCCTGGGTTGGTCTGCACTCCGAGGCCCGCGGTCTGCGGCTGGAGTGACGATCAAGGCCAGTTTTCCGCTTGGGGCATGATTTCATATCTGGCGGTTGCACGGGCAGAAACCTTGATCGGCAGGCGGGCGATTCCAGCAGCGAGCGAAGGCCTTAAGCGTCGCTCCGGCCAGTCCGCTCTATTCTGAGAGTCCGCGGCGGCCGAGGAGTTGCCGTCACTGGCCTGGATTCCGGCATCCCGGCCGGAATGACGATGAAGCTCGATGTCCTCGGCGAACAGGCAGAACAGGACGCGGATACCGCTCTTCCACAATCGCTGTGGTCGTCTCTGTGGATAATCTGTGCCGAAGCTGTGGCGGTGCCTTAACGGACAGTGGCTTGGCCCGGGTGGTCACGCAGTGTTCGCCACCCTTGGGCGGGGCTCATTATAGAGTCTTCTCGGTTGGGCACTTCTCCACATGCGCTGTGACCGCTTCGGTGGATAACCTGTGTCGAAGCTGTCAGGGCACTTTCCAAACAGTGGTTTGGCAGGTGCGGTCAGAAAATGATCGGACACGCGTTGCCGCCCGGCAGTCGGCACCTAGGCCAAACAAACGTTTGAAAGATTCAGTCAAAGGGGTAGACTGCCGGGCTACTTCCGGACCCACCGCTTGCGCGTGTCTATGCCCCCTCTCGATCAAGCCCTGTCCAGCCGCCTAACTGAGCCGCGCCCCTGCGAAACGCGCCAGCGCATCATTGAGACCGCGCTGCGGCTCTTCGCGGAGAATGGCTTCCGCGGCGTCTCGGTGCGCGATCTGAGCGCCGAGGCCCAGGTGAATGTGGCCGCAGTCAATTACCACTTCGGCAGTAAGCAGGGGCTCTATCACACCATCTTCGAAACCGTGCTGGACGAGGACGAGGCGCGCTTCGCGGCGCAAATCGATCAAGTCGCGACCCTGCTCGGGCGCGCCGGGTCCGATCCGCTCCTGCTGACGACGGCGGTCGAGTCCCTGGCCCGCGGCCTGGTGGGGCGCCTGTCGACCTTTGAACATCTGCGTTGGTTCAGCGTGCTCGTGGCCCGGGAACTGGCCTTTCCGGGCGACCTGTTCGACCTGATCTATCGCCGTCGTGCCGAGCCGGTGCTGCGGCTTCTGGCGCGCCTGGTGGGCGCCGCCTGGGGCCTGCCGCCCACGTCCGAGGCCGTCCGCCTCACCGCCAATGTGTTGCACGGCAATCTGGCCAGCCTGGTGTTTTCGCGCCCCATCCTCGGGCGCCAGTTGGGCTGGGACCATTACACCCCCGAGCGCCTGGACCAGCTTACCCGCACCATCACCGACCTCATCTGCCGCGCCGTCGGACTGCCTGACCTCAAGGCGCTGCCGGGTCCGCGCGCCGCTACTGGAGAATCCGTATGAAGGCGAAGACCGGTTTGACCCTGTTCGTGGTGGCCGCGTCCGGCCTACTGGCCGCCTTGGTGTCCTATGGCAAGGTCGGGGCCGACAGCGCCTCGGCCAAGGCCGCGCCCAAACCGCCGCCCCATCCTGCCCTAGCCGTCACCCTGGTGGCGCCGCGGGCGACTGACTGGCCGCGGGTGATTGAGGCCAGCGGCGGGCTGTTCGCCTGGCAGGAGGGGGTGATCGCGGCCGAGACCGGTGGCCTGCGGGTGGTGGAGGTGACGGTGGATGTGGGCGATCAGGTCAAGCGCGGTCAGGTCCTGGCGCGTCTGGACCAGGATACGGTGAAGGCGGACGTGGCCCAGCAGGAGGCGCGGGTGGCCCAGGTGCGCGCGGCCCTGGCCGAGGCGCGGGCCAACGGCGACCGGGCGCGCAACGTCAAGGACAAGGGGGCGATGTCCGAGCAGCAGGTCACCCAATACCTGATCGCGGAGGAGGGTGCCAAGGCCAATCTGGCGGCGGCGGAGGCGGCCATGGACATGCAGCGCATCCGGCTGGCTGAGACCCGTGTACTGGCGGTCGACGACGGGGTGATCGCGGCCCGTGCCGCGACCCTGGGAACCGTGGTGCAGCCGGGGACCGAACTCTTCCGCATCGTGCGTCAGGGGCGGGTGGAGTGGCGCGCCGAGGTGACCGCCGAGCAGCTCGCCCAAGTCCGCCCCGGCCAGGAGGCGGAGATCCGGTTGCCGGGCGGGACGTTGGTAACCGGCAAGGTGCGCATCCCATCCCCGACCCTGGATGCCACCACCCGCTATGGTCTGGTGTATGTGGAATTACCGACCGACAGTCCGGCGCGACCCGGGATGTTTGCCCAGGGCACGATCCGGTTGGGGGCGAGCCCGGCCTTGACCCTGCCCGAGTCCGCGGTGGTCCTGCGCGATGGATCGAGCTTTGTGTTCGAGGTCCTGGCCGATGAGCGGGTCGCCCAACGCAAGGTCGAGACCGGTCGCCGCACGGCTGGCCAGGTCGAGATCCTGTCCGGTCTGGACGCTGCCGCGCGGGTCGTGGAGAGCGGCGGGGCCTTCCTCACCGATGGCGATCTGGTGCGGGTTGAGTCATCTTCGGCGTTGTCCGGCGCTTAAGACCCGAAGATTAGCCGCAAATGAACGCAAATAGACGCAAATGAAGATGACTGAGACAGGCAGCGACGGATAGCTGTTTTCTCGACGGTATTCTCATCAATCCGATATGCCACAAAGTCTCTTTGTTGATTTGCGTTCCTTTGCGTTTATTTGCGGCTAATTGTCTTTTTCAGTCTCTTTGTGGCGTATAGATCTCTATGAACGTATCCGCCTGGTCCATTCGTCATCCTGTCCCCGCCATTCTGCTGTTCGGATTGCTGACGATCATCGGCATCATGGGTTTTCGCGCGCTGGGGATTCAGAACTTCCCGGATGTAGAACTCCCCACTATCGTGATCTCGGCCAACCTGGAGGGGGCGGACCCGACCCAACTGGAGACCGAGGTCGCGCGCAAGATCGAGGACCAGATCGCCTCGCTGGGCGGCATCGAGCATATCCGCACCACGCTGACCGACGGCACCGCCACGATCCGGGTCGAGTTCCAGATCGACAAGGATACCGAAGTGGCGCTCAACGAGGTGCGCAACGCGGTGGACAGCGTCCGCGCCGATCTGCCGCAGGACCTGACCGACCCGGTGGTTTCCAAGGTTACTACCTCCGGCTCACCGATTGCGACCTACACCGTCGCCTCCGAGCGGATGGATGAGCAGGCCCTGTCCTGGTTCGTCGACAACGAGATCGCCAAATCATTGCTGGCGGTCAAGGGGGTCGGCCGGGTGGCGCGCATCGGCGGCGTGGACCGGGAGGTCCATGTGGACCTGGAGAGTGCCAAAATGCAGTCGCTCGGGGTCACCGCCGAGGCGATCTCCGCCCAGTTGAAACGCGTCCAGCAGGACGCCTCCGGCGGGCGCGGGGACATCGGCGGGGCGGTGCAATCGGTGCGCAGCCTGGGCGCGGTGGACACCGTGGCCGGGATCGCGGAGCTGGATATCCCGCTGCCGGATGGGCGGCGGGTGCGCCTGGAGGACCTGGGGACGGTGAGCGACAGCTTTGCGGAGCGCAGTTCGCATGCACTGATGGACGGGCGCCCGGTGGTTGCATTCGAGGTCACCCGCATCAAGGGGGCCAGCGAGGTGGCGGTGGCCAAGGCGGTCAAGGCGGCGGTGGACAAACTGGAGGTCCTCTTCCCGCAGGTGCAGATCCGGGAGGCCTACAATACCGTCGACCCGGTGCAGGACAATTACGTGGGCTCCATGGAACTGCTCTATGAGGGCGCGCTGCTGGCGATCTTGGTGGTCTTCTGGTTCCTGCGCGACTGGCGCGCCACGCTGATCGCGGCCATTGCGCTGCCGCTCTCGATCATCCCCACCTTCGCTGCCATGTTGTGGCTCGGGTTCAGCCTCAACATCCTCACCCTGCTGGCCATGGCGCTGGTGGTCGGCATCCTGGTGGACGACGCCATCGTCGAGATCGAGAACATCGTGCGCCATCTGCGCATGGGCAAGCCCCCCTTCCGCGCGGCGATGGAGGCGGCGGACGAGATCGGGCTCGCGGTCATCGCCACCACCTTCACCCTGGTGGCGGTCTTTTTGCCGACTGCCTTCATGGGCGGGGTGCCGGGCAAGTTCTTTGTCCAGTTCGGGATCACCGCCGCGGTGGCGGTGGTCGCCTCGCTGATGGTGGCGCGCCTGCTGACCCCGATGATGGCCGCCTATTTCCTCAAGGCCCACCCGGAGGGCAATACCGACGGGTTCATCATGACCCGCTATCTGGCCGCCGCCAGTTGGTGCCTCGACCATCGCAAGACCACCGCCGCTGCTGCCATCCTCTTCTTTGTCGGCTCCATGCAGCTGCTGCCCCTGCTGCCCAAGGGGTTCGTGCCTGCCGCCGATCGCAGCCTCACCAGCGTCAAACTGGAACTGCCACCCGGCAGTTCACTGGAAGACTCGCGCCTGGCGGCGGAACGGGCGCGGCTGCTGATCGCGCCGATGCACGATATCCTCGGGGTCTTCACCGCGGTGGGCAGTACCAGCGGCGCCGGTCCGATGGGTGAGGGCGGGGCCAAGGACGTGCGCCTGGCCAGCCTGCAACTCAAACTCGTCTATCGGCACGATCGCAGCCGCAGCCAGGCGCAGATCGAACAGGAGGTCCGCGAGCGCCTGCGCGCACTGCCCGGGGTGCGGGTCTCCATCGGCGCCGGTCAGACCGGCGAGAAGCTCCAAGTCTCGCTCGCCAGCGACGACCCCATCGCCCTGACCACCGCCGCCCAGGCGGTCGAGCGCGACCTGCGTACCCTGCAAGGGGTGGGCAACATCACCTCCGGGGCCAGTCTCCAGCGCCCGGAGATCCAGATCCGGCCGGACTTCGCCCGTGCCGCGGACCTGGGCGTGACCACCTCCGCCCTGGCCGGCGCGGTGCGGGTTGCCACCTCCGGCGATTTCAAGGTCAACCTGCCCAAGCTCAACCTGCCGCAGCGCCAGATCCCCATCCGGGTACGCCTGGATCGGGCCATGCGCACTGATCTTACTGCCATCGCCCAGTTGCGCGTCCCGGCCAAGATCGGCTCGGTGCCCCTGTCCGCGGTGGCCTCATTGAGCCTGGGGAGCGGGCCGGCGCAGATCGACCGGGTGGACCGGATGCGCAACGTCAGTATCGATGTCGAATTGAGTGGGCGTCTGATCGGCGCCGTCCTGGCGGAGGCCAACGCCCTGCCGTCGCTCAAGAACCTGCCGCCCGCGGTGACCCGGCTTCAGCAGGGGGACGCCCAGCGGATGGCCGAGCTCTTCTCCTCCTTCGGCACCGCCATGCTGATCGGGGTGCTTTGTATCTATGTGGTGCTGGTGTTGCTCTTCCATGACTTCCTGCAACCCATCACCATCCTGACCGCCCTGCCGCTCTCGCTCGGGGGGGCCTTCATTGCGCTCCTGCTCACCCACAACAGCTTCTCCATGCCATCCATCATCGGCGTGCTGATGCTGATGGGGATCGTCACCAAGAATTCCATTCTATTGGTGGAATACGCCATCGTCGCCCGACGCGAACGCGGCATGGACCGCCGCCATGCGGTGCTGGACGCCTGTCATAAACGCGCCCGTCCCATCGTCATGACCACCATCGCCATGGGCGCCGGGATGTTTCCGGTGGCCCTGGGGCTCGGCGCCGAGCCCAGCTTCCGCTCACCCATGGCGATTGCAGTCATCGGCGGGCTCATCACCTCGACCTTCCTCAGCCTGCTGGTCATCCCGGTGGTCTTCACCTTTATCGACGACCTGCTGCGGCTGATCAAGCGGCTGGTGCCGCGAGGCAATGAGGCGCAGGGTGCGGCTGGCCAGACCCCGGCCCCGCTCGCGTTGCGGATGCTCCACGACCCGCGTGCCCGGGCGCAATCACCGTCATGACCCGCCCCCGCCGCCTGATCAGTTTCGACTGGGCGATGAAGCGCCTGCTGCGCAGCAAGGCCCATTTTGGGATTCTCGAAGGATTTCTCAGCGAATTGCTGCGCGAGGAGATTCAAATCCTGGAGGTCCTGGAGAGCGAGAGCAACAAGGAGACGGCGCTCGAGAAACAGAACCGCGTGGATTTGAAGGCGCGCAATGCGGGCGGTGAGATCATCCTGATCGAGGTGCAGTACCAGCGGCAGTTCGATTACTTGCAGCGGATTCTGCACAGTACGGCCCGCACCGTGGTGGAGAACCTCCAGGAAGGCCAGCCCTATGGCGAGGTCGTCAAGGTTATCTCGGTCAGCATCCTGTATTTCGACCTGGGCCAGGGTCAGGACTATGTGTATCATGGCGCTACCCGCTTTATCGGTCTGCATCGGCACGATGAATTGCAGTTGACTCAGGCGCAACGCGACCTGTATGGACGGGCCGAACCCCAGGCACTGTTCCCGGAATATTACCTGATCAAGGTCAACCAGTTTGATGACGTCGCACGCGACTGCTTGGACGAGTGGATTTATTTCCTTAAGAACGAAGAGGTTCCAGATGGCTTTCGGGCGCGGGGGCTGCAAGAGGCCAAGGAACAGTTGGACATACTGAAACTCCCGGAGGCGGAGCGGCGGGCCTACGAGCGTTATCAGGACGATCTGCACCAGCAAGCGAGCATGGTGCAGTCATCCTATGGTTGGGGAATGCACCAGGGGCGGAAGCTGGGGCGCGAGGAAGGTCGCGAGGAAGGTCGCGAGGAAGGTCGCGAGGAAGGTCGGGAGGAAGGTCGGGAGGAGGGCCGAGATGAGGGTCAACGGCAGGAGCGCCTACGCATTGCCCAGAGCCTCCTGGATCTCATCGCCGATGACCGGCTGCTGGCCGAGAAGACCGGCTTGAGCGAGGCGCAGATACAGGCATTGCGGGGGGAGGGGAACTGAGTGTGAGCGGTCGCGGCCGGGGTGGCCGCTCCTAAGCGTCGCGTCGACGCAGAAACGCGGCGCGCTGATCCGTAGCGTCGATATGGTTGGCCAAGAGGTCCCAGAACTCCTCTCGGCCGCGAGCCTGCGCCAAGGTGCGCTGCACCAGGACGCGGGCGATCGGTCCCAAGGTCGCCGCGAGTGCCTGCTGGGCCCGCGCGATCTCCTCCGGCGGGATGGCCGACGCAGGGCTTTCCTGCGACCGTCCGGCCCCCGTGGTCGGCGGCCGGCTGGTGGGTTGGTGTAGGCCGCTTTGGACCAGCTCGAGGGCCTCTGACATGAACCGGCGACGCTCCTCCGGACGATCGATGCGCTGCCCCAGGCTTTCGCAAAGGTCCTCCAGCGAGGCGGCGCTCCCGATTGATGTCTGCACCAGATAGCGGGCGATGGGGCCGACATGGCTGGCGAGCTTGCGCTCGACGCTGCTCAATAGCGCCGAGTCGAGCTCGATCCCCGTCGCCGGGTCCGGGGCGCGGGCGGTGAATCTGGTCTGATCGGCGGACGCTGCGGCCGCGATGGTCGTCTGGGCGGCCGGCTCGCCGATCGCCAGCCGCAAGGCCTCGGCCATGGCGGCGGCGCTGGCGTAACGCTCCTCCGGCCGCTGGGCCAAGGCGCGCGCAATCGCCGCCTGTAAGGCGGGGCCGGCCACGCTCACTAGCTCGCTGTCACCCGTGGCTGTACCGCGTTGGAGGCCCTGGGCAATTTCAGTGAAGCTGCGGCCACTGAAGGGGCGCTTACCGATCAGCATCTCTTGCAGCACGGTGGCGGTGGAGAACAAATCGCTGCGCGCGTCGATCCCCTCGCCATAGGACTGCTCGGGCGACATATAGCTGGGGGTGCCGACCACCATGCCGACCTGGGTGAGTTCCGAGCTGTCGAGCCGCGCAATCCCGAAATCGGTGACCTTGATCCGGCCACCGTCCAGTAACAGGATGTTCGCCGGCTTGATGTCACGATGCACGATGCCGAGCGCGTGGGCGCAGGAGAGCGCGTCGAGCACCTGACCAATCAAATGAACCGCCGCGGTCGGGGCGAAGCGCTCGCCTTGTGCGAGCACGGTGTCGAGGCTCGCCCCCTCGACATACTCCATCGCGAGGAAGGGGTCGCCCTCGTGCAGCGCAAAGTCGAAGATCGTGACAATACACGGATGGTTGCAGCGCCCGGCCGCCTGCGCCTCCCGCTTGAAGCGTTCCACATAGTCTTGGCGCTCCTCGCCCTCCAAGAGGTGGGTGCGGACCAGCTTGATGGCGACCCGGCGCCCGATCACCGGGTCGTGTGCCTCGTAGACAACGCCCATGGCGCCGCGTCCGAGGGTCCGCACCACCTCGAAGCGGCCGATCGTCGCTGGTAGTGGTGCTTGGCCGTTAATGGTCAGCCCTCCAGGAGCTTCAGCGCCTTCTCCAGACTGCGGCGCATGCGGTTGAACGAGCTGGCGAGTGAGGCGATCTCATCGCGGCCGGTGGGCACGATCTCCGGGGCCTCCATGTTACCCGTGCTGATCTCGTCGGCGACCACCGACATCCGGCGCACCGGACGCACGATCAGGGTCGTCAGCAGGATATTGAGCAACAAAATCACCAGGAGAAAGACGCCGGCCAACCCGCCCAGATAGATCTTGAGCGTCTTGTTGGCCTGGTCGATCGCGACCTGTAACGGGACAGTGACGACCTGTGCGGCGACGACATCGTTGAGCTTCCAGCCGAATCCGTTGGCGGTCCCGTAGAGGTCGATCATGGTCGCCGGTGCGGCCGCGGGTGTGGAGTGACAGGCGAGACAGCCCGGGTCCTTGAGCCGGATGGGCTTTGACAGTGACAGGGTGGGCCCGAGCGCGGAGTCGCGGGTACTGACGAACTCGGTCAAGTTTGGGTCGCGGGTGAACTCACCGATGATGTCCGCCTCCCAATCGGTGGCCCGATCCGCCGGATTGGTTGGGTTGAGTGAAGGCTCCTTGTAGGTGTAGCTCGGCAATTCCTTTTCCAGTACACGGCGCATGTTGGTTTGCGCCGCCCAGGACGGTATCGTGTGCGGGAGGAAGCGCAGCTTGCTCTGCTCGGCCAGCAGCGGGGTAATCTCGCTCACCGTATAGACGCGGATGGCGGAGGCCGCACTCATCAGTAGCGACGCCTCACGCATCACCTCCCGTCGGGCCTCCGCATTGGCGGCACGGTAGATCAGGGTGGCGGCGAGCGTCAGCCCGATCACGAAGGCGACCAGCATCGCCAGATTGAACTTGGTCTTCAGGTTCATTGTCTTGTTTTCCCCTGTTTCCCGTGGCGGTTGATTCGGTCCCGGCCAGTCAACGCGACGGCCCGTTGAGGAGTCGACCCGCCTGCTCGCCGGTGAGCACACCGGTCAGCTCGGCGCCGATCTCGTGCTGAAAGCGTCTGATCGCCGCGCGTGATTCCGGTCCGAACTCGCCATCGATACGACCCGAGTAATAGCCTATTTCGGCGAGTGCGACCTGCACGCGTCGGCGCTCGCTCTGCGTCATCTCGCCCTCGGGCGGCAACGCGACCGCCGGGACGGTGGGCGTCGCGGCGGTTGGGGTTGGTGTCGGCGTGGCGGTTGGGACGGCGGATGGGGCGGCCACGGCCTCATCCTCCGCCAGGCGGCGCGAGGATGCCGGCAGCCGCAGCATGGCGATCCGGGGGCTGCCCCCCAGCGTGGCCTCCAGTCCAGCCAGGAGGTCGGCGGTCTGGACCTGCGGATTCGTGAGCCCCGCTGTGAGCGCGGCGGCCAGCGGGGTGGGTCCGGTCGCGGGTGGCGGTGTGGTTACCGCCACCAAGCCAACGCCTTCGGGGATCGGCAGCTCGGCGAGTTGACTCAGCACGGGTTCCGGGACCCCGGCGGCCGGCACCAGGTCCAGTGCCAGCACGCCCCGACTGGGCTGGCCGCGGACCAGCACGTCCAGCAGGGCCTTCACCAGCAGGCCCTGGGTCATGACATCGGACGGCCGCTGGATGCGCGCGGAGGCCGGCAGCAGAAAGGGCCGGTCGTTCATGCCGGCCCCATAGCCGCAGACATAGACAAAGACGCTGGCGCCCGGCGCCGCCGCCATCCCCCGGCCGAAGGCATCGATGGCAGCCGCCATGCCTCCGCTGGTGACATCCGCGCGCTCCACCACCTGGAAGCCCAGCCCGCGCAGCCCCTTGGCCAGTGCTTGGGAGGATTCAAGGCAGGCCGGCAAGGCCGGCAAGACGATGTAGTTGCTGTCGCCGATGACGAGCGCGACCCGCGCCGGTTGCGCCAGCGCGGGGGCGCCGATGAGGAGCAGCGACAGCCCCGTAAGGGCCGATCGCGCGAAGGCGAAACCTGATTTTTGTTGACGCATCTTGTGCTGCCTCCCATGAACTCGAGCCGCGGGGAATGGGACTCTGGGCGTTCGTCTGACCTGGAGAATCAGGTGGGTCCGTCCGGGGCGTGTTACCAGAGCGGCTGCGGATATTCATGCATCGGGTCGCCGACTGTTGGCACGGGTCAGCAGATCCGACCGAACTGTTTCGGACGGGGCGAATGTCCCACGGCATTGGTCGCCGCGGGACGAGATATTTGCGCTTCCTGGCGGCTAGATTTGACGGCACAGCCGGGACGGATTAGGGTATTACCTGTTTTTTTCTTGCCGCTCGATTTCGTTAAGCTGCGGCGGGTTTGGGCAAAAAAGCAACTGTATAAGGCTCGAGAAAACACACGGGAAAGGGGCGAAAATTTTACATGGGGCATGGTATGCGATCCAAAGCGGTGTAGGGTAATTCCTTCGGACGGCGCGAATGAGCTACGAGAACAAGTTCAGGAGTCATTTGCAAACATGCTGAAGAGCATCGCATACATACTTGTCGATCTCGACAACGAGCAGAAAGAAATCATTCTGCGGAAGGCATCATTTTTCGTGCAGGACGAGGTAACGGCGGAAGACTTGAATAATAGAAGAAAAAAGTGGATACGATTCAGCAAGGCGGCGATCACCGATGTTATTGGCGAACTTTCATATCATTGCAACAGGAGTCGCAGCAACAGGGAATGTCTGTTCCTGGATGAGTTGATCACGCATCTGGAGTTTTATGAAAGAGCCGGTTAACCCGCGTAGGCAGGAACCGGGCAGGAACCGGGTCGGAATGGGTCGAATACTCCCCCAACGTATATTCTGTCGCTGGCCATTTGGTGCGCGAGCCGGCGGGTCCGTGGAAAACGTTCCGGACTGGGCGAATGCCCCGTCTTGCAGGGTCAGCGATTGCTTCCCGCCGCCATCTGCATCGCAGCCTGCGGCCTTACCGTGATGAACCCGCCGGGCTAGCATCCAGCGCAAATGGACTATTTCACCCCCGCCACCCGCCGCTGGTTTGACCAACACTTCGCCGGCCCCACGCCGGCCCAGGCGCGCGGCTGGCCGGTGATTGCCGCGGGGCACCACGCACTGATCACGGCCCCGACCGGCAGCGGTAAAACGCTGGCCGCTTTTTTGTGGGCCATCGATCGGCTGATGGCAGTGGGCGACGACGCCGCTCTGCGCCCCCCCGGTGTCCAGGTCCTCTACATCTCCCCGCTCAAAGCCCTGGTCTACGACATTGAGCGCAACCTGCGTGCGCCCTTGGCCGGGGTCGCCCGGGTGGCGGCGGACCTGGGACTGACGGTCCAGCCCCCGCGGGTGGCCATCCGCACCGGGGACACGCCTGCGCAGGAGCGCGCCCGGCAGTTGCGGGCGCCGGCGGAGATCCTGGTCACGACGCCGGAGTCGCTCTATCTCCTGCTCGGCTCACGCGCGGCCGAGAACCTCAGAACCGTCCACACGGTGATCGTCGATGAGGTCCATGCACTGGCCCCCACCAAGCGGGGTGCGCATCTGGCCTTGTCTCTGGAGCGGCTGGCCGCCCGGTGCCTGCGCGATCCCCAGCGCATCGGGCTCTCGGCCACCGTGAGGCCGCTGGCGGAGGCGGCGCGCTTTCTGGGTGGCGAGCGGGCGGTGGAGATCGTGGATGCCGCCGCTGCGCCGCGGCTGGACCTGAAGGTCTGTGTGCCGGTGCCGGATATGGAGCGTCCGCCGCCGGTCGTGCGCGGCCCCCTCCCGATTACCCCCGAGCGGGGCATCTGGTCGGCGCTCTATCCGGCCCTCTTGGAGGCTATTCGCACCCATCGCTCCACGATCATTTTCGTCAACAGCCGGGGGCTGGCTGAGCGCCTGTGCCGGCGCCTGAATGAACTGGCGGCCGACGGCGACCCGCCCCCGGTCCCCGATCTGGTTCGCGCCCACCATGGCAGCGTCAGCCACGAGCGTCGCACCGCCATCGAGGAGGCCCTGAAGCGCGGCGACCTCAAGGCCATCGTCGCGACCAGCTCGCTGGAGATGGGCATTGATATGGGCGCGGTGGACCAGGTGTTGCTGGTGGAGTCTCCGGGCTCGGTCGCCCGCGGCCTGCAACGGGTGGGGCGCGCCGGGCATGGGGTGGGGGAGGTGAGCAGCGGGCGCATCTTCCCCAAATTCCGGGGCGACCTGCTGGAGTGCGCCGTGGTCGCGGCGCGGATGTTGACCGGCGAACTGGAACCCTTCCGCATGCCCCGCAATGCGCTGGATGTGCTGGCGCAGCAGGTCGCCGCGCACTGTGCGACCGGCGACCGGACGGTCGGCGAACTCCACGCGCTGGTGACCCGCGCGGGACCCTATCGGGAACTGTCCCGGGCGGCGTTGGAGGCGGTGCTGGAGATGCTTTCGGGCGGCTTTCCCGGGGGCGAACTGGCCGACTTGAAGCCGCTGCTGGCCTGGGACCGGGCGACCGATACCCTGAGCGCGCGCCGGGGCACGGCCCTGATCGCCCGGCTCAACGCCGGCACCATCCCCGACCGGGGCTATTACAGTGTGTACCTGGGGGCGGATGGCCCCCGGATCGGTGAGCTGGACGAGGAGATGGTCTTTGAGAGCAAGGCCGGGGACTGCATCCTGCTCGGCGCCACCAGTTGGCGGGTGGAGCAGATTACCCGGGATCGGGTCATCGTCTCACCCGCTCCCGGTGAGCCGGGCCGGCTCCCCTTCTGGCATGGCGACGGACCGGGTCGGCCGCTGGCGCTGGGGCGGGCGGTCGGGGCCTTCTGCCGGCAGGCGGCGGGGCTCAAGGGTGAGGCGGCGGCGGCCTGGGTCCAGGGGCAGGCGCCGCTGGACGACCTGGCGGCAGTCAACCTGGCCGCCTACATCCAAGCGCAGCGCGAGGCGACCGGTCAGGTCCCGAGCGACCGCACCATCGTCGTGGAGCGCTTCCGCGACGAGTTGGGGGATTGGCGCGTCTGCATCCTGAGCCCCTTCGGCGCGCCGATTCATGCCCCCTGGGCCATGGCCCTGCAGGCCCGGCTCGGTCGACGGTCCGGGGTCGCCGTTCAGGTCATGTACGCCGACGACGGCATCGTCCTGCGCCTGGCGGACGGGGAGGACCTGCCGACGCTGGACGACCTGCTGCCGGACCGGGCAGAGGTCGAGGACCAGGTCACCGAGCAACTCGCCGACACGGCGCTCTTCGCCGGCCTGTTCCGGGAGAACGCCGCGCGGGCGCTGCTCACGCCGCGCCGTCAGGCCAAGGGCCGCCAGCCCCTGTGGGCGCAGCGGCTGCGCGCCCAGACCCTGCTGGCCACGGTGCGCCGCTACCCGCGCTTTCCGCTGGTGATCGAGACCTATCGGCAGGCACTGGGCGACGTCTTCGACCTGCCCGGGCTCAAGGAGGTCCTGACCTTGGTGCAGTCCCGGTCCATCCGCGTCCATCCGGTGGAGACCGCGCACGCCTCACCCTTCGCCCGGTCGCTGGTCTTCGCCTATGTGGCCGCCTATCTCTATGAGCAGGATGCCCCGCTGCCCGAGCGCCGCGCCCAGGCACTCACGCTCGACCGCGGCCTGCTGGCCGAATTGCTGGGCCAGGCCGAGCTGCGTGAGCTGATCGACCCGGTGGTGCTCGCCGACCTGGAGGCCGAGCTCCAGCACCGCACGGACGGGCGCCGCGCCCGCGACCCCGACGAACTCCACGACCTGCTGCGCCGTCTGGGCGACCTCACCGCGCCCGAAATCGCCGAGCGGTGTGTTGTGGGATCGCCGGGCATCAGCTCGGCGAGTGCCCCAAGCGCCTGGCTGGCCGCTTTGCAGGCCCAGCGCCGCGCCGCCCCCATCGCCATCGCTGGCGAATCGCGCTGGATCGCCAGCGAAGACGCCGGCCTCTACCGCGATGCACTGGGCCTGCTCCCGCCCCCTGATCTCCCCGCGTCCTGCCTCGCCCCAACGGCCGCCCCCTTGGAGTACCTGATCCGCCGCTACGCCCGCACCCGCGGCCCCTTCCTCACCCGCGAACCCGCCGCCCGGCTGGGTCTGCGACCGGCCCAGGTGGAACCGGTCCTGCGCCTGTTCGAATCCGAGGGCGCCCTGGTGCGCGGCGAACTGCGTCCGACGGGCACCGAGCCCGAGTGGTGCGACGCGCAGATCCTGCAACGCCTGCGCCGCCGCACCCTGGCGTGCGCCCGCGACGCCGTCGCCCCGGTCGACGCGGCCGCCCTGGGGCGCTTCCTCCCCGCCTGGCACGGCATTGGCGAGGACCTCAAGGGACCGGATCGGCTCCTGGAGGTCGTCCAGCAACTCGCCGGTCTGAGTCTGCCCTGGTCCCAGCTCGACCGAGTGTTGCTGCCCGCGCGGGTCCCCGGCTACCGCTCCCAGGACCTGGACCTGCTGGCCGCCACCGGCCACATCGTCTGGATTGGGCGCGGGGCCTTGGGGCCGAAAGATGGCAAGATCGCGTTGTACCCCCGGGCCGGCGGGGAGTGGCGTGGGGCGAGCGGCAGTGCAGGGGAGCCGCCGGCCGATGCCTTGCATCAGGTCCTGATCGACCACCTGCGGGAACGGGGCGCCTGCTTCCTGATGGAACTGACGACGGCGGCCGAGCAGGCGGGACTCAAGGTTGAGCGCGACGCCTTCGCGTCCGCCGTCTGGGACCTGGTCTGGGCCGGGCTGATCACCAACGACACCTTCGCCCCGCTGCGCAGCCTGGCCGCGGCGGTCCCCACGCGGCACCGCGGTCGGGAACCGGCCCTGGCTGGCGGGCGCTGGTCGCTGGTCGCTGGTGGCGGACCTCGGCGGTCGCGGTGTGCCTGCGCCGAGCGATACCGAGCGCCTCCTCGTCCATGCCCGCATGCTGCTCGATCGCTATGGCGTGGTGAGCCGGGAGGCGGTCCAGTCGGAGGGCCTGCCCGGTGGTTTCGCGCCGCTCTATCGGGTCCTGAAACAGATGGAGGAGTCCGGCCGGGTGCGTCGCGGCTGGTTTGTCGAAGGGCTCTCCGGCGCCCAGTTTGCGGCCCCCGGCGCGCTGGAGCGGCTACGCGCCGCGCGTCTGGATGAGCCGCCGATCGATGGATTTACCGCGGGCGACGTGCGCGTCCTGGCGGCACTGGACCCCGCCAACCCCTATGGTGCCCTGCTGCCCTGGCCCGCCACCGCGGCTGAATGCGGCCCGGCCCCGCGCCGGGTGAGCGGCGCCTGGGTCATTCTGGTGGCCGGCAAGCCGGTCCTGTATCTCGGCAGCAGCGCACGGCAGTTGTCGAGCTTCCCGTCGTCCATGACCGCGGACGGCGGCGAACTCCACCTCGCCCTGGTCGCCCTGGCCCGCCTGTCCGGCGGCGGCCGGCGACGGCTTCTGATCCAGACCATCGACGGCCAGCCGGCGCTCCAGTCCCCCCTGCGCGAGGCCATGCTCGCCGCCAGCTTCGCGTCGGACTACGATGCACTGGTCCCCGGTCACTACGCGTGACACCGCTGCGAGACTGGGGAAGCATTTGCCGACACCAAAACCCGCGCCGCGCCTGGGAGCGCCGACATTCTGTCGGCGACGGCGCGAAGCGCCGTTGGGTCCTCGTGAAACAATAGCCCTTTGCGATTCACCGCGAAACCGCGAACCGCCTGCGGCGGTTGGCCGACAGAATGTCGGCGCTCCCAGGCGCGAACGCCCGCGACCCGGCAGCGACTCTTGGTATGTCGCGCCCCTTCGGGGCTTAGGCGGGTCGCGAGCCCGGGCGGAACACCCGACTGGGTTCGCTGCGACGCGCACCCCATCAAGAGCCTTATACCCAAATGAAATCAAAGATCCCCACCGCCGACCTAGCGCTCCTGATCGCCGGTGTCGACGAGGCTGGCCGCGGCCCCCTGGCCGGTCCGGTGTGCGCCGCCGCGGTCATCCTGGACCCGGCGCGTCCCATCCCCGGGCTCGGCGACTCCAAGAAGATCACTGCCAAACGGCGCGATGCTCTGGAAACCGTTATCCAAGAGCACTCACTCGCCTGGGCCGTCGCCTGGGCAAGCGCCGCTGAGATCGATGACATCAACATCCTTCAGGCCAGCCTGCTCGCCATGACCCGCGCCGTGGCGGCCCTTGGGCACCGGCCCGACCGGGTGCTGGTGGACGGCAACCGCGCCCCGGACTGCGGTTATCCGGTGGAGACCATCATCGGCGGCGATGGCCTCATCCCCGCCATCGGCGCCGCCTCCATCCTCGCCAAGGTCGCCCGCGACCGGCTCATGTGCCAACTGGAGCAGGAATATCCCGGCTATGGCTTCGCCGTCCACAAGGGCTATCCCACGGCCGCGCACCGGGCGGCCCTGATCAGCCTCGGACCCTGCCCGGAGCATCGGCGCAGTTTTGGGCCGGTGCGGGTGTTGTGCGGGGGTTAGTCAAGCGACTCGCCTTCGCGCGCCTCGGTCGTGGCCACGAAGCCGAGCAGGGCGGCCAATTGCAATGCTGTTACTCCTGCAAGAGCGACTCGCAGAAGGTCACGAAAGCCAGGGCCTCATTCCGCAGGTTCTCAGCGGCTTCGGCCAAGTCGTCGTAAGTCACGCCGTAATCCGCGCGCAGGCGAAGGTCCTCCGCCCGATTCAGTGCCCGGCCGTGCCGGCGGGCCGATTCGTCGAGGTCTTTGGTCAATCGTCCGAAGGCGCCGATCAGTCCCGAATGGGTGATCGCGACGGATGCGCGGTGACGCAGCAGCACGGCAGTGGCCGCGTGGAACATGGCGTAGTAACTCAGATGCACGACGCTCTCTGGTGCATCCGCCGGGTTCATCGCCTGTGCTTGAGCCAGCATCCGATGGGCCTTGGTCAGGTAATCGGCCTCGTTGGCGCTCATAGCCGAATCCCTTCGGCCGCGATGCGGTCCAGCAGCAGCGGGCTGACGCCTTCTCCATCCTCGGACAGGGCGACGGGATGGATGGTTTCGCCGGTCTCGACGATCAGGTCATAGGCGGCGTCGGCCAGTTCCAGTGTGTCCCGGCTGGATGCGCGCCCGCTGACGAACACCGCCACATCCCAATCCGACCCCGGGCGGGCGTCCGCGCGGGTGCGCGATCCGAATAGCACGACGCGCTTCGTGCGCCCGGGCAAGGCCCGTTCGGCGCTTTCCCGGAAGCGGTGCATCAAGGTCAGGTCGATCTTGGGAGGCATTTGTTGGGTCTCCGGTTTGGCGGTCAGGCTTCGTCCGCCGCTGTCTGATCGGTCCTGACGGGCGGCTGCTGCGCGTGGGCGGCGCAGTGGGCGGCGTAGGCTATGCATTCGTCTACGTCGAATTCGAGGGCCTTGAGTAGGGCCAGGGCGTCCCGGAATTCCTCTGGGTCTTTTTTGGTCTCCACACAACGGTAGGCCATGTCCAGAGGGTCCAAGTATTGTTCGTCCCAGTCGATTTCGCCATTCAAGAACCCGAGGCTTTGAATGACCGCCCGGTCTTCCAGCCACCGTTCCGCTTCCGGCGGCATGGCCGACAATTCGACGCCCTTGGCTACAAGTGGTTTGGCGAGTTTCGCGACCTCGCCAAGCGGTAGTGTCCATTCCGCGGCGGCGCGAGCGAGCCGGGCGGGCACGATGGTATCCAGCCAGTCGCCCTCGCCGTCCAGTTGCCAAGAGAGTAGCCGTCGCTCCTGATCGGTTAAGACCGGATCGGGGAAAGTTGCGTCCAGGTCCGGCAACTCGATGCCCAAAACGGAGAGTGGACGGGCCAAGTCCGCGACCTCCCTAAATGGCATGGACCATACGGCAGCGGCGCGTATGAGATGCGCGGGCATGATGCCGTCCAGCCATGGGGAAAGACCAGTCAAATGCCGCGAAAGCAGTTCAATCTGAGTTTCGTTGAAGCGGAGATCTGGAGGGATATGGCCGAGATCCGGTATCTTCACGCCGAGGTCTGCGAGTGGCCGCGCCAAAAATATGACTTCGCCGATTGTAAGGGACCACTTGGCAGCCGCGAGCGCGAGCTGGACCGGTGTAATGGTATCAAGCCATGGACCCACGCTGCCCAAGTTCGGCGAGAGCAGCGATAGCTGGCGTTCGGTCAGTGCCGGAGTGGGCGACACGTCGTGTGGAAGTGGCAGTTCAGCGCCAAGGGCTCCGAGGGCCCGGGCCAACTCATCCACTTTGCCGACTAGATGAGTCGGGCGCGCCGCAGCCATTGCGATTTGGGCCGGCGCAATAGCGTCCAACCATGGGGCCTTGCCGTCGAAGTCCCTCGACAAAATCCGCAACTCGTGTGTCCCGACGGTTAGAATGGGCAGGGTAGAATTCGAGTCTGGCAGCTTCGCGGCAAGGTTCACGAACGGCTGGGCTAGTGCGACGACCTCTCGAATCGGCATCGAGCACTTGAGCGAGAATGCCACGAGTCCGGCAGCGACGCCAACAGCCAAGTCACCCGATTCCGCCGATATGACCGACTCCGGATCGGTAGGAAGGTAGTCCTTCAAGAGCGTCCAAGTGCCAGCTAAAGGGGCGCCTTCCCTGGTCACTGGGTACAGTTCAATTAGCCGGGTCAACGGGGATGGAGCCGAAAGTCCCGCGCTTATCAAAGCGCCAAGACGAGCACGTTTGAGCCCGGACCACTCCTTGAGCGTCTGCCGCCGGCCACTTATCAAACGATGGGAATCCCGTTCAAAGCAAAGGTCCTGATCCCATTCAAACAATCCAACTCCGCTCGTTGATAGCGACTGCATTCCCGGACCCCAGGGTAGATTACGAGGGCCGCAGTTTCCCCGGCGTAGTGCGACGTCCAAGCAAATAATCGGCCCCGGGTGCGCATGGAACAGCTCGCCAAGCATGTCCAGACGAATGTTCGGCCTTGATCATAAATCCGGCCAAGACCTAGCGTAGGGCTTGGTGAATCACCGCAGGAGAGCGGCAGGACCCGTGAAATTGTGTACCCTTGGAAGTGCAAACAAACCGAGGGTGAAGCACCATGTTCGAAGGTCCTGCCGGGATCGACTTTAGCGCAGACATCGGGTCGATGCCATCGGACGTGGCACGGCGATCGGCCGGCGGTTGGTCGTGA
>NZ_CAJAXH010000218.1 GCF_903946935.1 uncultured Thiodictyon sp.
CAGACTCCGGTCGCCCTACGGGCTCCCTACGTCTGGCCCGCCGACCCGGCGGCCCCTCCCCTGCATCTCGCCCCCTGCCCCCGCCAACAGGGGACATCTCTACTTTGCGGAATAGGGGACATTTCTACTTTGGGTTGACATGCGCTTGACGGTTGCGCTTGACGGTTGTGTTTTTCGTGGGTCGGTGCAAGGACCTTCTGCCCGGGCTCCGCGGCCTTGCGGGTCGACGCCAACAGGCGCGAGATGAGCGACCAGGCCCTGGGGTCCGGTTCAGGGAGCGTCTGGCATGCTGCCCAGCCGTCGGGAACAGTGACGGCAGACCTTCGCCAGGCGCCCCAGGGGCGGCGAGCGGCGCCACAAGGTCAGCTAGACCCGCAGGTCCCGGCACCCGCTCTTGCGGGTGGAGGAAACGGATGACACCCATCCAATAGGCCTCATCCCTCCCGACGGAGGCTTAAAGGATGACCGGCCCTCGGGTTTCCCGATGGCCGGCTTTTTTTATGGGTTGCCGCAGGTCAATGGCGTTGCCTGCCCTCGTTCCCAACAGGTGCCGGCGGCATCGGCATCGGCAGCGGGATGGGGAATCCCTTCGGCGTCAATCTGTGCGACGAAGGTCCGCCACCGGCGCACGCCCTGCCGGTCCAGCTCCAAGCGCAACAACCATCCGGTATTGTTGATGGCGTCGGTGAACCCGTTGAAGACAAAATTTCCCAGGCTGTAGACGATCGGCTTACCGCGATACTGCTCAGTGTCCTGGGTCACATGGGGGTGGCCGCCAATCACCGCGTCGGCCCCGGCGTCGATCATGAGACGGGCCAATTGGCGTTGGCGGGGGCTGGCAATGGGCTCGTGCTCCCAGCCCCAGTGCATGATCGGGATCACGAGATCGGCGTGCCCGGTGCTGCGCGCGCCCGCGATATCGCGCTGGACCTGCTCATCTTCGCTCCAGGCAACCCCCGGTTGATCGGCCCCGGCCTCGAAGCTGCGCGGCAGGAATTCGTCATAGCCGAGCAACGCGATCCGCAGCCCGTGACGCTCGACGATGAGTGGCCGATGCGCCTGCGCCAGGTCGGCGCCGCCGCCGAACCAGCCGATACCCGCCTGATCCAAGAGGCCCAGCATCTCGGCGAATGCGCCCGGCCCAAAGTCGCCGGAGTGGTTGTTCGCCAGGGTCACCGCGTCGAAATGCCGTTTGAGCGGCTGCAAGGTGCGCGGGTGGGCGCGGAAGGTATAGGGTTTCCCGGGTTCGGCCTCTCCCTGGGTCGCCACGACACACTCCAGATTACCGATCCGGATATCGGCGCCGTCCAACAGCGCGGCAACGGGGGCGAAGGGGTCCTGCCCGCGCTCGACCGCCGCCCCCGGCGATTCGTCGAGCATGATATCGCCGACCACCGTGAGCGTGACGGTCGGCGCTGGCGGTGGCTCCGCGGCCATCGCGCCAAAGCGGCAGTTGACGGCGCAGCAGGCGAGGGCACAACCCAGCGCGGCGGCCAGGCGAGGGCGGCCGATGCGCGTCATGGGCTGACCTCCAACAGCGCACACCCATACTGGAACTCCCGCTCGCGCCCGGGCGAATACAGATAATTCCCGCCGGTGAGTGCGTCCCGGGCGGGGTTGGCCTGAATCGTCGGCGCCTGGTACTTGGCCTCGTGCAGCAAGAGCAAACGTCGCTCGGTTTGGTAGTAGGTGTAGAGATTGATGTATTGCACCGATCGTGCATCGCCGATCACCACGGCCTTGAAGCGGAAGCGCCCGTTGATGGAGATGGCCGGCACGCTGTAGGGGTCGGCCACCGGTGCGAATTCCAACACCTGGGAGGTTCCACCCTGCTCGATGTGGCAGCGCAGACGCGGTGCGGCCGTGGCGGTCGCCGGCATGGCCCAGGCCGCGAGCAGGCCGAGGGCCAGGGCCGATCGTGCCAATGCAACGGGGGCGCGGTGACGTCTCAAATCGCGTGGTGGCATCGGACTTCTTAGGGGCGGGCGAACAGGCTGAATTGGGAAGTCAGCATACTCGCCTCTGCGCTCGGCCGCCGCGTCCCTGGTCGAGCGGTCGAGCCGGCGCTGCGGTGACACTTCGCCCCGTGTCGGCCCGACTGGGAGGCGGAAACGGGGCCTTGATCATCGTTCCGGCCAGCGGCCTGCTTCGGGAGTCCAAGGCTTCAGCCTTGGTCCTGTCCAGCCAAGGCCGAAGCCTTGGACTCCGGCCCCGATTTGGCCGGAACGATGATCGAGGCCGGAAACGGCGACCCTCGTGGCCCGCGCACGCGATGCCACCGTCCGGGTCAAGGCGCTGGTGCGGATGCCCCAGGGCGGAACCGTTCTAGCCAGGACTCTCTGTTGCAACCGGCGGTTGTCCGCAACACTGGACAACGCCAGGTGGCCCGGGTATAAAGCACGTCGGTCCCCTTACTGTCCGAGGCCCCGTGCGTGAACCTTCGTGA
>NZ_CAJAXH010000219.1 GCF_903946935.1 uncultured Thiodictyon sp.
ACCCAGGTCCCCGACACCGGCCACTGGGCAAAGATGACGCCACCGAGCAGGATCGAGATGATCCCGCCCAACACTGCCCAGACCCATCCTGGTGAGCCCCGGTGTTGGATGGCCATCACGATGCGCAGCGCCCCGACGGCGAGCAGGACGCCCGCGATGATCAGGGTAAAGGTGCCCGAGGCCAGCAGTGGGTCCTGGATGATCAAATACCCCGCCAGGATGTACTAAGGTGGCCGCAAGCATGTGCTCCAACACGCATCGCCAGCCCCGGCAACTGAAGGCGCCGACCAGTTGGAAGCCCCCGCCCACCAGCAGCAGCCAACCGAAAAACAGAACGGTGACGAGGGTCAAGCTGAAGCTGGCGCCCAGCCCGATGGTCCCGAGCACGATGGACAGGACCCCAAGGGCAAGCAGCCAGCCCCAGTTTTTCTGCAGGTCTCCGAACAGGGCGATCTGAGCGGCGGGCAGCGGGGCAATTTCGATATCGGACATGTCAATCGACTCCAAGTTGGCGTGAGATATTCGGATTAAGGCGCCTGACGAGCCGCAGCGAACTTATATTTGAACTGAAGTTTCCTACTTTTGATCGGGGGCCTTGGCCGTCATTCCGCCTATGCTATTCCCGGCTCCTGCCCTTGAGCGCATGGGCTGCACATCGGCGCACCGGCCAGATGGTCGGAGCGGGGAACGGGGGCGACGGTGGGTTCACGGCAAGAAATCGTACACCAAAAGTGATTTTATATTAGTGGAAGCTAATATACGAAACCATCAATCTATGGAACCCCGGTGAGCGTCTGCCAGTATCGGTAATTACAATGTAGATTCAGCAACTTAAGGCTGAATACGGACTCGATTCGGCGTATAATCAGAGGTGTCTAAGCCGTTGATTAGAAAACCAAACGAGCCCGCATTCCATGCCGATCTTACCCGCTCTCGCAACCCAATTCCAATCCCTCTTTCCGGCCACCGACCACGGGCAGGAGCGCTGGCGCTGGTTCATGCTGACCCTGCAAGCGATCCTGGTGCCCATCACGGCGTCGCGGACCTCCAATCTGCGGCGCACCATTGCGACCCTGTTTGGCGTGGAGATCGCGCAGTCGCGCTACTACACCTTCATGGCGTCGGTGAAGCTGGCCTGGGAGCCGGTTTGGGAGATCCTCTGGCGGGCGATCCCCGACCCACTCACCGACGGACGCCTACTGCTCGCCGTGGACGACTCGATCAATCCCAAGACCGGGCGCAAGGTGTTTGCCTGCCAGACGACCTTCGACCACGCCGCCAAGACCAACCAGAGCCAGTTTCCCTGGGCGCAGACGATTGTCACGGTCGGTTTGCTCAAGATCATCCACGGGCGCTGGTGCTGTCTGCCGCTGGCCTTCGCCTTCTATTTTCGCTACCTGACCTTGCACACCCGCTGCGTGCGGGTGCGCGGCGAGCCGCAGGTGTTTCAGACCAAATTTGCCCAGGTGGTCGCGCTCATCGTGCGCCTGGGCGCCGTCTTCACCGCGGTCCCGGTGCTGGTGGTCTGCGACAGTTGGTTCGGTAACAATGGGTTGCTCAAACCGCTACGGCAGCAGTTCGGGACGCGCGCGCACTTACTCTCGCGCCTGCGCAGCAATGCCGCCCTGTATGAGTTGCCGACCCCAACCCCAGGGCGGCCGGGACGACCACGCAAGTACGGGGTCCGCGCGGGCACTGCCGCACAACTGGCGACCACGCTTCACGCCGAGGCCCAGCACTACACGCTGCATCTGTATGGCCGGATGCGCGAGGTGGCGGCCGTCGAGCGGGTGGTCATGCTCAAGACGCTGCGCTGCCCGGTGCGCGTGGTGTGGGTCTTTCGCCGCACCCAGTGGGTGGCCTTGGTCACGACCGATTTAACCTTGTCGCTGGCGCAGATTGTCGAATACTATGGGGCGCGCTGGAAAATCGAAGCCGGCTTTCGGGAGATCAAGCAGGAGATCGGCAGCGCCGAGACCCAAACCCGTACTGCCGAGGCGGTGACTAATCACTTGAACTTCTGCATGGCCGCGACCGCAATCACCTGGATCTATGGCGCGCAGTTGGCCAAGGCACCGCCCCGTCGCTATGCCACC
>NZ_CAJAXH010000220.1 GCF_903946935.1 uncultured Thiodictyon sp.
GACCTTTGCCAGAAAATCAAAAACTTCATCGACTATTTCAACAAGACAATGGCCAAACCATTCCGCTGGACCTACCAAGGCAAGCCGTTGGCAGCCTAGCTTGACATGGTCCGAGCACTTTCATCCTGCGGTACTAGGTCGGATTAGGACAGTTGCGCGCTAGCTTCCCGCGGGCCGCTAGGGTGCGAGGCGGAGTCTAGCGGAACAGCCAGGACTCCGACAGTGCCTTACAAGACCCCATCCCGGCCACCTTGCTGCGCGAGTCGGTGCACGAGTGGAAGAAGATCATCAAGCGCACCCTTGCGAACCGCTCATCCCTCAGCATCGCGCAAGCGGAGGCGATTCATGTGGCGATGGCTTGGAGCCCGGTCGGCAGCGACGTAGGGTGGATAAGCGCAGCGCATCCACCAGCGCGGCCGACACCTTGGCTGACCGTAGCGGGTCGGCCCCACCCCGCCGATGTTAAGCGCCCCATAGCGGAAGCAAAGGCCGTCGGCGAAGGCCCCATCGAAGGTGCGCCGGGCGGTGAGGTAGGTGCCGAGCTTCTCGGCGAGCAGGGCATCCCGCGGGCGTCCGGAGAGGTCGGCCATCTCGGTCGCCCAGTCGTAGATGTTCTGATAGTGCCCCCGGCTGAGAAATCGGGAGAGGACCCAGGGGCGCATATTGATGGGGATGCGGCCCTGCGCACGGATATGATCGACGAAGGCAGCCATGGCTGTCGCCAGTGGGCCGTCTGTTGGGCAGCTCGCCTGCAGTGCCGCGGTGCGTTGCTCCAGTGGCGCAGTGTTCGCCCGAGCGATTTCAAATAGGTCCATCAGTTCCAGCCTCTCGAAGTCTCCGGTCTCAAACAGCCTACCACGCCAAATGCGTCCTCAGCACCTCGGGGTATTCAGCGGTTTCCGCCAGTCGCCTGACCACATCGCTTTGATCGGTGTTGTACCCGCGAAACCTGGTTCTCATGTGGCCGGCAGCCGGCGACTTTTTTCGGTGAAAGGGCGTGACAGCAAAAAAACCGCAGGCAACACTGACCCCGCTGTCACGCCCTTTCAAGTCTTGGCGTTACCCTCCAACCGCGCATGAATCTCCCGGCTCAGGCAGGTAAGTGCCGTCTCGCACAGGATCGGCGCCTCGTCCGGGGTGGTGATGAAGAAGACGTCGTCTACCTCGGCGCCGACGGTGGCGATCTTGGCGTTTTGCAGGCGCACCCCGCAGGCCTCGAAGACCTCGCCGACCTCGGCCAGCAGGCCGGGGCGGTCCAGGGTGCTCAGGCGCATCACGGTGCGGCGGTTGGCCTCGTCCACCGAGAAGCTCACACGGGTCTCGATCGGGAAGTGGCGGTGGCTGCGCGGCGGGCGGCGCGCGACCGTGACGCCGTCGCGGGCGTGGGCGCGCAGGTCCGCGATGAGGGTCCCACGGATCTCATCCATCCGGTCAGAGTCGTTGACCGGGTGACCGTCTAGGTCCAACACCTGGTAGGTGTTGACCGCCATGTGGTCGTCGGTGGTCATGACGCGGGCGTCCATGATGTTCAGGGCGAGCTGATCCAGGACCGCGGTGGTGCGGGCGAACAGGTTGGCGCGGTCGGCGGTGTAGACGAAGATCTCGGTGCCGCCGCGGGCGGTGACTGGGCGGATGACCACCAAGGGCAGTTCGCCCGGGTGGGTGTCCAGGATCAGGCGGGTCTGCCAGGCGATCTCGTCGGGTGAGCTGTGCAGGAAGAAGTCCTGGCCGAACCGCAGCCACAGCCGGTCGCAGGCCGCGGGATCGCCGCCGTAGCGTTGCACCAGCCGCTTGGCCTCGGTCTGTTTCAGTTCGATCAGTTCGTGCTGGGCCTGGGGGTGCTCCAGGCCGCGCAGCAGGGCGCGTCGGGTGCTGTGATAGAGCTCGCGCAGCAGGGCGTCGATCCAGCCGTTCCAGCGTTCCGGGTTGGTGGCGCGCGAGTCCGCCACGGTGAGTAGATACAGATAGTCCAGGCGGGTCGGATCGCCGACCAGCTCACCGAAGGACTGGATCACCTCCGGGGCGCCGATGTCCTTGCGCTGGGCGGTCATGGACATCAGTAGGTGTTTCTCCACCAGCCAGGCGACCAGCCGGCTGTCGAACTCGGACAGCCCGTGCAGGCGGCAGAAGTCCCAGGCGTCGCGGGCGCCCAGTTGGGAGTGATCGCCGCCGCGGCCCTTGGCGACATCGTGGAAGAGCCCGGCCAGGTACAGGACCTCCATCTTGGGGATGCGCAGAGTCACCGCGCTGCACAGGGGGAATTCCTCGGCGTGTTCGGCGATGGTGAAGCGGCGCAGGTTGCGCAGCAGGGCGAGCGTGTGTTCGTCGACCGTGTAGACATGGAAGAGGTCGTACTGCATGCGCCCGACGATGTTGGCGAAGGCCGGGATGTAGGCGGCGAGCACCCCGTAGCGGTTCATGCGCCGCAATGCCTGGGTGATGCCACGGGGCTCGCGCAGGCACTCCATGAACAGGCTGCGGGCGCGGATGTCGGCGCGGAAGGCGTCGTCGATGCGGTGGCGGTTCTCGCGGATGGCGCGGATGGTGCTGGCGCGCACCCCGGTCAACTCGGGGTGGGTCTGGAGGATGTGAAAGACCTCCAGCAGGGCGATGGGGTAGCGGCGGAAGACGGTCGGCCCGCTGATCTCCAGAAAGCCGCTGCGTGCCTGAAAGCGCTTGTTGATCGGGACCGGGGGGCCGATGTCGTCGTGCAGCAGGATCGCCTCGCTGAACAGTTGCAGCAGCATCTCGTTTAAGCGGTTGAGCTCCTGCACGGTGCGATAGTACTGCTGCATGAACTGCTCGACCGCGAGGTTGTTGTCGCCGTCGCAGAAGCCGAACCCCTGCGCCAGGGTGCGCTGGTAGTCGAAGAGCACCCGATCCTCGCACCGCCCGGTGAGTCGGTGCAGCGCGAAGCGGATGCGCCACAGGTGGCTCTGCCCCTCGATCAGGGCCTGGTACTCGGGCTCGGTGAGGAAGCCCTGAGTCACCAGTTCGTGCAGGGTGGTGGCGGCGGCAAAATGCCGCTTGGCGACCCAGCCGATCATCTGGATGTCGCGCAGGCCGCCCGGGTTCTCCTTGATGTTGGGCTCCAGGTTGTAGGCGGTGTCGCCATACTTGTGCCAGCGCGCCTGCTGCTCCGCGGTCTTGGCGGTGAAGAAGGACTGGCTGTCCCAGATCCGATCCGGGCCGGTGGCGGTGCGCATGCGCTGGAACAGGGCGGCGTCGCCCGCCAACAGGCGCGCCTCCATCAGGTTGGTCATGACGGTGACATCGGCTTGGGCCTCGTCGACACACTCGGCCACGCTGCGCACGCTGTGTCCGACCCGTAAGCCGATGTCCCAGAAGAAGGTCACCAACTGTTCCAGGGGCTCCTTGAGCGCCGCCTCGGCCGCGGGCTCGGCCAGGATCAGGATGTCCAGGTCGGAACCCGGTTGCAGCTCCTGCCGGCCGTAGCCGCCGACCGCCGCCAGCGCCACGTCCGCGGCGTCCTTGACATGGTGGTGCCAGACCTCGCACACGACCCGGTCGGTGAGCTGGCTCAAGGCCAATACCAGGGCGGTGACCGGCACCCCTTGGTCGAACTCCTTGAACAGGGTCTCGCGCCCGTCCCGCAATTGTTGGCGATAGACCGGGATCAGGTCGCGGAGGTTGGCGTCCGTCATGCGCCGGGGACCGCGGCCCGCTCGTCGGCCCGCAGGGTCAGGACCTCGTGTCCGTCGGGGGTCACCAGCAGCGTGTGCTCCCATTGGGCCGAGAGGCTGCGGTCTTTGGTCACCACGGTCCAGCCGTCCGGCAGCAGCTTGATGAAGCGCTTGCCGGCGTTGACCATGGGCTCGATCGTGAAGCACATCCCCGGGCGCAGGACCAACCCCTCCCCCGGTTTGCCATAGTGCAGCACCTGGGGGTCCTCGTGGAACTCGCGCCCGATTCCGTGTCCGCAATATTCGCGCACCACCGAGTAGCCTTGGGCCTCGACAAACTGCTGGACGGCGTGCCCGATATCGCCCAGGGTGGCGCCGGGGCGCACCACCGAGATACCGCGCCACAGGGCCTCCCGCGTGACCTTGACGAGGCGCCTGGCCAGGATCGAGGGCTCGCCGACACAGAACATCATGCTGGTGTCCCCGTGGTAGCCGTCCTTGATCACGGTGATGTCCAGATTGACAATGTCGCCCTTTTTCAAGCGTTTGTTGGCGGGGATGCCGTGGCAGACCACATGATTGACCGAGGTGCAGATCGATTTGGGAAAGCCCCGGTAGTTCAGGGGTGCCGGGATGCTGCCCTGGACCTTGACGATGTGCTCGTGACAGCGCAGGTCCAGTTCCTCGGTGGTGACGTCCGGCTGGACGTAGGGGGCGATCATGTCGAGCACCTCGGCGGCCAGACGCCCAGCGACACGCATCCGCTCGATCGCCTCGGGGGTCTTGATGTGTACGCTCATAGGGCCTTTGAATGCGTCCATCTGGTATCCAGATTATTAAGGAAAAATTGACAGTCGATTCGCGCCGTCGTTGCCGGGGCGAAGCGGGCTATGGTATAAAACGCGGCACGCCGTCGCAAACGAGCGCCTGAGCGGTGCCTGGCGAAGTCAGGGTCAAGTGCGGGCGTAGGGCTCAGGAGATCAGGGCGGCCGGCGTCCCATCCAAGATTCAAGCGAAAAACTACGGTTTTTCGCTTTATTTTTAGGGGCGCTTGGCAGACCGGGGGTCTTCGGCTGCGGGGCGTCTTAAGTAGTTTAGGTAGCGGCCGCCTGGGCGGTCGGACATTCATCCGCACACGCGTCGTCACATGCTGCCGGGTGCCCGCCAGGTTCATCGCTGAGTGGGTTGCTGCATGGGACGCGTGGAGGCCCAACCCAACACAATTGAGGAAACGATCGTGAGTCAAGTATCCATGCGTCAGATGCTGGAGGCCGGCGTCCATTTCGGCCACCAGACCCGTTACTGGAACCCCAAGATGGGTCCCTTCATCTTCGGGCACCGCAACAAGATCCATATCATCAATCTGGAAAAGACGGTCCCGCTCTTCCAGGACGCACTGAATTTCATGAGCACCCTGTCGGCCAACGGCGGCAAGATCCTGTTCGTCGGCACCAAGCGGGCGGCCCGCGACGCCATCCGCGAGGAGGCGCTGCGCTGCGGCATGCCGTTCGTCAACCACCGCTGGCTCGGCGGCATGCTCACCAACTTCAAGACTATCCGTCAGTCCATCAAGCGCTTGAAGGACCTGGAGGCGATGTTCGAGAGCGGCGGCATCGAGCGCTTCAATAAGAAGGAGGCGCTGGACCTGTCGCGCGAGCGCGACAAGCTGGAGTTGAGCCTGGGCGGCATCAAGGACATGGACGGCCTGCCGGATGCGATGTTCGTGATCGACGTCGGCCATGAGAAGAACGCCGTGACCGAGGCCAACAAGCTGGGTATCCCGGTGATCGGGGTGGTCGACACCAACAACGACCCCAGTAAGGTCGACTATGTGATTCCGGGCAACGACGACGCCATCCGCGCCGTGCGCCTCTATATCGCGGGCAGTGCCGACTCGGTTCTGGAGGGTCGCGACTCCGCGGTCGGGATGGTGTCGGGCCGTGAGAGCGAGTTCCGCGACGCCGCCCCTGGACAGGAATAGCCCGGTCGAGCCCCAGGGGGCGCCCGCTGCGGGTCGCCCCTAGGCGCCTCCCCGCGGTGCCCCCCAGCTGCCCGCGTGCGGGCAACACCCAATTTTGCCGCGTCCCGCCACCTGAGCGGGGCGCCTGAGCAGTACAGAGGATTTGAGGCATGTCGATTACAGCCGCAACCGTTAAAGAACTCCGCGAGCGCACCGGCGCGGGCATGATGGAGTGCAAGAAGGCCTTGGTGGAGACGGGCGGTGACATCGAGGCCGCCATCGATGCGATGCGCAAATCCGGCCAGGCCAAGGCGGCCAAGAAGTCCGGACGCATCGCCGCCGAGGGCGCGGTGGTCATCGAGGTGACTGACGACGGCAAGCACGGCGTCATGGTCGAAATCAACTCTGAAACCGATTTCGTCGCCAAGGATGCCAATTTCGGCGCCTTCGCGGCGGCGGTGGCCAAGACCGCCTTGGCGAGTTCCGCGGCCGATGCCGCCGCCCTGGTGGAGCAGCCGCTCGCCGATGACCCCGCCACCACGGTCAACGCGGCCCGTGAGACGCTGATCACCAAGGTCGGTGAAAATGTCCAGGTGCGGCGCTTGGTGCGTTTCGACGGCGTCGAGGGGGTCCTTTACAGCTATCGTCACGGCCTGCGGATCGGCGTCGTGTTGGAATTGGTGGGCGGCGATGCGGTCCTGGGGCATGACCTGGCCATGCATATCGCGGCCAGCAACCCGGTCTGCCTGAGTGCCGACGAGGTGCCGGCGGAACAACTGGAGCGCGAGCGTGAGATCTTCCGCGCCCAGGCGCTCGAGAGCGGCAAGCCGGCCAATATCGTCGACAAGATGATCGAGGGTCGGATCCGCAAATTCATGGAGGAGGTGACGCTGCTGGGCCAGCCCTTCGTCAAGGACCCCGAGCAGACCGTCGAGAAACTGCTCAAGCAGGCGGGGGCCAGCGTGCGGCGCTTCGCCCGGGTCGAGGTGGGTGAGGGTCTGGAGAAGCGTAACGAAAACTTCGCCGAAGAGGTCATGGCCCTCCAGAAGGATTGACGGCCGGTCCGGGGCGCGCTCGCGCCCCACTCGCCCCACGGCCACGCCCCCATTTCACCTTGAGTGCTCTTATGCCGATCTACCGTCGCATCCTCTTGAAACTCAGTGGCGAGGCCCTGGCCGGCGGCGGTCAGGAGAGCATCGACCCGGACGTGCTCGAAGGACTGGCCGGCGACGTCCGCGACCTGGTCGCTGAGGGGGTCGAGGTCGCCCTGGTGATCGGCGGGGGCAACATCTTTCGCGGTGCGGCGCTGGCCGCCCGCGGCATGGACCGGGTCACCGGCGACCACATCGGGATGCTGGCCACGGTGATGAATGCCCTGGCCATGCAGGATCGCCTGGCGGCGCTGGGGGTGCCGGCGCGGGCGATGTCGGCGCTGTCGGTCGGTGGCGTGTGCGAGGACTATGACCGGGCGCGCGCGCTACGGCATTTGGCGAAGGGGCGGGTGGCAATCTTCGCCGCCGGGACCGGCAATCCCTTTTTCACCACGGATTCGGCGGCCAGCCTGCGGGCCATCGAGATCGGCGCTGACCTGCTGATCAAGGCCACCAAGGTCGACGGTGTCTACTCCGCCGACCCCCTGCGCGTCCCCGATGCGACCTTTTATCCCCGAATCAGTTACGATCGCGCCCTACGCGAGGGGTTGCAGGTGATGGATACGACGGCCATCGTGCTGTGCCGTGACCATGGCCTGCCGCTGCGCGTGATGAATATCAACGAGCCGGGGGCATTGCTACGCTTGGTGCGCGGTGCCGAGTTGGGCTCCCTGGTGGCAAGTGGTGATTGAAGATGATCAATGACATCAAGAAGGACGCGGCGACTCGGATGGGTAAGAGCGTTGAGGCCCTGGGGCACGAGCTGGCGAAGATCCGCACCGGGCGCGCCCACCCGTCGCTGCTGGATCACGTCATGGTCTCCTACTACGGCTCGGAGATGCCGATCCGCCAGGTCGCCAATGTCACCGCCGAGGACTCGCGCACCCTGGCCGTGATCCCGTGGGAGAAGGGCATGGTGCAGGCGGTCGAGAAGGCGATCATGCAGTCCGATCTCGGGCTCAACCCGAACACGGCCGGCACCGTCATCCGGGTGCCCATGCCGGCGCTCACCGAGGAGCGGCGCCGCGACCTGATCAAGGTGGCGCGCCACGAGGCCGAGCAGGCCCGGGTCGCGCTGCGTAACATCCGCCGCGATGCCAATGCCGAGTTGAAGGACATGGTGAAGGAAAAGATGATCTCCGAGGACGACGAACGGCGTGGCCAGGAAATCGTGCAGAAACTCACCGATCAGTATGTCAAGGAGGTCGACGACGTGTTGGCCACCAAGGAAACCGACCTGATGTCCATCTGAGGCGTGTCGAGCGCAGCCGAAACAAGACGACGTGGACACGCTAACCCCCGGCAGCGGGGCACACGATGCTGAACGGCGCGTACCCAGGCACGTCGCCATCATCATGGATGGCAACGGCCGCTGGGCCAAACAGCGCAATCGCGCCCGCACCTGGGGGCACCGCGAGGGTGTCAAGAGTGTGCGGGCGGTGGTGGAGGAGTCGGTGCAGCGCGGGGTCGGTACCCTCACCCTGTTCGCCTTCAGCAGTGAGAATTGGCGCCGTCCGCCCTCCGAGGTCAGTGTGCTCATGGATCTCTTCATGATCACACTGCGTGGCGAGGTGCGCCGGCTCGATGAGAACGGCGTGCGACTGCGGGTGATCGGCGAGCGCTCGGCCTTCAGCGAGAAGTTGCAGCGCCGCATCGAGGAGGCGGAGGGCCTCACCGCCCATAACACCGCCCTGAATCTCCAGGTGGCGGCCAACTATGGCGGGCGTTGGGACATCACCCAGGCGGTGCGCCGCGTGGTCGCCGACGTGGCGGCCGATCGGCTGGACCCCGCCGCGGTGAATGAGCAGGCCATCGCCGCGCGCCTGTCCTTCGCCGACCTGCCCGACCCGGATCTGTTGATTCGCACCGGGGGCGAGAAGCGCATCAGTAACTTTATCCTGTGGCAGTCGGCCTATGCCGAGCTGTTCTTCACCGACCTGCTGTGGCCGGAGTTCAATGCTGCCGCCTATGGCGGGGCGTTGGACGACTTCGCCCACCGCCAGCGCCGTTTCGGTCTCACCGGGGAGCAGGTCGTGGCCGCGTCCGGAGTGGCTGAACAATGAGCGACGCTAAGGTCTTGGCGGCTGGTAGCGCGCTGCGTCAGCGCACCTTGACGGCCTTTATCTTGGGGCCCCTGGTGCTGGGTGCGGTGCTGTGGCTACCCGCGCCTGGATTCGCCCTCTTTATGGCCCTAGTGGTCCTGATCGGCGCCTGGGAGTGGGCTGCACTCAGCGGCGTTGAGGCGCGGGCGGCGCGGGCGGCCTATGTCGTCCTGGTGGCAGTGGGTCTGGGTGTCCTCTGGTTGCAACCTCAGTGGCGCCCCTGGTTGGTCGCCGCGGGTGCCGCCTGGTGGGTCATCCAGACCGTCCTGCTGGCGCGCGTGCAGCATATCGAGTCCCGGCCCGGGTTGGATGCGGTGGGGGCGGCGACCGGACTCCTGGTGCTCGGCGTCGCTTGGGCGGCCCTGATCGAGTTGCGCGCCGCCGTCGCCGCCGGGCCAGTCCTGGTCCTGTTTCTGCTGTTGCTGATCTGGTTCGCGGACTCGGCGGCCTATTTCGCCGGTCGCCGCTGGGGGCGTACCAAATTGGCACCGGCGCTCAGTCCCGGCAAGACCCGCGAGGGGGTCTACGGGGCACTGGCCCTGGCCGGTGTCGGCGGCGTCCTGTTGGGCGCCGTGCTGGCCCCCGGGGCCGGCGGCCTCCTGCTGGCGGTGCTGGTGTGTGTCCTGACGGTCGCCATGTCGGTCGTCGGCGACCTCTATGAGAGCCTGCTCAAACGTCGGCGGGGGGTCAAGGACTCCGGTCAACTGCTCCCCGGGCACGGCGGCTTCCTCGATCGGATCGACAGCCTGACCGCCGCGGCCCCCCTGTTTATGCTCGGTATCACACTCTTGCTCCCGGTGGTAAATACATGATTGGCGTTGCGATACTCGGTTCCACCGGCTCTATTGGTCTCAGCACCCTCGACGTGCTGGCGCGGCACCCGGAGCGTTTCCGGGTCGTGGCCCTGACCGCGAATCGCAACGCGGAGCAATTGGCCGAGCAATGTCGCCGCTATCGGCCGGCCTATGCCGCCATGGCCGATCCGGCGGCCGCCCGCGTGCTCCAGTCCTTGCTCGCGGGGATGCCCGATGCGCCCGAGGTGCTGTCCGGGGTCGAGGGACTGGAGCAGGTCGCCGCCCTGCCGGACGCGCACTATGTGATGGCCGCCATCGTCGGGGCCGCGGGCCTGCCGCCGAGTCTGGCGGCCGCCCGCGCCGGCAAGCGCGTGCTGCTGGCGAACAAAGAGGCGCTGGTGATGGCGGGGGCCCTGTTCATGGATGCGGTGGCCGCGAGCGGGGCCGAGTTGCTGCCCATCGACAGCGAGCACAATGCCATCTTCCAGTGCCTGCCGACTGGCTTTCATGCCGGTCTGGCGCAGGTCGGGGTCGAGCGGATCCTGCTCACCGCCTCCGGCGGTCCGTTCCGTGACTGGCCCGTCGAACGCCTGGCCACGGTAACCCCGGAGCAGGCCTGTGCCCACCCGGTCTGGAGCATGGGGCGCAAGATTTCGGTGGACTCGGCTACCCTGATGAACAAGGGACTGGAGGTGATCGAGGCCTGCTGGCTGTTCGGCACCGGGCCGGAGCGGATCACCGTGGTGGTCCATCCGCAGAGTACGGTCCATTCGCTGGTCCAATACAAGGACGGATCGGTCTTGGCCGAGCTCGGCAATCCGGATATGCGCACCCCGATCGCCCATGCCCTGGCCTGGCCGGAGCGGTTCGACTCCGGGGTGGCCCCGCTCGACCTGGTGGCGCTGGGTCGACTCGATTTTCAGGCCCCGGACCCGGGGCGCTTCCCCTGTCTGCGGTTGGCCTTTGAGTCCGCCCGGGCGGGTGGTTCAGCCCCCTTGGTGCTGAACGCCGCCAACGAGATCGCGGTGGCTGCCTTCCTCGATGGCCGGGTGAGTTTTCCCGGTATCGCCCGGGTGGTGGAGGAGACATTGGCCGCTTCGCTGGAGCAATCCGTGGTGGGGCAGGATTTGGCCGGCCTCGTCGCGCTCGACCAGCGTGCCCGCGCCACGGCCGAACAACTCATCGCCAAGCAGGCCGTCTAGTCCGCCATGTCATTCCCCCACTGGCAGGATATCGGCTATTTTCTGATCGCCCTGACGATCCTGATCGCCGTGCATGAGCTCGGCCATTTCTTGGTCGCGCGCTGGCTCGGTGTCGGGGTGTTGCGCTTCTCCATCGGTTTCGGGCGGCCCTTGCTGCGCTATCGGCGCCGCGCGGACACGACCGAGTATGTGTTTGCGGCCATCCCCTTGGGCGGCTATGTGAAGATGATCGACGAGCGCGAGGAGGAGGTCGCCCCGGAGCAACTCCACCTGGCCTTCAACCGACAAGCCCTATGGCGGCGCGCGGCGATCGTCGCGGCCGGCCCGGCGTTCAATCTGCTGTTCGCCATCTTCGCCTATTGGCTGGTGTTCATGGCCGGTGAGACCGGGTTGCGGGCGGTCGTGGTGTCGGTGGCGCCGGACTCGCCGGCCGCCCAGGCCGGCTTTCAGGAGGGCGACCGATTGCTGCGGGTCGGTGATCGGGACGCCACGATCTGGGAGCAGGCGCTGTTTGCCTTCATGGCGGAGTCTGGCCGCGGCCGTGACTTGCCGGTCAGTGTCCGTGACGCCGCCGGGTGCGCACAGGAGCGTCTGCTCGACGGCGAACGCTTGGCCGCATTGCCCATGGATGCGGGCATCGTGCGGCGCCTCGGACTGAATCCCCGTCCGCCGCACATCCCGGCGATTGTGGGGGAACTCCTCCCAGGCGAGCCCGCAGAGCAAGCCGGTCTGCAACCCGGGGATCGGCTGTTGGCCGGGGACGGTGAGCCGATCCGCGATTGGAGTCAGTTTGTGGAGATGGTCCAGGCCCACCCCGGTCGGGAACTGCATCTAGCGATCGAGCGCTCCGGGGTGCCGTTGGTCCTGCGCCTGACGCCACATGCCTACGAGAAGAATGGCAAGACACTCGGGCGGGTCGGTGCCGCGGTGATGATGGATCGGCTCGAGGTTCGCTATGGCCCGCTGGCCGCGCTGGGGCAGGCGTGGGACCAGACCTGGGACGTCAGCCGACTCACCGTGCGCATGATCGGCCAACTGTTGGTGGGCCGGGCGTCCGTGGAGAATCTGAGCGGTCCGATCACAATCGCCAAGGCGGCGGGAGAGACCGCGAGCAGCGGGTGGGACTCCTTCGTCAAGTTCCTGGCCGTGGTCAGTATCAGCCTGGGCGTCATGAACCTGGTGCCGATCCCCATCCTGGACGGCGGCCACTTACTGTATTTTTTTATCGAGTGGATCAAGGGCAGTCCGGTGTCCGAGTCGGTCCAGATGCAGGCCCAAAAGGTCGGCATCGTCCTGATCGCCGCCCTCATGGGTCTGGCCTTCTACGAGGATCTCGTGCGGGTCTTTGGTTAGCCGCCCCCGATCCCGTATACTAGCGTCTATGGTGGCGGGAAAAATCACTGTCCAACCGCCTATTTTTTCGTCGCGAAGCGAATCTGCCTGTCGTGGGCAGTGTCCGCCTCGTTCAATTGTCGGGCATCTGCAAGCGGCGGGGCGGGTCGATCTCGCACGGGCGCCGTGAGTTTTTCGGTGCCCTTTATTCGCTGTCCCGGGGTGGCCCGCGGCTTGATCTGGGGGAGAGAGTCCTTGCGCGTTTCATCTGCTGACATCGGCGGCGCTCGGCGTCTGTCGCTCGTGGCCATGCTGATCCTGCTCCTGTTCGGTGCCACGGTGTCGGCGGACCAGTTCCAGATTGCCGATATCCGGGTCGAGGGCCTGCAACGCATTGCGCCCGGCACGGTCTTCAATTACCTGCCGGTGCAGGTCGGCGATACGGTGGGGGATGACGTCACCGGCAATATCATCCGCGCACTCTATCAGACCGGGTTCTTCGAGGACGTGCGGGTGGAGCGGGATGGTAACGTCCTGGTCTTGACCGTTCAGGAGCGTCCATCCATCGCCAAGATCGAGTTCGTCGGCAACAAGGACATCGATGAGAAGACCTTGCAGAAGGCCATGGAAGAGATCGGGCTGAAGGAGGGGCGGGTGTTCAATCGCTCGGTGCTGGATCGCATCGAGCAGGAGCTGGAGCGTCAGTATTACTCGCGTGGCAAGTACGGTGTGCTCGTCACCTCCACGGTCTCCCCGCTAGCGCGCAATCGCGTGGCCATCCGCATTGAGGTGACCGAGGGTCTCACCGCCCGCATCAAGCAGATCAATCTCATCGGCAACAAGGCCTTCGACACCAAGACGCTGCTCAAGCTGTTCGAGTTGGGTACCACCAGTTGGTACTCCTTTTACGCGAAGAACGATCAATATTCCAAGCAGAAGCTGGGCGGTGACCTGGAGCGGATGCGCTCGTTTTATCTGGACCGCGGCTTTATCAAATTCGATATCAAGTCGACGCAGGTCTCGATCAGTGCAGACAAGAAAGAGATCTACATCACGGTGGTGATGGATGAGGGGAGTCCTTACACAATAAGTGATATCAAATTGGCCGGACCGCCCGTCGTCCCGGTGGAGAAGGTTTTTCCGCTGATCCAGTTGCGTCGGGGTGAGCCGTTCTCCCGCAAGCTGACCACCGAGAGTTCCGAACGCATCTCCAGCCTGCTCGGCGACGAGGGCTATGCCTTTGCCAACGTCAATACCGTCCCCGACATCAACGAGGCGACCAAGCAGGTGTCCGTCACCTTTTTCGTGGACCCGGGCAAGCGGGTCTATGTCCGTCGCGTCAACATGAAGGGCAACACCCGCACCCGCGACGAAGTGTTGCGGCGCGAGATGCGCCAACTGGAAAGCTCCTGGTTCTCCGCGGCCCTAGTCAAGGATTCGCGCGAACGCCTCAACCGTCTCGGCTATTTCGAAGACGTCAGCACCGAGACCCCGGCGGTCGCGGGTTCGGCGGATCAGGTGGACGTGGATATCACGGTCAAGGAGAAGCCCGCGGGCAATCTGATGGCCGGTATCGGTTATTCCCAGTCCCAGGGTGTTCTGTTAAACGCCAGCATTAATCAGAACAATTTCCTCGGTACCGGCAAGCGCGTCTCGCTGGCGTTCAACACCAGTCAGGCAACCACTCTCTATCAGTTCAGCTACCTGAACCCTTATTACACCGTCGACGGCATCAGCCGCGGGTTTGATCTGTCCTATCGGAAGACCGATTTCAGTCAGTTACTCAACACCACTTACCAGACCTATAACTTGGATGTCGGCGTCGCCGGGGTGAATTTCGGGTTGCCGATCTCGCGCACCAGTCGGGCGGGGCTCGGCCTGCGCTATGAAAATACCAAGCTGGTCTATGACGCGACGATTGCGCCCTTCTACGCCCCGATAGCCGTGTATTTTGCTGCCAAAAATGGTAGCGTATACAATGACTTCGTTTTTAGTGCTGGCTATACTAACGACACCCGTGACCGGGCCGTCTTTCCTACCACCGGGTATAAGCACAGTCTCACTGCCGAGGTCTCCGTGCCTGGCAGCACGCTGACCTATTATCAGGTCGGTTATGAGGGCACGCGTTACATCCCGCTCTTCTCTAAGGTGGTGCTCTCAGCCTTCGGCGATCTGGGTTATGGTGACGGCTACTCCAACCTCAATTCCCTGCCGTTCTTTAAAAACTATTATGCTGGCGGCCCGCACTCGGTCCGCGGTTTCGTCGCCAACAGCCTGGGTCCGCGCGAACTCTCGCTGAATTTCGCTCCGTCGGGCGGTAATCTCAAGATGATTGGTAGCCTGGAGCTCTCGGCCCCGCCGCCATTAGGTGGTGAGATCGAAAAGACGTTGCGGGTGGGGGTCTTCCTGGATGCAGGTAACGTCTGGTTGACCCAGAACGTCTATCAATTTTTGGCTTACAAGACCGGCTTCAACGCTGGTGAGATCCGTTATTCGGCCGGTGTCTCGGCCAATTGGCTGTCGCCGATCGGCGCCCTCTCGATCAGTCTGGGCTTCCCGTTGAACGCCAAGACGGGCGACGATAAGCAGATGTTCCAGTTCGGGGTCGGCCAGACCTTTTGAGGCAGGGGAAACCGCAACGTGAACCCAACCCTTGTCGGCTTTGTGGCGCTGGCACTCCTGCTGGCGCCGGGTGCCCGTGCGACCGATTACAAGATCGGCGTGGTCGATCCCAATCGCGTGGTCGAGCGCTCTCCGCAATACGCCGCCGCTGGCAAGGCGTTGCAGGTCGAGGTGGAAGAGCGCGAACGCAATCTGCGTCAGCAGCAGGAGCAGATCACGGTCTTGCAGGGTAAGCTGGAGCGCGATTCGGCATTGATGAGCGAGAGTGAGATGCAACTGCTGCAGAACGACATCCGCAGTCGTACCCGCAAACTCAAATATGCCCAGGATGAGTTTCAAGAGGACTTTGCCCTGCGCCAGAACGAACTGAGGACCAAGCTGGGGAAACAGGTCCGCGAGGTGGTGATTGAACTGGCCAAGGAGCTCGGGATCGATCTCGTGATTTCCGATGGGCTGGTCTATTACAACCCGCGGATCGATATCTCGGACCTGGTGATCGAGCGACTGAAGCGCAATTCGGCAACCAAATGAACGATAACAGTAGCGGCGATGGCGTGACGGCGGCGGGTCTGGACCTGGAGCGACTCGCGGGTCTGCTGGGTGAGCCCTTTCGCGGCGATCCGCGCACCCGGGTGGTGCGCGTCGCCGATCTGCTGAACGCCGAGGCCGATTGTCTCAGCTTCCTGGGCGATCGGAAATACCGTGGCGCACTCGCCCACACGCGTGCGGGCGTGGTGATCCTGAGTGAGCCGGATGCGGCGGCGGCCACGGCTCCCGTGGTGATCAGTCGCAACCCCTATTTGAGCTTTGCGCGGGCGGCCCGCCTGCTCTACCCGTCCCCGGCGGTGGTCGGCGGTATCCATCCCGCGGCCGTCGTCGCCCCGGACGCGGTCATCGACCCCAGTGCCTGGATCGGTCCCACCGCGGTCGTGGAGGCCGGGGCCCAGATCGGGCCGCGCGTCTTTGTTGGCCCGGGGTCGATCGTCGGCGAAGGGGTGAGCATCGGCGAGGACAGCCGCCTGGTGGCGCGGGTGACCCTGTGTCGCGGGACGCGGGTCGGCAAGCGGGCGCTACTGCACCCAGGTGCGGTGATCGGTCGCTCCGGTTTCGGCTTCGCGAAGGATGGCGAGCGGTGGGTGCGTATCCCGCAGGTCGGCCGTGCGGTCCTGGGTGACGATGTGGAGATTGGCGCCAACACGACTGTGGACCGCGGTGCGATCGGTGACACCGTCATCCATGATGGGGTCAAGTTGGACAACCATATCCAGATTGGGCACAACGTGGAGGTGGGCGAACATACCGCCATGGCCGCGATGACCGGGATCTCCGGCTCCACGCGGATCGGGCGCAACTGCACCATCGCGGGGGCCGTGGGCATGGCCGGACACCTGACGATCGGCGATCAGGTCCATTTCACCGGTCAGGCGATGGTGACCCGCTCCTTTGCGGCGGCCGGGTCCTATAGCAGCGGAATACCAGCCATGCCCAGTGCGGAATGGCGACGGAACGTGGCGCGGTTTCGCCAGCTCGATGAGCTGACGCGTCGACTCAAGCAACTCGAAGCGCGCGTCGCACAGTCTAGTGCCGCGCCTGGGCAGGAGGATAACTGATGCAGGCATCTGAGCCAAAGCAGGTAGACGGGGCGCCGCTCACCGAGCGCGTCGCCGCGGACGTCATTACGATGGACATTCACAAGGTGTTGAGCCTGTTGCCGCACCGTTACCCCTTTCTATTGGTCGATCGGGTGCTCGAATTCAAGCGCGACGAGCGCCTGGTCGCGCTCAAGAATGTCAGCTTCAACGAGCCCTATTTCGCCGGCCATTTTCCGATCCGCCCGGTGATGCCAGGCGTGCTGATCGTCGAGGCCATGGCCCAGGCGACCGGACTGCTGGCCATGGCCTCGCGCCCCGAGGAAGTGGGTGAGAAGGCACTCTATTATTTCGTCGGCATCGATAAGGCCCGTTTCAAGCGCCCGGTCGAACCCGGCGACCAGTTGATCCTGTCGGTGGACCTGTTGGCGGTGCGCCGCGGCATTTGGAAATTCAACGGCGAGGCACGGGTGGACGACCGCCTGGTGGCCAGCGCCGAGATCATGTGTACCGCCCGGGACTTCATCGCTTGATTCACCCGTCTGCCGTCATCGACCCGGGCGCCCTGCTCGATGTGGGGGTGGAGATCGGCCCCTTCACGGTGATCGGCGCCGGGGTCGAGATCGGCGGCGGTACGCACATCGGTCCCCATGTGGTGATCCGCGGTCCCACCCGTATCGGCCGGGACAACCGCATCTTCCAGTTCGCCTCGGTGGGCGAGGACCCCCAGGATATGAAATACCATGGCGAGGAGACTCGCCTGGAGATCGGCGACCGCAATCAGATTCGCGAATGCGCCACGCTGCACCGCGGGACCATTCAAGATCAGGGGGTCACCCGGATCGGCAATGACAACCTGTTTATGGCCTATACCCATGTCGCCCACGATTGTCGCATCGGCGATCATGTGATCATGGCCAATGCCGCCTCTCTGGGTGGGCATGTGCAGATTCAGGACTGGGCCATCCTCGGCGGCTTCACCATCGTCCATCAGTTTTGCCGCATCGGCGCCCATAGCTTTTGTGCCATGGGCACGGCGGTGAGCAAGGACCTGCCGCCCTATGTGATGGTCGGCGGTCAGCCCGCCGCGCCCCATGGGATCAATAGCGAGGGGCTGCGCCGCCGCGGCTTCAGTCCCGCCGCCATCGCCGCCATCAAGCGGGCCTACCGAGCGCTCTATCTGGGCGGACTCAAATTGGAGGATGCCCTGGAGCGCATCCGCGGCCTGGTGGCTGAGGCCCCGGAGGTTGCGGCCTTGGTGGACTTTGTGGCCGAGCGTAGCCGTAGCATCGTGCGGTGATGCAGGCGTCCGAGCTGCGCGTCGGCATCGTCGCCAACGAGGCGTCCGGCGATCTGCTGGGCGGTGCCATCGTCTCTGAGCTCGCCCGACTGGTCCCTGGGTTGAGCTGCGTCGGGGTGGCCGGGCCCTGTATGCTGGCCGCCGGTTGCGCGACCCGGTTCCCGCTGGAGCGCCTCTCAGTCATGGGGCTCGCCGAGGTGCTCGGTCATCTGCCTGAGTTGCTGCGGATGCGCCGGGAACTCACGGCTTATTTCATCAAAGAGCGACCGGATGTCTTCATCGGAGTGGACGCGCCCGATTTCAATCTGGGCCTGGAGCGGCGCCTGCGCGCGGCCGGGATCCCGACGGTCCATATGGTGAGTCCCACCGTCTGGGCCTGGCGCCCGGGCCGGGTCAAGGGGATTCGGCGCGCGGTGGACCTGCTGCTGTGCGTCTTTCCGTTCGAGGAGGCCTTTCTGCGCCGCCACGGCGTGCCGGCGCGCTACGTCGGCCATCCGCTGGCCGATCAGATCCCCCTGGAGGTCGATCGGTCGGCCGCCCGCGCGTCCCTGGGTCTGCCGCTGTCCGGCACCCTGATCGCCTTGCTGCCCGGCAGTCGTCGCGGCGAGTTGCAGCGTCTGGCCGAGCCCTTCATCCAGACCGCGCAGCGCTGTCTGGCGGCGCGGCCGGGACTGCGCTTTGTCGTACCCCTGGTCAACCCCCGGTTACACGCCTATTTTGCCGCGCAGTTGCAGCGCCTGGCGCCGGACCTGCCGGTCACCCTGGTCGCCGGGCGGGGTCGCGAGGTCATCGCGGCAGCGGATTGTGTCCTCACCGCCTCGGGCACCGCGACCCTGGAGACCCTGCTGCTCAAGCGCCCGATGGTGGTCGGCTACCGCGTCCATCCCTTGACTTATCACGTGGTCAAGGGCTTGCGACTGGTGAAGGTCCAATATGCCGCGATGGCCAACCTGCTCGCGGGACGCGAACTGGCGCCGGAATTTATCCAGGATCGCTGCCGTGCCGAGCTGTTGGCCCCGGCCGTCCTGGCCTTGCTGGATGACCAGGCGCGGGTCGCCGAGATCACGGCTGAATACGCCCGCATCCATGCCGGGATGCGGCACAACGCCGCCCGCGCGGCGGCGTTGGCGGTGCTCGAACTGATCGGCCGCGCGCCTGGCCATAAAGATTTATTGTCTGCAAATGAACGCGAATGAACGCAAATTCATTGCGAAACGGGTTAATGGGTAAGTGAGTCGCCGCGTGACGGCGTTGGTCATCGTTCGGGCCACCGGTCCCAGCGATAGGCCGCCATTTCCCATTCTCTGCGTCTCCGCGTCTCTGCGTGAGACATTATTGACTCACGCAGAGACGCGGAGACGCAGAGAAAGATGAGGATAGCGCCACTAGCCGGAACGATGACCAAGGCCCGGCGTGACTGCGTTCTGTTTTATTTGCGTTCATTCGCGTTCATTTGCGGACAAATTTTTTTCCGGGTGCGGTAGAGGTGCCTAGATGCTCACGATCTGTTCATTCAATATCAATGGCATTCGCGCCCGGCCCCACCAATTGGCCGCGCTGAGGGCGGGGCTCGACCCCGATATCCTGGGTCTCCAGGAGTGTAAGGTGGTCGATGAGGAATTCCCCTTGGAGGCGGTGCAAGGGATCGGTTATCGTGCTCAATTCCATGGCCAGAAGGGGCACTATGGGGTTGCGCTGCTCAGTAAGGCGGAACCGTTGGCGGTCGAGAAGGGATTCCCGACCGATCCGCCGGACGCCCAGCGCCGGGTCATTACCGCGCGCTATGCCTTGCCCGGGAATCATGAGATCACCGTCATCAATGGCTATTTCCCCCAGGGGGAGGGTCGCGACCATCCGGTGAAATTTCCGGCCAAGGCGCGTTTCTATCGGGACCTGGCGGCCTATCTGCGGGAGCGCTTCAGTCCCGACCAGAATCTCGTGCTGATGGGTGACATGAATGTCGCGCCCCAGGACCTGGACATCGGCATCGGGGCGGATAACGCGAAACGCTGGCTACGCACCGGTAAGTGCAGCTTCCTGCCGGAGGAGCGGGAATGGCTGAAGGTCATTACCGACTGGGGCCTGGATGACGCCTATCGGGTCTTGCATCCGGCGGTCGATGACCGCTTCAGTTGGTTCGATTATCGCTCCAAGGGCTTTGACCAGGAGCCCCGGCGGGGTCTGCGTATCGATCTGATGCTGGTCAGCGCCCCGCTCAAGCAACGCCTGCGCGATGCCGGTATCGACTATGAGTTACGCGCCATGGAACGGCCCTCGGACCACTGTCCGGTGTGGGCGCGCTTCGATTTTTGAGCGGGATCGGTTGCGCTGGAATATACTTCCGATCTATATCGCCCGGGAGGCCTTCCAGTGCAAAAAACCGCAAAACTCTTCCTCAACGGCCGCAGTCAGGCGGTGCGGTTGCCCGCGGAGTTCCGTTTCGAGGGCAAAGAGGTCTACATCGAGCGCTCGGGCGACACCGTCATACTTCGCCCGAAGCTCGCGGGATGGGACGATTTTTTTGCCGGCCCGAGCGCGACACCGGATGATTTCCTCGCCGACCGTGGCGATATACCGCCCCAGGATCGGGACTTTTTCCATGATCTGGATGCTTGATACCAATACCAGCAGTTTCGTGATCCGCCGCCGACCGCCCAGCGTGAAGGAGCGATTTGATGCAGTGGGTCATGGGCATATCGCTATTTCGGTCGTCGTGCTGGCCGAACTCTTGTTTGGTGCCGAACTCCACCCGACCCGGGGTGCCGCGATTCGTCACGACATCGACGATTTCAGTCGTCGTCTACAGGTGCTCCCATGGACCGCGGAAGCGGCGGCTGCGTATGCCCGTATCCGCGCGGTGCTACAAGGTCAGGGGACGCCCATCGGCAATATGGATATGCTGATTGCGGCCCATGCACTGTCCGCGAATGCGGTGCTGGTTACGAACAACACCCGTGAGTTTAAGAGGGTGTCCGGGCTGCGGCTCGAGGACTGGGTGTCTTCGCCCACCGCCTGACGCTGGTGTAAGCGGTGGCGAATTCAAGGCTATGACCCCTCATCATCCCATCGGAGTATTCGACTCCGGCGTCGGCGGACTCACCGTGCTCAAGGAGATCCGCCGGGAATTGCCCGCCGAGGACCTGCTCTATGTGGCCGACTCCGGTCACGCTCCCTATGGCGACAAGTCGCCATTGCAGATCGAGGCGCGGGCCGTGGCGCTCACCGAATTCCTGATCGGGCAGGGTGCCAAGGCCGTGGTGGTGGCCTGCAATACCGCCACGGGGGCCGCGGCCCGGCTCCTGCGCAGCCGCTATCCGGTGCCGATCATCGCCATGGAACCGGCGGTCAAGCCGGCGGTGGCGCTCACCCGCAGCGGGGTGATCGGCGTGCTGGCCACCCGCGCAACCCTGGCCAGCCACAGCTTCGGCGCACTCCTGGCGCGGGTCGGTGCCGCCACCGCCGCGCAGGTCCTGCTCCAGCCCTGTCCCGGTCTGGTCGAGCGGATCGAGGCCGGCGACCTGGACGGTGACTTTACCCGCGCACTGCTGGCGGACTATTTGCGCCCGCTGTTGGCGCGGGGGGCCGACAGCATCGTGCTGGGTTGTACCCATTACCCCTATCTGCGGCCGCTCATCGTCGAGGTGGCGGGCACCGGGGTGGCGGTGCTGGACTCAGGGGCGGCAGTCGCGCGCCAGGTCAGACGCCGCCTGGAGTCCAGCGGCTTGCTGGCCCCCGCGGGATGCCATGGGACTGAACGCTTCTGGACCAGCGCCCACCCGGCGGCCGGTCAGGAGCTGGTCTCGCGCCTATGGCAGACCCGGGTGACACTGGAGCCGCTGCCCGCCGGCTGGCCTGCGGACTCGCTCGCGATCGCTGCCGGTCGCGCAACCTAGCCACCCGCCAGCCCGTCGGACGCTTGCCCGGCGCCCGCAAGCCGCCTAAGATCGGTGCCCTATTCGATCTCGAATCGTTGGATTTCCGATCCTTTCCCGCTCCGGCCCACTGACGGATGGCCACCGCCCGCAGGCGACCAACTGGCACTCATCGACCGTTATTTCGCCCAAGGGATGGAGCGGCTCGCAGAGAACAGGCAACAGGTCGAGCCAGTCTCCGCGCAATTACTCGCCGTACTCGACGACGCGGTGGGCAAGGCCGCGGTCGCCAGCCTGGTGAGGGCATGGGACGGACTCGACACACTGCAACAGGCCTATGCCGATTATCGGCAGCGCAGCGCAGGCATTCCGGCCGGGACGTCGGAATCCAGGCCAGGGATGGTAATCTCTCAGTCGGCACAAGTACTCAGCACACAGCATGATCAAGGCCGGCAGCCTGACGGCGATCACGCCACCGTGGAAGGCAAGAACACCGCGCAACGGGCACTGAGCGCCACCTTTGTGCCATTCTTCACCGCCCTCCTCTCGTTCCCACGCTCCAGCGTGGGAATGCCGTGCGGACGCTCCGCGTCCGGTCCGCTTACTGGACGCGGAGCGCCCGCTCATGGTATCGGTAAGGTCAAGATAAAGGTGAAAAGATGGTTGTAGCTTTTGTGGTTTGCATCCAAAAGGAAAACCTGGGCGATATCCATGTCGGCCGTCTTTATGAAGTGGTGGAGATGAACGCCGGACATGGAATGATGCGCATCATTGATGAATCAGGCGATGATTATCTCTATCCCGAGCGGTGTTTCGAACCGGTGTTTCTCAAGGAGGCGGCCGCACTAAGGCTTAGTCAAGTATTACCGCACAACTAGACGAGCGCAGCGGGCCTTGATCCGCGTTCCGGCCAGTCGCGGCCCGTCTGCAACCGGAGGTCGAGGCTTTAGCCGGTGGCGGTTTCCGGCAGACTCAAGAGCAATCCGTGGCGCCTGCGCGCCGGACCGGCTAAAGCCTCGACCATCAGTGGCCGGAACGATGACCAAGGCCGTTGGCGCTTTTCTGCCGGAATCATGAGGTGTGCGCTTATTCATGGCGGACGCATGCGCCTATAGGGTTCTGGCGGGCCGCAAACCGATGCTGTAAGACCGGTACAGTGGGCTGTTGCGCAAGCGGACGGCCGCGCGCAGCGTATTGGCGGTGTCGAGCCAAGCCCCGCCGCGTGCCACGCGCACTGTGCAGTTGCCGCGTATCCAGGCCGACCCATCGCTCGGGGCGCCTTGGTAGGTGTCGTGCCAGCAATCTTGGGTCCACTCCTGGACATTGCCCAGCATATCCTTGAGGTCGAAGGCATTGGCCGCGAAGCTGCCGATCGGTGCCAGTTTGGCGTGATGGTCGTCGCAGGGCAGGGGCGCATAAGGCTGCCGACCCTCCCGCTTGCCCGTCTGATCAAAGACATTGGCATACCGACAGGCGTTGCCGGGGTCGTCGCCCCAGAACCAGGGCGTTGTGGTCTTGGCCCGCGCGGCATATTCCCACTCCGCTTCGCTCGGCAGCCGATAGGTCTGGCCGGTCTTCTTGCTGAACCAGGCCATATAGTCTTGGGCGTCGTTCCAGTTCACGTCGCCTACCGGCAGGCGACCCGCTTCGTTGGGGTCATGGGTGCAGCCCCCGGCCTTCACGCAGGCATTCCACTGGTCGAAGGTGACCTCGTATTTGCCGATGGCGAAGGGCCGCTCGAAGGTGACGGTATGGACCGGTCCCTCGTCGTCGGAACGCCCCGGCTCAGTCGCCGGGGAGCCCATCTGGAAGGTCCCGGCCGGGATGACGACCATCTCGGGGCAGTCGGGGCAGTCGCGGAAGGTCTCGCCGACCTTGGGTGGTGCGATCGGTTGAACGCGCGCGGCGGCGGGTGTCGGGCCGGCCTCAGCGCTGGTGCCCCAGGCGATCCCGTTGGACTTGAGAAAGCGCTTGAGCGCCGTGGCCGGCACCGCCAGTCCAAAGTTGCCTTCGTTGGCCATGACCAGGCCCACCACGGCCGCCCCCTTCAGTAAGGGGCCGCCGGAGTTGCCCTCGTCCACCCCGCCCGAGAACAGGATGGCCCGGTCCTTCCACGCCACCACGCTGCCTTGGATGGCGGCCCAGGTGCGCAGGCCGGACGGAACCCCCAGGGCGGTCACGGGGTCGCCGGCCTCCAGATCGTCCCCCCCGCCCGGCGCCATCGCCAAGGCCGGTATCCCGGCGGGGAGCCCGGACTCGAGCAGTAGCACAGCGAGGCCCTCGGGGTTGGCGCCCTCCAGTCGGACGACCCGCGCCGCGTGTGCCCGTTGCGGGTGGTCACGGAAATAGAGCCGGGGTGCGGGCTCGCCCTCCACCACATGGGCCGCGGTGGCCACATAGGCGGATTCGCCCTCGATCCGCACCACGAAGCCGCTGCCGGAGCGCGCCTGCCCGCCCGGCGAGGCCTCGATGCGCACCACCGCCGCCGCCTCGTCCGCGGCCCATGGGGTGCCTGGCCAACCCAGCCCCAGGCCCAGACCCAAGAAGGCGGCGATCAGGAATCCTCGGCCGGGGTGCGCAGCGTTTGCCATAGTTTGTAACCCGCCAGTGAGGTGGGGAAGAGCCACCCGGCAATGCTGAACAGGATGCGCAGTGCGGGGTTGTCCCAGAGCCAGTCGAACCAGGTCAGTCGGGCGTCCTGGGGCTGTTCCGGGGTGCCGATCCGGATCCCGGACGCGACGGCGTCCAGGGTGAGCTTCAGACCGGTGCGTCCGCCGTCGCTGGCCAGACTCAGGCGTTTGATCCGCGCCTTCTCGATCGGCCCCAGGCTCACGAAGTCGGTGGCGGACAGGGCTACCGGGGCCTTGTTCGGAAAGTCCGGATAGCTCAGGGTGCCGGGGGCGACGAGGCTGCCTTCGTGCTCGCCGCCCGGTCCCTGCCGGGTGAAGTCCACTGTGGCGATTGGGATCTGCAGGTCGCGCAGCAGGGCGTCCGCGGACCCCACGGGCTCGAGCTGGATCACCAACCCCTGCGCCGAGCCCTTGACCGTGACGATCCGGTTGGAGCTGGCACGCAGCGACAGTGAGTCCGGATAGCCCGGCACCTGCAGGTCAGCGGCCGACGCACCGGCGAGGTCTTCGGTCAGCTGCAGGTAGTCGGCATCGAGCTGAAAGGGACCCGGGAACGTCAGATGGACCCGCGCCGGGTCCGCCGCCAGGTTGGTCGCCGCGTTCGGGGCCAGGTCCAGGGTCAGCCAGACCTGTTCGGCCTTGGTTCCCGTGGCCAGGTCCATGGCCATCAGGGTCCCGGCCGGGGCGCGTACCGCCTTGATCACGCCGGGGGGTGCGCCGTCCGCCGTGTGCAGGGTGACGGCGGGCGCGAGCCCTTGCGCCTCGGGCACGGGCTGCAACACCGGCCGGCCCGTCAAGGTGAGGGCTCGCCAGGCCCCGCCGTCCAGGACCTCCAGCGAGGTGGATGCCAGGCTCACCCGGGAGGGCCGGTCGATCCGCACCGACCGGACCTGGCCGTGATTGATCAGTTCGGTTGAGCCCTGACCGGACAGGCTGGGCGCGAGCGTGGCCGTAAACCGGTCGACGGTCAGGACCAACTCCACCCGGGTCGGTCGATGGACCAACATCGCCGCCAATACGAGTCCGAGCACCACCACGGTCGGCGCCAGGAGCACGAGGACCCGCCGCCGGATGGGCGGGTGCGGGCTGCGCGGGCGTGGCGTGGGTGGGCGTTGCTTGGCGCGACTCATTGCAGCGCCGGGTCGTGGGTGAACCGGACCTCCTGCAACACGGGTTCATTGGTGGCCAGCGACCAGCCGTCGACCCGCAGCAGGTACTTGCCCGCCGCGAGGGCCGCTACCGGGACCCGACAGGTAAAGGGGCGGCCGGCACCGACCCGCTCGAAGGTCTTGGACCAGAGCGTCCCCGCCACCTCATAGGCGGACAGGGTGCAGGTCAGGCGGGCCGGGAGATTGGTCTTGAAGGTAAACAAATAGTCGGTCACCGTCACCGGGGCATCGTCCCCGGAGAGCACGGCCAGCGCTACGCGCTCCGTCGGGGAGGGCGCGTCGTTCCCCGCCAGTCTCACCACCGCGCCCAGGTCGGCGGGTTGCAGACCGCGGCCGAAGAGCCACCCCAGGACCTCCCGGGTCGGCCAGTGGAAGGCGTTGGCCGCGCCGCTGCGCCAGGGCGTCGGCCCATGGACCTTGTCCATCCAATAATAATGCCGGTAATCGAGCTCCCGCACGGCGATCCGCACGCGCTCGGGCGCGGCGTCCGGCGGTAGGATGAAGCTCAGGCGCATGCGCTCGGGCGGTGCGGCGGTCAGCCCGCCCACCGGTGCGGCGCGTGCCGAGATCAAGGCGATATCGTCGCCGCTCACCGGGCGGGGGCGGATACCCTCGCTGCGGTCGCCGCGGTCCTGGTAGTCATATTGGTCGGCGCTGACCGCCGCCGGTAGGGCCAGGCATAGCAGTAGCGGCGCGAGCCGCGCCAACCGGTTGGGCGGCGCGCGGCGCGGTCCAGACGGCGATGTGCAATCCAAGGACAGTTCTCGATCGGGCATTGGGCGGCTCCAGTCCTGGCGGTGGGCTCGATTCCGGTGGCGCGAACGCACCCGAGGTCTTGTGCTCGGGCGGCGCGATTATAGCAAAGACCCCGCTCGAGGGGTCTGACATCAAGAACCTGCCGATAGCCGCCGTCTTTACTCCTTGGCGCAGCCCGCGCAGACGCCGTAGATCACCAGCGCGTGGTCCTCGATACGGAAACCGTGCTGGGCGGCGATGGCGCGCTGGCGCTCCTCGATCAGTGCGTCGGCGAACTCGACCACTCGATTGCAGCGGATGCAGACGAGGTGGTCATGATGCTCGCCGCGGTTGATCTCAAAGACCGACTGGCCGGTCTCGAAGTGCCGCCGACACACCAAGCCGGCCTCCTCGAACTGGGTCAGCACCCGGTAGACCGTGGCCAGGCCGACGTCCTCGCCATTGATCAGCAGTTCTTTGTAGACATCCTCGGCGCTCAGATGGCGGCGCCGACTGCCCTGCAGTACGCTCAAAACCTTCGCGCGGGGGCGGGTGACCTTGAGCCCGGCCCCTTTGATCTGTTGGTTGTCCATCCTCGCCCTCCGCGGGGGGTGCGTCAGCTTCCCGTCCGGGTTCCATGTTCAGGGGCCGGGGCTGCTGTATGATGGCGGGATTTATCCGCTTTGCCCTATCATAACAAGATGCGAAAGCTTCCCACTCGTTCGACCGCCTGCTTGCTTGGCCTCGCCACGCTGGTCCTGACCGGCTGCGCGGGGAGGCAGCAGGTCGACGATTATCAGAAATCCGTGTTGGAGCGCCTGCCCTTCGTCTACAAGATGACCGTGCAGCAGGGCAACATCGTCACCGCAGAGCAGGTGGCCCAACTGCAGCCGGGCATGAACAAGCGCCAGGTGCGCTACCTGCTCGGCACCCCGCTCTTGACGGATTTTTTCAACAGCGACCGCTGGGATTATGTCTACACCATGCAGCGGCCCCGTAAGCCGAAGGAACGACGAAACCTCACCGTGTTTTTCCAGGACGATGCGGTGGTGCGCTTCGAGGGCGATGCCCTCCAGACCGCCCAGCGGGCGGGGCCCGATCAGGCCAAGGAGACCCTGGTGACGGTGCCCGACTATCGCGAGCGCGGTGGGGTGATCACCCGGGGGCTGGAGGCGGTCGGCCTCAAGAAGGACAAATAGGCATTGGCGGCGAGCGTTTAGCGGCCTGGGTGCGTGCTTGTGGAAAGGGCCGTTGTCACGCCAAGGCGCCAAGCGCGCCAAGGTCTCTTAGCGCGTTATCGGCGTTGGTCCACTCACCCGGTGGGTGAACGGTATAGTGGGGCTACCCTCTTGTATTTCTTGGCGAGCTTGGCGCCTTGGCGTGAGTGATTCCCGGCTTTAGGGTTGGTCGGCCGAGACCGGGACCGCGCGCCCGATCCCGGCGCGCCGTCCCTGACGCGGGTCAGGGGCGATAGACCTCGTCGGCACGCTTGCAGAAGGCATCCACCAGGGTGTTGGCGATCTGGTTGAAAACCGCCCCGAAGGCCTTGTCGATCAAGCGGCCGGAAAACTCAAACTCTAGTTCCAGTTCAACCTTGCAGGCATCTTCCCGCAACGGCGTGAAGCGCCATCCGCCATGGAGCTTGCGAAAGGGGCCGTCAATGAGTGACAGCTCCATACACCGGTCCCGCTCGTAACGGTTGCAGGTGCTGAAGGCCTGATGGATGCCCATGCGTGCGACCTCGATGCGGGCGCAGATCTTCTCCGGGGTCTCCGAGAGCACCTCCGTGCCATGGCACCAGGGCAGAAAGCTTGGGTAGGCGGTGACGTCATAGACCAGATCGAACATGCGTTCTGCCGAGTGGGCCACCAGGGCGCTTTTCTTAACGACGGCCATGGTTCAGAGTGCTCCGGTGCCGAGTTCGGCCCGCACCACGGTCGCCAGCCGTTCGGCCAGGGCCTGGACCTGGGACGGGTCGGCCCCTTCCACCATCACCCGTACCAAGGGCTCGGTACCGGAGGGGCGTAGCAGGACCCGCCCCCGCCCATTCAGTTCCTGCTCGGCCCGGCGCACGGCCTCGACGACGGCCGGCTGGCGCAGGACGTCCCGGCGCTCGGCGAGGCGAATATTGATCAGGACTTGGGGATAGTGCTCCACCTGCCCGCACAAGTCGTCCAGGCTTGCCCTCAGCGTCCGCAGGGCCGCCAGCACTTGCAGGGCGGCCACGATGCCGTCCCCGGTGCTGGTGCGGTCGCGACAGATGATATGGCCCGAGGGCTCGCCGCCCAGGACGCTGTCGGTCCGCTTGAGGTGCTCCATGATGTAGCGGTCGCCCACCTGGGTGCGGGCGAAGCCGATACCGAGCCGCTGCAACGCGTGCTCGAATCCGAGATTGCTCATCAGGGTTCCCACCACGTCACCGCGCAGGGTGCCTGCGGCCTGGCGGGCGCGGGCGATGATGTAGAGCAGGTCATCGCCGTCGACCAAACGGCCGTGTGAATTGACCATCAGCACCCGATCGCCGTCGCCGTCGAAGGCGATCCCAAGATCGGCGCCCGCGTCCACCACCGCCTGGCACAGGGCGGCCGGACTGGTTGAACCCACGTCACGGTTGATGTTGAGCCCGTCGGGCTCGGTGCCCATTGGCACCACCTCCGCCCCCAATTCCTCAAATACATGGGGGGCGGTGTTGTAGGTCGCCCCATTGGCGCAGTCCACCACCAGTTTGAGCCCGCGGAAATTCATTGCCGCGGGGACGGTCGACTTGCAAAACTCGATATAGCGTCCGCCCGCGTCCTCGACCCGCCGGGCCTTGCCCAGGGCCGCGGCGTCCACGGTCGTCAAGGGCCGCCCGAGCTCCGCCTCAATGGCCAATTCAACCGCGTCCGGCAGCTTGTCACCGTCGGCGGAGAAGAACTTGATGCCGTTGTCCTGATAGGGGTTGTGGGAGGCGGTGATGACGATGCCGGCACAGGCCCGGAAGGTGCGGGTGAGATAGGCGACGCCCGGGGTGGACATGGGCCCCAGCAGGCGGATATTGACCCCGGCGGCGACCAGCCCCGCCTCCAGGGCGGACTCGAACATATAGCCCGAGATCCGGGTGTCCTTGCCGATCACCACGGTGCTGCCGTGGCCGTTACCCAGCACGCGACCCGCCGCCCAGCCCAGCTTGAGCACGAAGTCCGGACTGATATTGGGTTCGCCCACCCGGCCGCGGATCCCGTCAGTGCCAAAATATTGTCGCATTGTTGTCCCCATCTGTGTAAGCCGCGGTCTGAGCCCGGCCCTCATCTGTTCCTGCGCCCCGTAAGCGCGGCAAGGCCGCAAGCCGTGGAGCACGCATTTTTTGTGTGAATCCTAGCAGGGACAAGTTGAACGCTTGCTGACTATGCCAGGTTGCTTGGAGTTCATGGGCTGCCGGCGGCCCGTGGCGGGCTCAATCGACCGGTGATGGCCGCGTTACCCTGAAAGTCGCGTCGGGAGCGCGGTCCAATTCTCCCACCCCTATTGGGTGAGGGCAGGGTGGGGGAACGGCCAAGGCGCCCGGCACTGCCATCGTTCGGGGTGGTGTGGGCGCCATGGCCGTTACCGCCTCCCACACCCTCAGTGCGTCGCGGGTCTCGGTCACGTCATGCACCCGCAGGATCGCCGCCCCGCGTGCCACCGCCAGGAGTGCGCCGGCCAGGCTCCCCGCCAGCCTATCTGCGGGGGCGCGGCCGGTCAGTGCCCCGACCATGGACTTGCGCGACAGTCCCACCAGGACCGGCACGCCCAGCTCAGTCAGTACACGCAAGTTGGCGAGCAGGCGCAGATTGTGCTCCAGGGTCTTGCTGAAGCCGAAGCCTGGGTCAATGATCAGTCGCGTGCGGGGGATCCCGGCGCGTACACAGGCATCCAGTCGCTCGGCGAGGAAGGCCCGCACCTGTACCACCACGTCCGTGTAGTCGGGGGCCAGTTGCATGGTCCGGGGCTCCCCGACCATGTGCATCAGGCACACCGGTACCCCGAGTTGGGCGGCGGTGTCCAATGCGCCGGGCGCCCGCAGTGCGCGCACGTCGTTGATCAGCCCGGCCCCGGCGGCCACCGCGGCGCGCATCACCTCCGGCTTGTAGGTATCCACCGAGACGGGTATCGGCAACGCCTGCGCCAGGGCGGTCACCACCGGGATCACCCGTGCCAGTTCCTCATCGAGGCCCACCGGTGTGGCGCCGGGCCGGGTCGACTCACCGCCGACGTCAATGATGTCGGCCCCCGCCGCGACCATGGCCCGGGCCTGCTCCAGGGCCTCCGCAACGCCGTTATAGGCCCCCCCGTCGGAGAATGAATCGGGGGTGACGTTGAGGATGCCCATCACCCGCACCCGCTGGAGGTCGAGCGGTCGACCGCCGCAATCCAGTGCTGACATGCCGCGCGCCGGCCTGCTCAGTGCTCACCGGCTGGCCGGCCCAGGTGGCCATCGTCTTGAGGTACGCCATGACCGTCACCGGTCGGGTTCGCCCGCGGGCGGGTCGGCTCCTCGTCGTTCCAGTCCTTGGGCGGGCGGGGTGCGCGCCCGCTCATGATGTCGTCGATCTGGTCCGCGCTGATGGTCTCATACTTGATCAGGGCGGCGGCCATCGCGTGCAGCTTCTCGATATTCTCGGTGAGCAGTTGGTGCGCGCGCGCATAGTTGCGTTCGATGAAGCACCTGACCTCATTGTCGATCAGGTGGTTGGTCTCATCCGACACGCTCTTGTGCTGGGCCACCGAGTGGCCCAGGAAGACCTCCTGCTCCTCCTCGCTGTAGGTCAGCGGCCCCAGCCGATCCGACAGGCCCCACTTGGTGACCATGCTGCGGGCGATATCGGTTGCGCGCTGGATGTCGTTCTGCGCCCCGGTGGTGACGCTCTCGGCCCCGAACACCAGTTCCTCCGCCACGCGCCCACCGAACAGGCTGGAGATGCTGCTCTCCAGGCGCTGTTTGCTGTAGCTGAAACGGTCGTCCTCCGGCAGGAACAGGGTCACGCCCAGGGCCCGCCCGCGGGGGATGATGCTGACCTTGTGGACCGGGTCGTGTTCCGGGACCAGCCGGCCGACGATCGCGTGACCGGCCTCGTGATAGGCGGTGAGGCGCTTCTCTTCGTCCGACATCACCATGGAGCGGCGCTCGGCACCCATCATGATCTTGTCCTTGGCCTTCTCCATGTCCTCCATGTCCACCAGCTTCTTGCTCGCGCGGGCGGCGAACAGGGCCGCCTCATTGACCAGGTTGGCCAGGTCCGCGCCGGAAAAACCGGGGGTGCCGCGGGCCAGCACCGACGCCCGTACGTCCTCCGCCGCCGGGATCTTGCGCATGTGGACCTTCAGGATCTGCTCGCGCCCGCGCACGTCCGGCAGGGGCACGACCACCTGTCGGTCGAAACGCCCGGGGCGCAACAGGGCCGGGTCCAGCACGTCGGGACGGTTGGTGGCGGCGATGACGATGACACCCTCGTTGCCCTCGAAGCCGTCCATCTCCACCAGCAACTGGTTGAGCGTCTGCTCGCGCTCGTCGTGACCGCCGCCCAGGCCGGCGCCGCGGTGGCGGCCCACCGCGTCGATCTCATCGATGAAGATGATGCAGGGGGCATGCTTCTTGGCCTGCTCGAACATATCGCGCACGCGCGAGGCACCGACGCCGACGAACATCTCGACGAAATCCGAGCCCGAGATGGTAAAGAAGGGCACCTTGGCCTCGCCGGCGATAGCGCGGGCCAGCAGGGTCTTACCGGTACCGGGGGGGCCGACCATCAGCACGCCCTTGGGGATCTTGCCGCCGAGCTTCTGGAACTTGGCCGGGTCGCGCAGGAAATCGACCATCTCCGAGACCTCCTCCTTGGCCTCCTCGGCGCCCGCCACGTCCTGAAACGTGACCTTGACCTGATCCTCCGAGAGCATGCGCGCGCGGCTCTTGCCGAAGGACATGGCCCCCCGCCCACCGGCCCCGCCCTGCATTTGGCGCATGAACAGGACCCACAGGCCGACCAGGACCAGCAACGGGAACCAGTTGATCAGGATCGACATCAGGGCCGAGGGCCGGTCGGGCGGGGCGGCATTGATAATCACTTTGTTATTCAGTAAGTCGCCCACCAGGCCGTCGTCACCCGGGCTGTAGGTGGTGAACCGCTGCCCTGCCTCGGTGATGCCCTCAATGGTGCGCCCCTGGATGGTGACCTCTTTCACGTCCCCCTGCTTGACCTGTTCGATGAAGGCAGAGTACGTCAGGCTGCGCGGGGCGGATCGGGTGGTGGTGAAATTGTTGAAGACAGTCATCAGCACGACGGCGATGACCACCCAGAGAATCAGATTCTTCGCCATATCGCTCACGGCTGCTCGCCTCTAGTGGTGGGGTGACCTGGGGTCGGCTCCCGGCTCTATCCGGGCAAAGTAACACCCTTGGGGTGCCGAAAAAAGGCCAGGTCGCCCCCGCGATGGATGTTCCGGGGACCTGGCTTGGGGTGACGTGCCGTTGGGGGCGGGGCCGATTTCAACGGGGGCGGAACCCTTTGGCCACCAGGTACAGTTCCCGGCTCTCGGGCCGCGACGCCTTGGGCTTGCGGTTTGCCACCACCGCAAAGTCGGCCCGCAAGCCGCGCAGCATCTGATCGAACCCTACGCCTTGGAAGGTCTTGACCACCAGGCCCCCGCCCGGCTTCAGCGTCGCCTGGGCCAATTCCAGCGCCAGTTCGACCAGATAGGCGGTGCGCGGCTGATCGACCTCGGGGGTACCCGATATATTGGGCGACATATCGGAGAGCACCAGGTCGACCGGCGCCTCACCGAGACACTCGCGCAGCGCCGCCAGGACCTCGGGCTCACGGAAATCCCCGGTCAGGATCGCCACCCCCGGCAGCGGGTCCATCGCCAGGAGGTCCAGGGCGAAGACCTGGCCGCGCTTACCGACCAGCTGGGCGGCGACCTGCGACCAACTGCCGGGGGCGGCGCCCAGATCGACGACCCGCATCCCCGGGGCGAGCATCCGGTCGCGCTCCTGGATCTCCAGGAGCTTGTAGGCCGCACGCGAGCGATAGCCCGCTTGCTGGGCGAGCTTGACGAAGGGATCGCTCGCCTGGCGATCGAGCCAGCGGCGGCTGGATTTAGTGCGAGCCATGGGTCCGGACGATCGGTCGGGTCTCGGCGGTGTGCGCTGCGGTGGTCATGGTGTTTGCCCCATTCGAGGTGCGGCGGTGGTGGTGGCCCGGCCCTTGCGGGTGGTGCCAGGTCAAGAACGCAAAACGGGGCACCTAGGCCCCGTTTCTGTGTCCCTCAAGGGATGAGGGGTCGGGCGAGTGGCGGTTACGCGGGCTTGACGGTCCAGGAGACGCACCAGCCGTTGACGCTGACCAGTTTGCCGGGGAAGAGTGTACAGCCTTGCCAGTCGGGGGTGTCGGCGCCGGGCACCAGCAACTGACAGTTCGAGCACTTCTGCTCGGCCGCCGGTAGACCCTCGCGCGGCTTACCCGGGCCAACCGCATTGGCGCGGTCGGCCTTGGTGGCGTCCTCACTGTACTTGAGTGCCACGGCGGTCGGGTCATTGGCCGCGACGGCATCGGCGGGGACCGCGGCCTGGGCGTTCGCACTGCCGACACCGACCAAATTGATGACCGGAATGGCGAGCGCGGCGCCCAGCATCCGCTTGACGGCGTCGCGACGGTTCTCGTTCACGGGCTTGTCAGACATCTGTAGCGAACTCCTCTTGACGTCGGATCGGCTGATATGTGGGTGACTCGCCCAGGTACAACGCCTGGGACCGCCCGGCATTCTGCAACACGGGGGCGGAAAAGGCGAGCCGGATCGGGTTGTTCGACCAGTCGAGCGACCGGCCGATCGACCCTTGTCAGTCCAGATAGCTCCCCGCGCCCACGTAGCGAGCGGTCCAGTAGGGCGCGTAAAGCCGTGTCAGTCCCACCTTGTGTTGCGATGTCGATGCGTGTACGAAGCGGTTCTTATCCACCATCAGCCCCACATGATGGACGCCGGGGCCGGTGTGAAAGAACACCAGGTCGCCGGGGCGCAGGGCCTCCAGGGGCACCGGTCTGGCGCGACGCAGTTGGTCGACCGACATCCGCGGGATGGGGACCCCGGCCTGCTGATAGGCGTAGTGGGTCAAGGCGCTGCAATCGAGCGCCCGGCCGGGCGCGTTAGCCCCGTAGCGATAGGGTGTACCGACCTGGGACAGTGCGGCGGACACCACCTCCGAGCGCTTGCCGCTCACCTGTTGTGAGCTGTTGAGTCCAGCGCAGCCGCTGAGTAGCAGCACCGCGGCGACCAGGCCGGCGGACGACAAAAACCGAGTAACACTCTTCATAATCGACTCCCGCTTAACGTCGCAATCGCTTGTTTCGGAGTCTTTTATACCTCCGGCACTTACTTGTCAACCGGGCGTGCGAAGCGCCCCAGCATCCCGGGCGACGTGGTCGTCATCTGTGGCTTGACAACCAATAAGGTTTTGCCAAGTGGGGTGCCCGTAAGATCGCCCGCGGCCGCCCGCTGCTTTACGCGACCGTGCCTAACCCTTAACCTTGCGCCTTTGGCAAGGGCGCGGGCCCAATTGCCCCAACCGATGGCGCCCGGGGACGCACGACCGGCATCACCGCCACCCTCCCGGGAGGAGATCCATGAGCAACACCAAGCATTGCCGACTGCTGATCCTGGGATCGGGTCCGGCGGGTTATACCGCCGCGGTCTATGGCGCCCGGGCGAATCTGCACCCGGTGCTGATCACCGGTCTGGAGCAGGGCGGTCAGCTCATGACGACCACCGACGTGGACAACTGGCCCGGCGACCCGGACGGCGCCCAGGGGCCGGCCCTGATGGATCGAATGCGCCGCCATGCGGAGCGCTTCGAGACCGAGATCATCTTCGACCACATCAATCAGGCCGATCTCAGCGGGCCGCCCTTCACCCTCACCGGCGACTCGGCGGTCTATACCTGCGATGCACTGATCATCACCACCGGGGCCAGCGCCCGCTATCTGGGGTTGCCCTCGGAGCAGGAGTTCCGCGGCCGCGGCGTGTCCGCCTGCGCGACCTGCGACGGCTTCTTCTTCCGCGGCCAGAAGGTGGCGGTCATCGGCGGCGGCAACACGGCGGTGGAGGAGGCCCTGTATCTGTCCAACATCGCCTCCGAGGTGACCCTGGTCCACCGCCGCGACAGCCTGCGGGCGGAGAAGATCCTGCAGCGCCACCTGCTGGACAAGGCGGAACACGGCAATGTGCGCCTGGCTTGGAACAGCACCTTGGATGAGATCCTGGGTGACGCCACCGGGGTGACCGGCATCCGCATCAAGAGCACCGAGGACGCGTCCACCCGGGATATCGAGGTCCAGGGCGTCTTCATCGCCATTGGTCACCAGCCCAACACCGAGATCTTCGCGGGCCAACTCCAGATGGCCGGCGGTTATCTCAAGGTCCACAGCGGCACCGACGGCAACGCCACCGCGACCTCGGTGCCTGGAGTCTTTGCCGCGGGCGACGTGATGGACCATGTCTACCGCCAGGCCATCACCTCCGCGGGCAGTGGGTGCATGGCCGCCCTGGATGCGGAGAAATATCTGGACTCGCTGGGGTGATGCGGGTGGGTCGCCGGGCGCGGCGACGAGCCCCCCGTGACGGCGGGTGCGCCTGATCGTGTATACCCTCAGCACCCACGCTGCGATCGACGCGATCCCGGCTGTCGACTGGGATCGTCTGGTCGATCCCGAGACGCCCTTTCTGCGTCACGCTTTTCTCGCCGCCATGGAGCACCACGGCTGCCTGGGTGAGGCCTTGGGCTGGGTTCCGCATCACCTGGCGCTGCGCGATGCCGCCGGCACCCTGGTCGCTGCGGCCCCGTGCTACCTCAAGTTCAACTCCTACGGTGAATTTGTTTTCGACTGGGCCTGGGCGGATGCCTACCACCGTCATGGACTGGCCTACTACCCCAAGCTGGTCGTGGCCTCACCCTATACGCCGGCCACCGGGCCGCGACTGCTGACGGCGGATACCCCAAGGCGCGCCGAGTATGCCCGCGCCCTGGCGGATGGCGCGGTGCGGGTGGCCGAGCAGTTGGGTCTGTCCTCGCTGCATTGGCTCTTTACCGCGCCCGCGGAGGCCGAACTGCTGGCGGGGCGGGGGCTGCTGCGGCGCCTCGGCTGCCAATTCCACTGGACCAATCCGGGCTACCGCTCATTCGACGACTTCCTGGCGACCTTCACCGCGGAGAAGCGCAAGAAGGTGAGACGCGAGCGGCGCCGGGTGCAGGAGGCCGGGATCGGTATCCGGCGGGTGCCGGGCGATGAGGTGAGCGAGGCGCAGTGGGCGACCTTCCACCGACTCTACCGGGATACCTTCGACAAACGCGGGGGCATCCCCACCCTGACCCTGCCCTTTTTTCAGGAGCTCGGCCAGACCATGGGGCACAATCTGCTGTTGGTGTTCGCCGAGCAGGGGCACTCGATCGTCGCGGCGGCCTTCAATCTGGTCGGCGAGCGCTCGTTGTTCGGGCGCCACTGGGGCTGCTTCGCCGATTTCCACAGTCTGCATTTCGAGGCTTGCTACTATCAGGGGCTGGAGTACTGTATTGACGCCGGGCTCACCCGTTTCGAGCCGGGCGCCCAGGGTGAGCACAAGGTCAGCCGGGGCTTTCTGCCGACCCCGACCTGGTCCGCCCATTGGATCGCGGACCCGCGCTTTCGGGAGGCCATCGCCCGCTTCCTGACTGAGGAAACCCAGGGCATGAACGCGTACCATGAGTCGATGCATGGACACAGCCCTTATCGCGAGCCGCCGGCGGTTGCCAATCTGGCGCTGTCCGGGCTTGATTGAACTCATGATCCCGCTGCTCGCGCCCGACGATCCGCGCCCTTTTCCGGATGTGCGCCGGGCCTTGCGGCATCCCAACGGCCTGCTGGCGGTCGGCGCCGACTTAAGCCCGCGCCGACTCATCAGTGCCTATCGACACGGCATCTTCCCGTGGTTCAGTGCAGGTGACCCGATCCTTTGGTGGTCGCCGGACCCACGCACTGTGCTGTTGCCGGGGCGCATCCGTATTTCCCGCAGTCTGGCCAAGCGGCTGCGGCGCCAGCGGTTTGGGGTGACCATGGATCGGGCCTTTGCGGCCGTGATCCGTGCCTGTGCGGCGCCCCGCGGCTGTCCGGGCGACGCCGCCGACGGTTTGGCGGCGGACGGCGCGAATGGCACCTGGATCCTGCCGGAGATGATTGCCGCCTATGAGCGCCTGCACCGGGCCGGGATCGGTCACTCGGTGGAGGTGTGGGAGGGCGAACGGCTGGTCGGCGGCCTGTACGGTGTGGCCATCGGCCAGGCATTTTTCGGCGAATCCATGTTCAGCCGCGCCACCGATGCCTCCAAGGTCGCCCTGGTCCATCTTTGCCAGGCGCTCAATGGGCGGGGCTTCGGGCTGATCGATTGCCAGATGCGCACGGAGCATCTGCTGAGTCTGGGCGCACAGGAGGTGCCCCGGGCCGAATTCGTGGCCTTGCTCGATCGCTACTGCACCGCCCCGGGGAGCGGCGGGACCTGGGACGACGGGGCGCTGCACTTTCCCATGGATCGCCCGCCCGCTGCCGACGCTGCCATCGGGAGCCGCCATGAACCCGGGTGACGAGGGCAATCGCGAACGGCAGCTCGCGCTCTATCTGACCGCCGAGCACAGTTGTTCCTATCTGGACGGGTGCCGCGCCCGGACCCTCTTCGTCGACCCGCTGGCGCGCATCGACTCAGTGACCTATCAGGCCCTGGTGGAGCAGGGGTTTCGCCGCAGCGGTGCCCATGTCTACCGCCCGGCCTGCCGGGGGTGTGCCCGCTGCGTGCCGGTACGGATCCCGGTGGGCGCCTTCCAACCCAATCGTTCCCAACGACGTAACTGGACGCGCAACGCCCCGGAACTGCGGGTGATCGAGACCGCGGCGGCCTTCGATCCGGGTCATTTCGCCCTCTACCAGCGCTATCTCGAGCGCCGGCACCCGGCGGGGAGCATGGCAGAGGACGCCAGCGCGGAGAGCTATCGACGGTTCTTGGTTGAGCCATGGGGCGGCGAGACGCGCTTTCTGGAGCTGCGCCTGGCGGATCGCCTGGTGGGGGTCGCGGTCACCGACTGGCTCCCCCAGGGTCTGTCGGCCGTCTACACCTTTTTCGACCCCGACCTGGACGCGCGCGGACTGGGGACCTTCGCGGTACTCGCCCAGATTGTGACCGCGCGGCGACTGGGGCGGCCCTATGTCTATCTCGGATATTGGATCGAGGAGTCCCGGAAAATGGCTTATAAGTCTACATTCAAGCCCTTAGAGGCATGGGACGGGCGCCGCTGGGGGCGTCTGGAGCGCACCGGCAAGCATGGCGGCGAGTGATCCTCGCCGCGTCCCCGGGTCGACGTTTCCGGCCACTCACACCCGGTTCGTGGGAATGCCTTGTGTTATACTCCTAGCCCTTTACCAGCCCGGGGCTGTATTCCAGTACACATGAACCATGTCTAAAGACGACGTTATCCAGATGGAAGGGACGGTCACGGAGACCCTACCCAATACAGTGTTTCGAGTACAGTTGGAGAACGGTCACATCGTGACCGCCCACATCTCCGGCAAGATGCGCAAGCACTACATCCGAATTCTGACCGGCGACAAGGTCACGGTCGAACTCACGCCTTACGATCTCACCAAGGGCCGCATCGTCTATCGGGCGCGCTGACCTGCGGCCGTCGCCCAAGGATTGCCCCTGATGGCCCGATCGGTCCGCCGACCCGGCAAGGCCGGTCGGTGGTGTTCGCGTGCGTCGGCGCCGTGTGGGGCAGTGACGATGGGCGCCCTCTCAAGGACGCAATCACCGGCGCCGAACCCTAGCCCCTTGCCCCAGTCGGCCGGCGGCAGCGAACCAGCGGCCAGACGACATAGCTGGCCAGGGTATAGGCGAGTGTGCCCCAACCCAGGGCCAGCAGCAGGGGCTGCGCCAGCGGATCGTCGGCCGCCTGGGCGATCAGGACGATGGCGCAGCCGGCGCACAGGGTGATCAGGGTCAGATGGGTTGCCGCGTGGGTTGCACCCGCGCTGAGGCGCGCGGCCAGTCGGGCGCCGATCCAGGCCGACAGCACCCCGCCGCCGAGCCCAAAGGCCACGTCCACCGGCCAGTGAACCCCCACCGCGATCCGGCTGAACCCCACCAACAGCGCGACCAGTACCCAGAGCGTCCGGGCCTCCCAGTGGCGGGCGTAATAGACGAGCACGCCGCAGAAGAGCCCGGCGGTCACGCTATGGCCGGAGGGGAAGCTCAGCTTGCGCAGTGCGGGGCCGAGCAGGTTGAAACTATCGGGCGGCAGCACGGCGGGCGGGCGCGCCGCGTCGAACAGTGGCTTGAGTCCCCGGCTGTAGGCGACCGCGACGAGCCCACCCAAGACCAGCGCCCAGAAGACCAGCGGGTAACGTCGTGCCAATAACAGGCCGAGCACGAAGGGGGCTAGATCGCCACCGAGGGCGGTGAGCCAGGCCCAGACCCATGGCGGATAAGCGCCGGCGGCGGCGTTCAGCGCGATGAAGCCCCCGTGATAGCCGCCGACGAGCCAGAGGCTGAGGCCGATGGTGAGGCAGGCTGCGGCCCAAGCGGCCAGCCAGACCCCGCCGTGGGATGGGGTAAGCTGGGTGCGCAGCGCCCCGGCGGTGAGCGTGCGGTCGAGGTCGGTGCGCAGCCGGGCAAGCAAATTCATAAGGCGTTTTTCCATCGTGGCCGACCGGGATGTAGGGACGGTTGGGTCGGCGGCTCGGGGTGTGTAAGGCTGTTTCAACCGCGTGAACGCTAAACGGGCCAACGCTAAAGGTCAACCGCGGTGGCGTCCGTCAGTCCGCTGCGGGGGAGGGAGGCCTGGAACCCTGGCGCTACGCGCGCTTGCAACCGGGCCAGGAACCTGATCAAGTCGGTTTTCTTGGTGAAACGTCTTGGGGGGATGCGATGCCGCTGCGGTTGCACCATCGGCACTATGGCGAGCCCGGTTCGCGGGCGCTGCCGCTCCTGCTCATCCATGGCCTGTTCGGCTCGGCGGCCAATTGGCACGGGATTGCCCGGCGCTTGGCCCATGACCGCCGGGTCCTGGTGCCGGACCTGCGTAATCACGGGCGCTCGCCCTGGGATGCGCGGATGGACTACCAGGCGATGGCCGCGGATCTCGCGGCATTTGTGGACGGCGAGGGCATCGCCCGGGCCCACCTGGTGGGTCACAGCATGGGCGGCAAGGCGGCCATGTGGTTGGCACTGTCGGCGCCCGAGCGGGTGGGCTCCCTGGTGGTGGCCGATATCGCCCCGGTGACCTATGCCAGCCGCCATGGCGCCCTGGTCAGCGCCCTGGCCGCGCTGCCGCTGGCGCAACTCACCGACCGCCGGGACGCGGACGCGCGCCTGGCGCAGACGATCCAGTCTGCGGCGGTGCGCGGCTATCTGCTCCAGAACCTGGTGCATGAGCGGGCCGGCGGCTGGGGTTGGCGGGTCAATCTGGCGGTGCTCGCCCGCTCCCTCGACCAGATACTGGGCTTCCCGGCGGCCGGCGGCCTGCAATTCCCCGGCCCCGTCCTCTTCCTCTACGGCAGCCGCTCCGACTATGTGTCCGGCGCTGGCCTGCCGCGCATCCGCGCGCTCTTCCCCCTGGCCCGCCTGCGCACCATCGCCAACGCCGGGCACTGGGTCTATGCGGACCAGCCAGACGACTTCATCGCGGCGGTGTCGGGGTTTCTCAGGGATTGAGCCGCTGGCTCCCGCCCCCCTGGCGGGGGGGCTCACTGCAACCAGGCCCTGGCCTGTTGCGCCGACACCGGGCGTGATAAGAGATAGCCCTGACCATAGGGGCAACCCATGGCGTGACAGGGGGGCCCTAAGGTTTGGTGTGCCGACCGAGCGACACGCCCCGCCGCGCTCTATACTGGCCGTTTTTCCGCAAATTCGAGAGCAAGACGATGGCAAAGGGCAAGATCGACAAGGTGGTGCTGGCCTACTCGGGGGGCCTGGATACCTCCGTTATCCTGCGGTGGCTGCAAGAGAATTACGGCTGCGAGGTGGTGACCTTCACGGCCGATATCGGCCAGGGGGAGGAGGTGGAGCCGGCCCGTGCCAAGGCACAAGCGGCCGGGGTCACGGAGATCCACATCGACGACCTGCGTGAGGAGTTCGTCCGGGACTTCGTGTTCCCCATGCTGCGCGCCAACGCGCTCTACGAGGGCGAGTACAAGCTCGGCACCTCGATCGCCCGCCCGCTGATCGCCAAGCGCCTGGTGGAGATCGCTATCGCCACCGGGGCGGACGCCATCTCCCACGGGGCGACCGGCAAGGGCAACGACCAGGTGCGCTTCGAGCTGACCGCCTACGCGCTCAAGCCCGACATCCAGATCATCGCCCCCTGGCGGGAGTGGGACCTGCTGTCGCGCGAGAAGCTGCTGGCCTATGCCGAGGAACACAAGATTCCGGTCGAGATGAAGCGCGACGGCACCAAGTCGCCCTATTCGATGGACGCCAACCTGCTGCACATCTCCTACGAGGGCTATGACCTGGAGGACCCCTGGGTCGAGCCCGGCCCGGACATGTGGCGCTGGACCGTCGCCCCTGAGCAGGCCCCGGACCGCCCGACCGAGATTACGCTCACCTTCGCCGGCGGCGACTGCGTGGCCGTCAACGGCGCGGCCATGAGCCCGGCGGACCTGCTGGCGGAACTCAACCGCATCGGCGGGGCGAACGGCATCGGCCGCGACGACATCGTTGAGAACCGCTTCGTCGGCATGAAGTCGCGCGGCTGCTACGAGACCCCCGGCGGCACCATCCTGCTCAAGGCGCACCGCGCCATGGAGTCACTGACGCTTGACCGGGAGGCGGCGCACCTGAAGGACGAGCTGATGCCCCGCTACGCCAGCCTGGTCTATAACGGCTTCTGGTACAGCCCGGAGCGCCTGATGCTCCAGGCCGCCATCGACCAGACCCAGAGCGTGGTCAACGGCGAGGTCCGGCTCAAGCTCTACAAGGGCAATGTGCTGGTGGTCGGGCGCCGCTCGCCCACCGACAGCCTGTTCGACGCCTCCATCGCCACCTTCGAGGAGGATGCCGGGGCCTACAACCAGGGCGATGCCACCGGGTTTATCCGGCTCAATGCCTTGCGGCTGCGGGTGGCGGGGCGCAAGCGGGGCTGAGGCTTAGGGCCAGGATCGGCGGCACCTTGGTTGCCGCCGATCCTGGGTCGAAATGACCATTTTGACCTATTGCATTGGCAGGTTGAGGGATGCTGAATCGAATTAAACTGACGAACTTTGGCCCGCTGAGTACCCTAAAATGGCTGGACCTTGGATCAATCAATCTCGTCATCGGGGACAACGGCTGCGGCAAGACCTTTCTGCTGAAAGCGATTTACAGCGCGCTGCGCACCATCGAGAGCTATGGCCGTGGCGATGAGCAGCGTTCAGCCGCAGCGATCTTGGCCGAGAAACTCTATTGGACTTTTCAGGCAGAAAAGATCGGCGACTTGGTAACCAAGGGAGCGGATGAGCCCTTGTCTTGTCGCGTTATGCTTGATGAACATGAATTCCGCTACAGCTTCGGTAAAGATACCAGCAAGCAGATTACCACGCTGGAGAACCATCTGCCGGCGCGGGGCAGCAACTCGATCTTCCTGCCCGCTAAGGAAATCCTGTCACTCCAGCAGATCATTCTCAAGTCTCGCGAGCAGGATAGTGTCTTTGGTTTTGACGACACCTATTTGGATTTGGCTCGGGCGCTTCAGCATCCGCGAACCGCCGGGAAGAACTACGCTGAGTTCGCTTCGTCCCGTAAGAGTCTGGAGGATATCATCGGGGGCGTAGTCGAATATGACGACACAGCGGGCCGCTGGCAGTTCCGCACCGGCCGCCACCGCTTTCCGATCGGGGTCACTGCCGAGGGCATCAAAAAAATAGCGATTCTCGATACGCTGCTCGGCAACCGCTATCTCGATACACGATCAATCGTGCTCATCGACGAACCGGAGTCGGCCTTGCATCCCATAGCGATCTCGAAATTGCTGGATATCGTGGCGGTGCTCGCTGGCCGCGGAGTCCAGTTCTTTCTCGCCAGCCACTCGTACTTCGTCATCAAAAAGCTGTTCTTGATTTCGCAGCAACAAGGCTTATCGATTCCAGTGATCTCCGCGACCGAGGACGGTTGGATATCGGACGACCTCAAACGCGGCATGCCGGATAATCCGATCGTTGCCGAGTCGATTCATCTCTACAAGGAAGAGATCAAGGTTGCACTGCAATGACCGATGTGCGCGTTGTTGAGTCCGGAATGGTTTTCGGGCCGTTTCCTTCCGAGGACTGTTGGGAAATCGAGCACAGCGCTTGCTACCTTGAAATAAGCCAGGGAGTCCAAATCGCCGAATTTGTCCGGATCGAACATCGCCGGAAGCGCCCGCCACTCATCTGGACGGTGGAGGCCAAGACCGGAAGCCCCAATCCGGCGGTGAAGCAAGACGATTTTGACAAATTCATTGGAAAGATATGCGCCAAGCTAACTAATACAATGATGTTGGCAGTAGCGACGTGTCTAGGTCGTCATCCTGACTACAAGTACGAGCTTCCTACGTCGTTCAAGGTGCTCGATTTGGCTAAAGCAGACTTTCGGCTGGTGCTGGTGATTAAGGGAGACCCGAACCCCTTTCCTGATGCATGGTTGCCGCCCATCAAAGATGCGCTGGCCCTAAGTCTCCAGCCCCTGGTAAACACTTGGCGACTCTCGCCAACAGCCGTGATGGTCTTTAACCAAGCCTTGGCAAAGCAATATGGGTTGATCATGGATTAGGCTGGCGATTCGTTCGCCGAATAAGCCCGAGCGCGGCGATAATGGTCGTTTGGGACGTGCTTTTTTCGGCCTTGGTCATAACCCCGGCCACCGCACCAACCGCGAGGTCGTCGGTCCGCACAGCGGACCCTACGGACCCTACGGGCGCGACGCAAGCCGTAGGGTCCGCTGTGTGGACCGATCGCCGCTGGCCGGAACTATGATCAAGGCCCTTTTTTCCGTGGCCCGGCGGATCGATTTTTCCAATAGCAGCGGACAAGATGAAATACCACGACCGAATCGCAATTCAGCCTGGTAAGCGTGGTGGTCGCCCAGTCATTAGCATGACCGCCGATGAGATCATTGAGGACTTTCCGGAGCTGGAAATAGCCGATGCAAGGGCGTGTCTCGCCTATGCTGCCGACCGTGAGCGTCACGCGGTTGTGCTCAACGCATCGTGAAACATCGAGGCAAGCCTCGAGGATGACAATGCGCACTGCCTAGAGATTGAAAGCTGAGGCTTGGCTGGACTGCTCGACGCGCCCGGCCGTGACAGCAGTTATCCGCGGCATCCAGGCCGATGGCTGCCCCGTTCGCGGTGTCTTGGGGGCAGACGGCCGTAGCTCTGAGCCGCCATTATATTCTTGTGTTTTTCCGGCGCTGTTCGCGCAAGACATCCAGGGGCCACGGTCGGCCCGTAGACTCGCCACACTGGGGTGCGGCGCTCCCAGGGTCGCGCTCAGGTGCCTGGAAAAGCAATAAAGACTTTATAAATCAATATTTCGTGACGTTTGCTCCGAGCCCGGATGCTGCCAATGTGGCCTTGCCGCCGCTCCCAATTTTGCCGACCGCGTGTCGTCCCGGCTTGACACTCGAGCGTTTGTGCCTAATATTGGCACTCGCTAGCGGTGAGTGCTAACAGCCCGGGTGCCTTCCCGCGCCGGTGTACCCTCACCACACCCCCATCTTCTGAGGAAATATCCAGATGAATATTCGTCCCTTGCATGATCGCGTCGTTGTCCGTCGCATGGAAGAGGAGCGTACCACCGCCGGTGGCATCGTCATCCCCGACTCTGCCACCGAGAAGCCGATCCAAGGCGAGGTGATCGCGGCCGGCCGCGGCAAGATCCTGGAGAACGGCGAGGTCCGTCCGCTGGACGTCAAGGTCGGCGACCGCATCCTGTTCGGCAAGTATTCCGGCACCGAAGTCAAGCTCGACGGCAAAGACTTCCTGGTGATGCGCGAAGACGACATCATGGGCGTCGTCGAGGCCTAAGCGCCGCCTGACCGTCACCCGACGGTCCCCCAGTTTGCCCCCCAGTGGCCCCTCAGGGCGTGACGCCCCGCGGCGCCCCTGACCACAGATTCAATTGAGAAGATTCCCATGAGTGCAAAAGACGTTAAGTTCGGTGGCGATGCCCGTGCCCGTATGATGGAAGGCGTGAACATCCTGGCCAACGCGGTCAAGGTGACGCTGGGCCCGAAGGGCCGCAACGTGGTCCTGGAGAAGTCCTATGGCGCCCCGACCGTGACCAAGGACGGCGTGTCCGTGGCCAAGGAAATCGAGCTGAAGGACAAGTTCGAGAACATGGGCGCCCAGATGGTGAAGGAAGTCGCCTCCCAGACCTCCGACGTGGCCGGTGACGGCACCACCACCGCGACCGTCCTGGCCCAGGCCATGGTCCGCGAGGGCCTTAAGGCCGTCGCGGCCGGCATGAACCCGATGGATCTGAAGCGCGGCATCGACCAGGCCGTGATCGCCGCCACCGCCGAGCTGAAGACCCTGTCGCGTCCCTGCACCGAGAACAAGGAGATCGCCCAGGTCGGCACCATCTCCGCCAACGGCGACACCGATATCGGCAACAAGATCGCCCAGGCGATGGAAAAGGTCGGCAAGGAAGGCGTCATCACCGTCGAGGAAGGCACCTCCCTGCACAACGAGCTGGACGTGGTGGAGGGCATGCAGTTCGACCGCGGCTACC
>NZ_CAJAXH010000221.1 GCF_903946935.1 uncultured Thiodictyon sp.
ATGGAAGGTGTGCCTGCCACCCCTGAACATGAAAGTGTGTCAGGCTAACGGGGCACTCCTGCGCTCTCCTGTCGTTTTTGCGTGAAAAATACTTCAGCGACATTGGCTTGCGACGACTTTCACGGTAAAGCCTCGACCTCCAGTGGCTGGAGCGATGATCAAGGCCGAGACACAGTTGGTCGACCGCATAGGCTGCCAGAATCAGTCAGACACCCATACTTGATGAGGAGGGTATTGAGGCTCACTCCTTCAACGAGGCATTGAGCGTCGATTCGGCCACTGGGTGCGGCGCCCCCAGTCGGTCGGGCTGATGGCCAACCGACCTTCATCGGTGGCTGGAGCGAGGATTAAGGCCCTGGTGAAGAAGGCATCGATGGCGGGGCCGAATAGACAACGCGAACCGAGGGCGGTACCCTGGGCTGGTCTGTTCGACCCTGTTGGGGCGCTATACGGCCTTGGTTTCTATTCCGGCCAGCGCGCCTCTTTCCGCGCTCGTGATAGCGCTCCAGAACGTGGGCAAGAACGGGGCGGGCGCCGGCCGTTCCCGCCTGGGAGCGCCGACATTCTGTCGGCCAGCCGCGGGCGGCGGTTTCGCGGTTAATGGCAAAAGGCTTTGTTTTCGCGAGGACCCAACGGCGCTTAACGCCGTCGCCGACAGCATGTCGGCGCTCCCAGACTCCAGCGGTGCTAGCCGCGAGCTCGATGGTCCGCGCAGCGGACCCTAGGGGCGCGGTGCCAGCCGTAGGGTCCGCTGTGCGGATCGATCGTCTGGCCGTCATCCGTCGCGGCCTGGGGGCCGCTCCTACGCGGGTAGGAGCGGCCCCAGGCCGCGACGCCAATCAAGGTCGCCCGCGGTCAGTAAGGCGGCTGGCCGATGATATTTCCGGCCGGGCGGTAGTGACAGACCCAGACCTGTTCGTCATTGGCGCAGACGCGATAGGCGCAACCGACTTGGGTGGTCGAGGCCCAGACCATCTGGGTGTAGTGACCGCAGGCTTGGCCCGCAGCACAGTCGTTGGTCGCGGGCCGATAAAAGCGCCGCTCCCCGGCCCAGGAGTCGGCTACCTGCACGGGAGTGATCGACTGTGGCTGCCGACGACCGTTGGACCACCGCACCGGACTGGCCCAGTAGAGGTTCTCACCCAGGTCGCCGTGACTGTGCTTCATGGCGCAGCCATTGCGGGTGGCGAGTGTGTCCGCCCATTCCTGTGCGCTATCCGCCAGTGCGGCGGACCATTGCAGGTGCCCCACCCCCACCTCGGCCCGCACGCGGTTATGGGCGGCGAGCATGGCCTCGCGCGGCACGGCTTCGGCCTGGAGCGCGAGTGGCGGCACGGCCAGCGCGAGCCATAAGGCAGCGGTGAGACGTGGCCGCCGTCGGCACCCACCGGCTTTCGTAACGATTGGATCGGTCATGGCAATAGTCCACCTGATGAGTAACCCGCGCCGGCCGCCAGCAGATTGCAGGTCGCGGCAATTTGCCAGGTTCCGGCGCGGCTGGAGCCGCTCCCACCGGGTCCCGGCGCGACTTTCACAGTAACCTCAAGTCGTGCCGACCCGCCTTCGGGCATCCTAGCCAGAGCGCGGCGACGCGGCAACGGATAATGGTCGGGTCGGTTGCACACCTGGGGTTCAGGCGCGGGCCACCGCAGCGTTAGCGGTGGCCGATGGCGCTTGCCAGCGGGCGCCAGTCACGGAGGAATCGCTTAACCATTTGACATCAGCAGCAGGGCACGCCAACGGTGCTCTGCATCGCCGCCAGTCAGTTGCGTCTGGGGGCGCTCGCGGACTTTCTTTCCCGCCCGATCCTGGTGGGCTTCTTAAACGGTATTGCGCTACACATCATCTCGGCACTCACCCAGGGCTTTGCGATCGGCGGGGCCGATTCGCGCACCGCCATGAGCGACTCGGCCGGCGGGCGCACCCAGCTCACCGGCATCGTCTCGGCGAGGGGCATGCCGGGTTCCGTGCCACGGACGAGGCGCCGGGCGTGCAGACCATCCCCGGGCTGGTGCTGTGGCGCTTCCATTCCGCCCTGGTCTTTTTCAACGCCCCCTATTTCAAACGTGAGGCGCTCAAGGCCATGAACGCGGGCGGGCCTGAACTCAAGTGGTTCGTGCTCGACATCCTGCCGATCGCCGAGCTGGATGTGACCGGGCTGGACGCCCTCCAGGAGGTGCGCGAGGCGTTGCGCCGGCGCGGGGCGCAGTTGGTCATCGCCGGGGAGAGTCGGGCGATCGTGCGTGAGCTGGATCGGCTGGGACTCCCGCGCGACTTCCTGGCGGATCGCTATCTCCCGACCCTGCGTCAGGCCCTGCACAGCTACCGGGCGGAGCTGGGGGATGCAGCGGCGGCGCCGCCGGAAAGCAGTGACAGGCGATGACGATCGCCAGCGCCCCCAACGGCAGGTGCCGCGGGGGCTCGAACGGCTTAGGATAGTCGGCCGACCCCGAACCGATTGTAAACCGCCATGCACCAGCCGCTGATCCTTGCCTCCACCTCGCCCTTTCGCCGCGCCTTGCTGGAACGGTTGGGGCTGCCCTTCACCGCCGTGGCCCCGGCGGTGGACGAGACCCGCCGGCCGGGGGAGCCGCCGCAGGTGCTGGTGCTGCGCCTGGCCGAGGCCAAGGCGGCGGCGGTGGCGGAGCGGCACCCGGATGCCATCGTCATCGGTTCGGACCAGGTGGCCTGCATCGACGACCAGGTACTCGGCAAGCCGGGCGACCGCGAGCGGGCCATCGCCCAACTGGAGCTGGCCTCCGGGCGCACCCTGGTGTTCCAGACCGGGCTGTGTGTGGTCAATGCCATCACCGGGCGCACCCAGACCCTGGTGGAGCCCTTTCATGTCCATTTCAGGCGCCTGACCCGCGCGCGCATCTGCGCCTACCTGGACCGCGAGCAGCCCTACGACTGCGCCGGCAGTTTCAAGTCGGAGGGGCTGGGCATCGCGTTGTTCGCGCGCCTGGAGGGGGAGGACCCCAGCGCGCTGATCGGCCTGCCGCTGATCCGGCTGCTCACGCTCCTGGAGTCCGAGGGGCTGGACCCACTGAGCGACGCGGCGGGCAATCCACTGTAGGCGCGCCGGCCGCCCCCGCTATATCTGCGCGTCCGTACCGGTCGAGCGATGGCCGTCCGTGGCCTGGATTCCGGCGTCCCGGCCGGAATGACGACCAAGGGGCACGCAGGCACGCTCGGAGGCACAGAGCAATTGCTTCCAAAGGGCTGATCGGCGAAGATTTCACAGCGCTCGCGACTGGCCGACGGCCAACCATGTCACACCCGGGGGGGAATTACGAGCATGAGCTACGCTGAACCAATTCTCAGTATCCGACGGAGGCGCGTCTGGCGCCCCGTTCCGTTCCTGATCGGCGCCCTGACGGCGATCGCCGTGCTGTCCCTTGGGGGCTGCGGCGGTGGCGGCAGTCAGAAGGATGTCGCGGTCGATACGCGCCCAGTGGACTATGGTTCCGCGGGGGCCTTTCCGGTGCCCGCGGAGATCGAGCCCAACGTGAATTTTTGGCGCAATGTCTACGGTGTTTGGGGTCGCGACAAGGTCGCCTTCCACGACGACGAGCACATGGGCGTGATCTATGAGGTCGCGGAGCTGCCCGGCGTCATCTCGAAGGGCGGTTACACGGCGGAGCAGCAGGGTTTCGTCCGCGCCCGCCAGGAGTATTACAAGGACCTGGTGCGCGATCTGGAGCGGCGTCAGTCCAGTCATGCGCCCCTGAGCCCACAGCAGCAGGTGTTGCTCGCCAAGTTCGAGCAGGACGGCGGTGCCCGCGGTGTCTACGGGGCGGCCGAGCGGGTCCGTGCGCAGCGCGGCCTGCGCGATCGGTTCCGTCGCGGGGTGGAGATCAGCGGCCGGTATGACAAGGCTTTCCGCGAGGTCATGCGCGCCCATGGGCTGCCGGAGGACCTGGCCTATCTGCCCCATGTCGAGTCTTCGTTCCAGACCAATGCAGTCTCCAGCGCCGGGGCCACCGGGGTCTGGCAGTTCATGCCGGCCACCGGTCGCATCTTCATGCATGTCAACGGGGCGGTGGATGACCGCATGGACCCGATCCTCTCCGCCCAGGGCGCCGCCGGCTATCTGTCTCAGGCCTACAACCGCCTGGGCAGTTGGCCGCTGGCCATCACCAGTTACAACCATGGCCAGGGCGGCATGGCCAATGCCAAGGCCCAGTACGGTCAGGACTTCGGCCGTATCGTCAAGAACTATCAGGGTAAGGCGTTCAAGTTCGCCTCACGTAACTATTACGCTGAATTTATCGCTGCACGCGAGGTGGCCGGTCATCCGCAGCGCTATTTCCCCGAAGGCATTCAGTATGAATCGCCCTGGCCACACGAACGCCTGGTCTTGGCCAGCAGCATGCCGGCCGATCAGGTGGCCAGCCATTACGGACTCTCCACCGGGAGCCTGGCCAGCCTGAATCAGCACTGGCGCAGCGCGGCCCTCAGTGGGCGCACGGACTTGCCCGCCGGCAGTACGGTGTGGCTGCCGGCCGGCAGTCTGCAACGGGTGGGCAGCCAGCCGTCGCGCTACAGCCCAGAGATTGTGTCGCGCCGGCCCATGGCCGAGCCCATGACCTCGGCGGCGGCCTCCCTGGCCTTCAAGGCGACGTCAGCGGAACCGGCCTTTGCCGACCTGCCGATGCCGGCGGCCCCGGTCGCGCGGGTTGCGCCGCCGCAGCCAAGGGTCGCTCGGGTTGAGCCGCGCTTTGAGCCGCCAGTTGAGCCCCGGTTTGAGCCCCGGTTTGAGCCCACACCTGAGCCCAAGGTGGCCAAGGCGGCGCCGCCCGAGCCGCGGATCGCCCGGGTCGAGCCACCGGTCGAGCCGCGCTTTGAGCCGCCGTCAGAGCCGGAGATTGAAGCCCGGCCCGAGCCCACGGCGGCCAAGGCGCGCCATCCGCGGGTGACACGCGAGGACGACGAGGAAGACGCGCAACCCGCGCCGCGTGCCACGCGGGCGAGACACGCCAAGGCGGAGACCAAGACTGCCAAGGCTGAACCCAAGGCCTCCAAGGGCGAGAGCAAGACCGCCAAGGTGGACCCGAAGGCCGCCAAGGGCGAGACCAAGACCGCCAAGGTCGAGCCGAAGGCCGGAAAATCAGGGAAGGCGGATACCAAGACGGCCAAGGCCGAGCCGAAGGGCGCGAAGGGCGATGCCAAGACCGCCAAGTCCGACGCGAAGAAGTCCGACGCCAAGACCGCTAAGACCGCCAAGGACGAAGGCCCGTCCGGCAATACCAAGTTCCATGTGGTGAAGGCGCAGGAGACCCTGTACCGCGTCGCCAGCACCAACGGGATTTCGGTGGCCGAGTTGCGTCGGCTCAACAAGCTGGGGCCCAACGACAACAACGTCCGCCCGGGCCAAAAGCTCAAGGTCGGCACCTGAGCCGTTACCCTGAAAGTCGCGCCGGGAGCGCGGTCCACTTCTCCCTCCCCCCTCGTGGGCGAGGGCGGGGAGGGGGAGTGTCCAAGACGGCCGCCCGGCAGCCGGGGCGTCGGGGCGTTGTCTAACGATTCGGCGATGCCCCGGCGGGCAGGCGCGCCCCGCATCTGTTACCCTTGCCGGTTGGCCCCCGCCCCACGATCAAGCACCTTAGGACTATCCCTATGAAGCCGATGCCGCTGCTGCTGCGCAAAGACCAGGAACGCCGCCTGCTCGCCGGCCATTGTTGGGTCTACAGCAATGAGGTCGACACTGCGGCGACTCCCTTGAAGGACCTGGCACCCGGACAACCGGTGGAGGTCCTGAGCGACCATGAGCGCTGGATCGGCCACGGCTATGTCAACCCGCACTCGCTGATCTGCGCCCGCCTGGTCAGCCGGGAGCGCAACCGCCCGCTGACCCCGGCCCTGTGGTTGTTGCGCATCCATGATGCGCTGGCGCTGCGCGAGCGGCTCTATCGGCGCCCCTTCTACCGCTTGGTGTTCGGCGAGAGCGACGGTCTGCCGGGACTCATCGTCGACCGCTATGCCGACCTGCTCGCCGTGCAGTTCACCACCGCCGGGATGGAGCGGGTACGCGCTGAGGTCCTCGCCGCCCTGGAGCAGGTGCTCAAGCCCCGTGCCATCGTGGTGCGCAACGATACCTCGGTGCGCGAATTGGAGGGCCTGACCCAGGGCGTGGAGACGGTCCTGGGGGACCCCGCGGATGCGCTGATCCTGACCGAGCACGGTCTCGATTTCCTGGTCTCGCCCATCACCGGCCAGAAGACCGGCTGGTTCTTCGATCAGGCGGAAAACCGCACCCGCCTGGCCCGCTTTGGGGTGGGCGAACGGGTGCTCGACGTCTGTAGCTACATCGGTGCCTGGGGCCTGCGCGCCGCGGCCCTGGGGGCGACCGAGGTGACCTGCGTCGACAGTTCGGCCGCCGCACTGGAGCGGGTGGCGGACAACGCCGAGCGCAACCGCTTGAGCGAGCGCGTCCGCCCGCTTCAGGGTGACGCCTTCGAGGTGTTGCGTGGGCTGCGCGACGAGGGTCGGCAGTTCGACACCGTGATCCTAGACCCGCCGGCCTTCATCAAGCGCCGCAAGGACGAGAAGGAGGGCGTGCAGGCCTATGCCCGGCTCAACCGGCTCGGCATCGAGCTCCTGGCACCGGGCGGACTGCTGGTGACCTCATCCTGCTCCTTCCACATGAACCGCGATGCCTTCCTGCGCACCGTCCAGCAGGCCGGCCGGCGCGCCGGGCGCTTTCTGCAACTCCTGGAGACCGGCCAGCAGGGACCGGATCATCCGGTCCACCCGGCGATCCCGGAGACCGCCTATCTTAAAACCCTGTTTCTGCGCGTCCTGCCCGGGTCTTGAACCGTACAGAATGCGGTTTGTTTATTCTCAGCAAGTTACCTAAACTTCGCGTTGTCGATTCTAGTTCCGGCACCCCGCCGACACCCTGGGGAACCCATACCATGCGCAATCACTCGATCCGTACCGCCCGCCGTGTAACCCAGGGCCTTGCCGCCGCCCTGGCCGTGACCGTTACCCTGACCCTCGGCGGTTGCGGCGGGGGCGGGGCCAAGACCGTGAAGGCGGACTACGCCGATCGGGTCTTGGTGAAAAAGTCCGAACGCAAGCTGCAGTTGCTCAAGAGCGGCCAAGTGCTCAAGGAGTATAAGGTCTCCCTCAGCGATAATCCGCGGGGACACAAGATCCAGGAAGGGGACAAGCGCACCCCGGTCGGCGACTATATCCTGGACTGGCGCAATCCCAACAGTAACTACCACAAGGCGATCCACGTGTCCTATCCCAACGCGCGGGACGTGCAATTGGCGCAGTACCTCGGCGTGCAGCCGGGTGGGATGATCATGCTGCACGGGCTGCCCAATGGGACGACGTCCCCGGTGGTGCGGGCCGACTACCACAAGCTCGACTGGACCAACGGTTGCATCGCCCTCCAGGACCAGGACATCGATGAGATCTGGCGCCTGGTCCGGGACGGCACCCCGATCCGCATCACGGAGTAGGTCACCGGTCAGCCGCCGCCTGGGGGCCGCTCCTGCCCCCGTAGGCGCCGCCCCCAGGCCGCGACCGCTTACCCCATAGCCCCTAGTACCGCAGGATGAAAGTGCTCGGACCATGTCAAGCTAGGCTGCCAACGGCTTGCCTTGGTAGGTCCAGCGGAATGGTTTGGCCATTGTCTTGTTGAAATAGTCGATGAAGTTTTTGATTTTCTGGCAAAGGTCG
>NZ_CAJAXH010000222.1 GCF_903946935.1 uncultured Thiodictyon sp.
CTCACGAAGGTTCACGCACGGGGCCTCGGACAGTAAGGGGACCGACGTGCTTTATACCCGGGCCACCTGGCGTTGTCCAGTGTTGCGGACAACCGCCGGTTGCAACAGAGAGTCCTGGCTAGAACGGTTCCGCCCTGGGGGTAGGGGGCTGAACGGTTGCGTCCAATCTAAGTCTATGATAGATAATTATTTCAATGCAAACTGCCAGCCTTGACAACACCTTGCGCACCACATTGAGCCTTTAGTCCCCACCTTCCCCTATGTCAGACATTGCCATCTCAGTCGAAAACCTTAGTAAGTCCTACCTGGTCGGCCACCACGCCGCCCAGACGGAGCGGTATACTGCGCTGCGCGATGTGCTCGCCCGCAACGCCCGCAACCTGGCGCGCAAGACCCGCGACATGTTCCAGGGACGAGCCATCGTGCAGCGCGACGTGGTGGAGGAATGATGGTCGTCGGTCATGATCGTTTTTCCGGCCGTCCGGCCGCGACGGGTCGTCGCAAGGACGGTGGCCGGAGTTATGATCAAGGCTGGCAGAGAGAAATTGAGTCTGGTTCAGCCTTCCCCTATAATGGCCTCTTAGGTACAGGGATCCTTGGAGCTATTGATTGGTTCGAACACGGATGCATATCCTCAAAGAGGGGCAAATCCCGGATCGCACCGAAGAGAGAATTTTTCGTCCGCAAGGCAATGGATTCTAGCGTCGCTGCGCGAGGGGCCGAAGCCGACCGTCGCCTATTTCAAGCAGTTGCTTGCAGCGCCTTAAATCAACGGGGTTTAACCGAAATTCAGATGGCTTCGAGCAACACCATTCTGGTCACCGGCGGCGCCGGCTACATCGGCAGCCATGCCTGCAAGGCCCTCGCCCACGCCGGCTTCACACCCGTCAGCTACGACAACCTGGTCTATGGCCACCGCTGGGCGGTGCGTTGGGGACCGTTGGAGGAGGGCGACATCGGCGACCGCGCCCGTCTGGACGCCGTGATCGCGCAGTACCGACCCGCCGCCGTGATGCACTTTGCCGCCTATGCCTATGTCGGCGAATCGGTCCTCAATCCCGGCAAATACTACCGCAACAATGTTGTCGGAAGCCTCACGCTGCTGGAGGCGATGCGCGACCACGGTATCGGGCAGCTCGTCTTCTCCAGCACCTGCGCGACCTACGGAGAGCCGCAGCGGGTACCGATCGACGAAGGCCATGTGCAGCGCCCGATCAATCCCTACGGCGCCTCCAAGCTGATGATCGAGCGGATGCTTGGGGACTTTGCAACCGCGCACGGGCTGAACTGGATTGCCCTGCGCTACTTCAATGCCGCCGGTGCCGATCCGGATGCCGAGATCGGCGAGCGACACGATCCGGAGACCCACTTGATCCCCCTCGTGCTCGACGCCGCAGCAGGCATACGCCCGTCCATCACGGTTTACGGCGATGACTATGACACACCGGACGGCACCTGCATCCGCGACTATATCCATGTGTCGGACCTGTCCGACGCCCACGTCCTCGCGTTACGGTCATTGCAGAGTGGAGGACCGAGCGTCGCCTATAATCTTGGCAACGGCCAGGGCTTTTCCGTGCGGGAAGTGATTGCGCACGCAGGGGAGATTACCGGCAGGGACATCCCGGTTGTCCTCGGCCCAAGACGCCCCGGCGATCCACCGCGACTGGTTGCGGACGCGAGCCAGGCACAGGAGGTTCTCGGCTGGCAGCCCCGCTACCCGTCGCTGGACGAGATCATCGCGTCGGCCTGGCGGTGGCATCAATGGCACGCACCAGCACCACCCACGAGCGAATCCCGAACAGCATTACCCATCTGAACCGCGTCCCGGAATACGATAGGTGCTTCAAGCCGAATGAGAGTGTCGGGCATGCGGCGAGCAGCGAAGTTGACCGGGCTGCAATAGACAGACCGGATTGCTACCGTACCCATGCAAAAAGAGTCCAGAATGCCCGATCTGTTGCGTGACCAGTTGTTTTCCAGCAATCCCTACGCGGACTTCGATGCCGACGCCTATCCGCCCGATCTCCAGGGCTGGGGTAGCCAACATCCAATCTTCGAGCGACTCCTCGCCGAGTTGCGACCCCGGCGCGTCATTGAGGTTGGTACCTGGAAAGGCGCTTCCGCGTTACACATGGCCGAGTGCTTGCGTCGCCTAGGGATTGAAGCCGAGATCGTGTGCATCGACACCTGGCTCGGATCGCTGGAGTTCTGGAAGGACAAGCAGGACCCCGACCGATATCTTTCACTGAACCTGCGCAACGGCTACCCAAGCGTATATTATCAATTCTTGGCAAACGTGCTGAAGACCGGGATGCAGGCCCTAATCACACCATTCCCGCAGACCGCGAGAATCGGGGCGCGATGGCTGACCGTGCATGGCGTTCAAGCAGAACTGATCTATATCGACGCGAGTCATGAAGAGGAAGAAGTTCTCTCGGATCTGCTCGATTTCTGGCCGCTGGTGGCCCCCGGTGGGGTCCTACTCGGCGACGATCACGATGAATACTGGCCTGGTGTGCGCTCCGCGGTAGCGCGTTTTACCCGCCAACTCGGCCTTCAGCCTGAGGTCGACGATGGAAAGTGGCTGCTGCGCAAACCATTGGACTGGGATCCGGCGCGACTAGCAGTATCGAGTCAAGATCCGGTCAGCTTGGCCACCTCAGTTCGGTTCGAGGTCATCAGTGAGCAATTGGTTAAGCTATTGAATCGAACCGATCAGAACACGGCACTTGCCGACCAACTGGGCTCGGCTCAGCAGCGTTTGCACGAACTGGATCGTTGGTTTTCCCATATCAGCAAGACGAGGACCTGGCGCTGGGTCGCACGTCGAGTCATCGCAAGGCGCGGAACGCCTTGGGGGTGATCAACAGACCATGGCGGGCATTGCGACATCGAAGTTGGTTCTTCATATGACCGAACAGCTGACAGCGCATTTGGCTCTCGCCCGGCTGACACTCGTTTATGCCTTGACGGCAAGCGAACTACGGCGTCGCTATGTCGGCAATGTCCTGGGGATCGCTTGGGCCTTCATCCAGCCTGCCACGAGCATTGCCATCCTCTGGTTCGTCTTCCAGGTCGGGTTCAAGATCGGGCCGGTCAGCGACAAGCCGTTCGTCCTCTGGCTCACCCTCGGGATGTTACCCTGGTTCTTCTTCGCCGATGCGGTGCTCGGTGGCACCCGCAGTATTCTCGAGAACGACTTCCTGGTAAAGAAACTGGTGTTTCCGGTCGGTTTGCTACCGCTCATCAAGCTGAATAGCGCATTGCTGATCCACGGCGTCTTACTGGTCGGGCTGCTGATCGTTGTCATGGTCACCAGTTATGCCCCCTCCTGGTATTGGCTCCAAGTCTTCTATTACATGTTGGGGGCCTACCTGCTCGCGCTGGGTATCAGCTGGCTGACGAGCGCCGCCGCGGTTTTCTTCCGTGATATCGGCGAGATCGCAGCCATGCTGGTCCAATTCGGCTTTTGGCTTACTCCCGTATTTTGGTCGGCCGATAGTCTGCCAAACGGCTATCGCTGGGTTATCGACCTGAATCCCATGGCCTATGTCATCGCTGGCTATCGGAAGGCCGTCATCGGCAATCAGTGGTTCTGGGAAGAGCCCGTCGCGCTATTCTACTTTTGGAGCTTGGTGTTGCTGCTGTTGCTGGTCGGCTCGACGGTCTTCGATCGGCTCCGTCGACATTTTGCGGACGTTCTGTAATGAGTGAGATCGCACTGCGTGCCCAGGACCTAAGCAAACGTTATTTGCTCTACGAGCGTCGCCGGGACCGTGCGATCGAAGCCTTGTTCCCGTTCGCCGGGAAACGTCACCATGACTTCATGGCGTTGGACAGCGTCAGCTTCGAGATCGGCAAGGCAGAGACCGTTGGCATCATCGGTCGCAATGGTTCCGGCAAGTCGACCCTGCTGAAGGTCATCTGCGGTGTTCTGACCCCCACGACCGGCGAGATTGAAGTCAACGGAACCGTCAGTTCCATCCTGGAGCTTGGTGCGGGATTCAATCCGCTGATGACCGGCATCGAGAATATTTTTCTTTACGGCACCCTGATGGGACTGCGCCGCCGCGACATTGAGGCCAAACTGGACGCCATTCTGGCGTTCGCCGATCTCGGCGACTTCATCACCCAGCCAATGAAGCACTTCAGCTCCGGCATGTTCGCCCGGCTGGCGTTCGCCACCACGATGAACGTCGACCCCGATGTCTTGATCATTGATGAGGCGCTGAGCGTCGGCGACGGCTTGTTTCAACGAAAATGCTTGAAGCGCTTTGCCGAGCTGCGCGACAGCGGCTGCACCATACTGCTCGTTTCTCACGACCTCGACCTTATCAAGAGCAATACCGAGCGCGCATTGTACCTGCGAGGCGGCAGACTAGCCGCATTCGGCGCGACCGATGCCGTGGTTAATGAATATCGGACCGAGCTATTTCAACAAAAGGCCGAGATCCCCAAGCGGGAGATCAGCGATACGATTGAACCGAGCGGAGACTGCGTTTTCTATGAAAATTCCGAATGCCTTTGCTACGGAAACGGTGGTGCGCGTATACGCTACCTGGCCGTGCATGGTCTTCGCCAAGGCAACGTCTTTGTGGGAGGCGAGGCGGTCGAGATAGAGCTTGTCGTCGATTGGGACGTCGATGACGTGCTGCGCATCGCCCGCGAACAACGAGTACGAGAAAATATTATTGTCGGCTTACGGCTGGAGGATCGACGTCGGATCGAAATCATGGCCTTCAATACCTTCCTGTCTGGCCATCTGATCGACGCAGCCCAGCATGGCAATTGCAGGTTTAGCTTCCGTTTCACAATGCCGCGACTTTACCCGTCGGATTTCTTTCTCGCTCCAGCCATCGCGCTTGGCGAGCACGATGATCACACCCAGCTCCGCTGGTGCGATAATTTCGGCATACTCAAGTCCTCGCCACCAAATGCAAAGGACTTTCTGGGCGTTATCGCCTGGCCCTACCTCGTCAAAGCATATGCGCCTATAGCGTGAGTTAATAATTTAAACCCGAATCGCGCACAATTGCTAACGAATTGGAGTTTATCGATTTTGAGAACCGACCCGTCTGACCACCCCTGCTATGCCCCATTTGGCCAATTGTATCTTGTGCCGCGCGAGCATCTCGATTTGCGCTTTTGCCCATATCATCAATCCGTATTAATAAGAGACCAAAAGGAATTGTTCAGAAAAGGAATTACAGAGCTAGATGCTCTATTAAACGACCACAAGTCGTTGAAAATAAGGCGCGAAGCTTTTCTAAACGGAGACTATCTACATGGAGCCGGTTGTTCACCGCAATGCTACTGGTATCAGACTTGGCGAGAGGGCGGAAGATCTTATCGTTCCGATGATTATCTCGGCAACGACGGAAGATACCGAGTCCGGCGAATATGGTTGTCATTGGGCCCTGACTGCAATCTGACCTGCCGCTATTGCCTTGAGCCTAAGCATTTTCACATTAACTACAAGACTTGCAGTCCTGCTGCAATCAATCTAGCACGTGATCTGGTATTGCGAGGGAGTAACGTTTTGCTCACCGGAGGGGAGCCATTTCTTCCGAAATTTGGCCTGTTAGAGACTTTCAGGGAGTTGGCAAATAGCGGCCAGCGAGAGAGCCAAGGCCGATTCGACATTCAAACCAATGGTATCTACCTTAACCACGATGTAAGAAGGTTACTATTGCAGGCACCCATTTCCGGCATCGGCATATCGATGGATACCCTGCGGCCGGACATATTCGAGTATCTTCGAAGAGGTGCAAGCTTCGAAAAGGTTTGGGATAATGCCAGGTCATTGGTGCGGGAGCGCAACGCGGCGGGTCTCCAGGAGCCTAGCGTTACCATCCTCTGTGCTGTCATGAGAGCAAACTGTGATCATTTGGCGGAGACGATTGACAGGGTTGTCGCCGAAGGCATGGATATCAGTCTCAACGTGCTCTTCAAGGCCTATTTCTCACCGGATTTTTCTAGGGATCAATCGGTGTCGAATCTCTCCTTAAAGGAGATGTATCGTCTGGCCGCCTCGCTAGACCGGATCTCAAAACAGTATGGCGACGACGGTCCGGTAAAATCGCAGGCCTTTCGGGGGCAGCTCGCTCATATAATTGAGCAAAAGAGACGTGGTGATGTTACGCAAGTCATTCTCGGAACAAGAGAAATCAACACGCCAGGTAAGACCCTCAGAGAGGGAAATATGGGCGCCGCCGCGCGTGAATGGAAGGCTGCCTTGGCCCGTAAGTTCCGGATGTCGGGCGAGGCTATGCGAAAGGGAAGTGTCATCGAACTCATTAAAGGGGGGCATCTCCTTGCTGCGGCTGAAAAAGCGATTCGCCTTGCGCGAAGAATACTTCTCTAACAAATGACTGAATACGTTGATTTGTCGTCAAAAAGCATTACGAGCACCATTATAATGAAAATATTGCACATTTCGACTTCCGATGTGGGGCATGGCGCCGGCGTATCAGCTGTTCGGCTGCACGATGCTTTACGATCTATTGGCTGCGACTCGACTCTATTAGTCAAGGAAAAGCTAACAGATGATTCATCGATTATCGCATACGAGCCGCCGCCTGTATCATGGTTATCACGTAAAGGGCGGTTTCTATCAGGAAAGGCGGATTTCTTGGGAAATTATTTGCTTCCGCAAAACTATGGCTCGATTACCAGCCGAACTTTCCTAAGATGCATATGCGATTTGTCACCTAGAATCATCAATCTGCACGCGATACATGGCCATAAGCTATATTTTCCTTACGGGCTTCTGCCGGAACTATCCAGCCGCGCTAAGTTGGTTTGGACTCTTCATGACATGTGGGCCTTCACAGGACACTGTACTTATGCTTACGAATGTCAGAAATGGAAGACGAAATGCAATAGGTGCCCTGATTTGAAGTGCTTCGTTCCTTTGATTCTTGATACCACCACGGTGAATTTTTCACTAAAGAAGAAGGTATATCAGGACTCGAGCTTTACGGTTGTGTGTCCATCGCGCTGGCTATGCGAATTAGCCAAACAGAGTCCACTGTTTCAAGATAAGCATGTTTTATACATTCCATATGGGATTGACACCGATGTTTTTTTCCCCCGTGACAAAATTCTCGCACGCCGCTGGTTGGGGATACCGGAAGGCCACAAGGTGATTCTTACCGTAGCGCATGATTTACTTGACCAAAGGAAAGGATTTAGATACTTTCAGGAAGGCTTGGAACGTGCACGGCGACATCTTGGCGACACCACTGTATTGTTGCTTGGGCGGGGGGGAAGCGCGCACCGTATAGCACGAGACTATCCAGTGCACTCTTTTGGGTACATTTCGCATTCCTGGTTGCTGGCTATGATCTATTCCGCAGCGGATCTGTTGGTTTTTCCGACACTTGCGGATAATCTACCCAATGTTGTACTGGAGTGCATGGCCTGCGGGACACCGGTGGTGAGCTTCGATATCGGGGGATTATCTGATATGATTGAACACGGCAAGACCGGTTGTCTAGCCAAGTACCGTGACTCGGATGATTTGAAAGAATGTATCGTACAAATGTTAAGAGACGATACCATGCTTGCTGATGCCTCAACTCAGTCAGTAAGGAAAATTGAAGCTGAATTTGCATATAGATTGCAAGCTGATCGCTACCTCGAACTGTATAACAGTCTGTAGATAGCTCATCGATTCTTGTTACACAGGGGCTGTTCGCATGAGACGATTTATTGGGAAATGTGCATTGTACGAGAGATTCTTGCTGACGCGCCGGGAAGGCCATAATAGAGTTCTAAGTGTTACAGCAAGACATCTGCGCAGGCACCTTTTGATCAACGGCCTAGTGAGCAAGAATTGGCTCGTGGACGTTGAACAGCATCTTAAGCGTCCAGATAGAATCCGTATTGGTTTTGGGCCTCTCAGCTCGCTGGCCGAGGACGAGAGCACAGTCGGAGTCAGAAAGTACCGCATCGATCCTATTGTTGACTACATTAATCAGTCGTCATCAAGATATACGGCAGGCTTTTTTTGGGGGGCTGATGATATCGGAAACTTTGACCTGATTGTATTGGTCAAGTTGTTTGATGTTTTCGAGTATAGCCAGATCCGGTCATTAAAGCGGCAAGGTAAGAAGATTATCTATGATATCGTCGACAACCCTTGCAATTATCGCCCGACTCGGGTATATCATGATTCGCCTGAATTCATGGGCATGATGGATTTTATTATCGCCTCAAGCCCGTTGCATATTAAGGATATGGAGAATATCGACGTCCCAATTACGTTAATTCCCCATCCAGTAATCAATTTGGCTACTAGCGCGCCGTTGCAACAAACGAGGAGCCGAATTAGATTGGTGTGGCAGGGGTATAGTCATAATATTGGTGATATGTTTTCGATCCATCCAATTCTAAAGCGTGTAGCGGCGGAAACGGGCAGAAACATTCAAGTCATCTATCATACCAACGCGCGCTTTTCTCGCGGCGACTGTTACGAGATTTGGCCATGGCATATTTGCGATTGGAAGCAAGTGCTTAGCAGCATGGATATCGGGATCGTCATCAAGAATCGCAGCGATTTTTACCAGGCTAGAAAGCCCTCAAACAAGGTTTTATCTTACATGGCGGCTGGCCTACCTGTTATTTGTCATCCGAGTCCATCGGACGAGCTGGTTGTGCAAGATGGTTTTAATGGCTTCAAAATCACTCAAGATGAAGATTGGTTCACGTACCTCACTGACTTAATTGGCGACGATAAGAAGCGAGAAGTGATTTCCGCCAATGCGAAACAGTTTGCACTTGAAAATTTTTCGATCGAAAAGATCGGCGCGCAATATGAAACAATATTTGATAGAGTTTTTTTGGGAGCGAGTTAATCCCGCGTCGATTTTGATGTATCTTTTGCGTTAGGCAGGCTTGGTAATGATGAAGTTCGTCGTGGTGGGCGCCGGCTTCGCCGGGTCCGTTATCGCTCGCGAGGTGGCCGAAGCCGGCGCTTCCGTGCTGGTCCTGGACCGACGCGGCCACATCGCCGGCAATGCCTACGATGAGCATGATGAGCATGGGGTACTGATCCATCGCTATGGCCCGCACTGCTTTCATACGAATTCAGAGCGGATCGTTTTGTATTTGCAGCGCTTTACGGCATGGCGACACTTCGAACTTCGGGTGCGGGCCTGTGTTGACGGGAAACTCTTCCCGATCCCGATCAATCGCGACACGATTAACCAGTTGTATGGGTTGGATCTCGATGAGGCAGGAATCGCGCGCTATCTGGACTCTGTTCGCGAACCTCGGGACCCGATCAGAACCAGCGAGGATGTGGTGCTGGCGTCGGTGGGGCGTGATCTCTACGAGAAGTTCTATCTCGGCTATACCCGCAAGCAGTGGGGGCTAGAGCCAAGCGAACTGAGTGCCTCGGTCGCTGCACGAATTCCGGTTCACCATAATCGGGACGACCGCTATTTCCAGGATATTTACCAGTGCGTGCCGGCGGACGGTTACGCATCCATGTTCCGGAATCTTCTCGATCACCCGAATATTCAAGTAGACTTGGGGGTGGACTTTTTCGCCGTGAAAGACCGACTGCGCTACGACCATCTGGTCTTCACGGGGCGGATCGATCAGTATTTCGGCGAATGTTTCGGCTCGCTTCCTTATCGCTCACTGCGCTTCGAGTCCGAGCATCTGCCGAACTGTCCATTTCATCAGTCTACCGCGCTTGTGAACTATCCCGATGAGCGGAACTTTGCCTTCACGCGCATTTTGGAGAGCAAGCATATCACCGGGCAAACGCACACCGGGACCACAATCACTCGCGAATATCCGAGTGGGACGGGCGATCCCTATTACCCGATCCCGAGGCCTGAGAACGAGGCGCTGTATCGCCAGTACAAGGCGCTCGCGGAACGGGAAACCTCTGTCACCTTCGTCGGACGGTTGGCGCAATACCGCTATTACAACATGGATCAGGTGATTGGTGCGGCGCTCGCCGCGGCTGATCGACTCCTGGGACGTTGAAATGCTGCCGAAGATTGGTGGTGCCATCGTTACCCATAACCGCGCTGCGGCGCTCAGGTTGACCTTGGGCGCGGCGCTGACGCAGACGCACCCTTTGTCCCGATTGGTCCTGATCGACAATGCATCCACCGATGCAACCGGCGATCTCGCCCGCCAACATGCACCCAATGGTGGGGCAACCCTGGACTACTGTCGATTGACCGACAACCTGGGCTGCTCGGCGGGCTTTGCGGTCGCGTTGGAGCAGCTTCTCCGATCTGATTGCGAGTGGTTCTGGTTGCTCGATGACGATGCGACACCGGCACCGGACGCGCTGGAACATCTGACTGCTCAGATCAAGAGTCCGCTCTACGTCTATTGCTCCGCAGCAATCGGCCCCGGGGGTGATGACCCTGTGCTTTGTTGGCCTGTTGCGTTTCGTCGTGGCCATATCTGGTCTCGTCCTGCTCACTTTCTCCGCGAGTTACCCGATGTTGGAGAAGTTGAGTTCAGCAGCTTCCTGGGAATGCTCATCCATCGCTCTCTAGTCGAGGCCATCGGATTTCCCGACAAGGGTTTTTTCATTAGCGGCGATGATGCGGAGTATTCCTATCGCATGCGCAAGCACGGGGCGAAAATCCTGCTTATCAAATCCAGTTGCGTGTGCCATCCGCTGCCACGGCGCCGGTCTGTCAAGGTCTTTGGGGTGGAGATTCAGGTATTGGAACACCCGGCATGGAAACGCTACTACGAAATCCGGAATCGCTTAATCATCGCGAGAAGATATCATGGCGTGCAGCTTTGGACCCGCGCGTTACCCGGAACCCTGCTGCGCTGGCTGATCACGCTTGCGTTCCAGCCCGATCGGCTGGCGCAATCGCGCGCGTTCGCGCGAGGTATCGTCGACGGTCTAGCCGAGCGGCTCGGCATACGTTGGCCACCACCCTGACCGCTGACGGCTATTCAGAAACGTCGATCGCACCGGACGGCAGGAGGGCAACGCGAACATGTTCGAGTACCTGCCGGGGACCCAGACGCCGGCCGCGGTCGCGGCACTGCTGTCGTTCAATGTGCCATTGGACGGCTTGCAGCGGCAGGGTCAATCCCCTAGTTGACCGGACGCTTACTCAGCGCCGCGGCTGGCTTGGGGCTCAGAAAGCACGGGCCCTATTGCCACTCCGGATAGGGACTCGGATTGTAGCGTCCATTCACCAGTTCGGACTGATTCAATGTCACTTCCTGTCGCAGTTTCACTAACCGCTCAACCACCTCCACGCCCTGCATCAGGGAATGGTCCTGGTTGCTTACCTCATAGCGCCAGGCGCCGAAGCGGCCGCGCGAGTAGATATTGAGTGCCTCCAAGGCAGGTAGGGTCTGCTCGAGAATGGCGTCGCGTTCGCGCGAGGGGGTGGGGTAGCCGTATTCCAGGCGCCGGTGCCAGCGGGTAAGTATTTCCGCGTCCGATTGGATCAGTTGGGTGGCATACATGCCGCGAATGACATCCTCGACCACCCGCTCGGCGTCGACCGGCTTTTGCGGGCTCTCGGAGACCTCCGCCATCAATGACCAGGTGCTACCCGGCTCGGGGGTGTTATTGGGGCTGTAGTTGCTGAACACGGTCACGCGGTAGAACGGGCAATCATCTTCCGGGAAGTACATCCAGCACTTGGTGCGCAGGGCCGCCGGCGGTTGGCCGCGCAGCCCGATGCCGACGACATGGACGCTGGAGTACAGCAGGCGCGCGGTCTCCTCAATCAGGGCCGGATCGCCGACCATGACGGCCAGCCGGTCAAGGGGTAGGGTGCTGATCAGGTGCTCATAGCCGCAACGGATACCGCTGGCGGTGGTCAGGGTCCGGTTGGCCGCATCGATTGCGACGACTGCATCGTTGAACCGCGTGTTAGCCGAAGGGATGCGCTCGGCCAGCTGAGTCCAAACGGCGCCGGTCCCGCCCCGGCGGGGGAACCGGAAGGTGTTGTTGGGTCCCCAGCTCAGGTGGTCTTTGCCAAGACAGAGGCCCTTGATGACGGTCTGTAGATCGGGGACCGCGACCCGCTCGCCGACCCAGCGGGCGTTCATCGCACTTGGGGGATAGGCCCAGACCTTGAAGTTGTAGGGCAGCAGGAAAACCTCCGCGATGCCGCGGCCGAAGGTGCGCAGAATCCAGTCTGCGAAGTCAGTGGGCTTTTCGACTGGCGCTCCGGCAACCTCAAGCAACCCCTGCACGCAGCGCCACGTGTCATCCTTGGGCAGGCGATGCAGGTTGTACTGGAAGGGATAGGGGACGAAGCGCTCGCGCATCCAGACCCAGCTCTCGCGCTGGTGGGCGATCCAGCCTTCCTCGCCGAGTGCCAGGGCCATGTAGTCGTCGAAGGTCTGGTAGTGCGAGAACTGGACATGACCGCCGAGGTCCCAGGTGAAGCCCCGCTCATCGACAACGGAGGCGGCTAGCCCGCCGGCGGTGGGCGCGGCCTCGATCAGCAGGAAATCGGTTTCGCCGAGTTCCAGCAACCGCAGCGCGGCGCCGAGCCCGGTGGGGCCGGCGCCGATGATGACGAAGCGATGGTGTGGCTGGGCTGGCGTGGGCATTGGATTGGGTCGCTGCTCGGAGGTTGTGCGGTCGCAAAGGGGTTGTGCGGTCTGTTGGGGCGGTTGATATTCTCCACACAGGGGTAGAATACCCAATACAGCAACCGACCGCGATCAGGTCCGCAGGCGCCGTCGGCCTTGGCCATAATCCCGTCCACGGCATTAATCGCGAGGTCGTTGGTCCGCACAGCGGACCCTACGGGCACGGCGCAAGCCCGCGGGCGCCGCTGTGCGGATCGATTGTCCCTGGCCGGAGCGACGATCACGGCCCCGCCGACGTGCAATGCCGGTGCCGTGATAGCGGATGGTCTGGCGGCCGGCGGGGTGCTCATCGGGCGCGTGTGTCGTGATGGCGCCAAGACCTTTTTGACTGGCTCGTTGACTACCATGGATACTGGAGCGATGCGTATCGCCTATCTCTGCAAGCGCCACTATATGGGTTTCGATGTCATTCGGGACCGTTATGCGCGTCTATACGAGCAGCCGCGGCAATTGGCCTTGTTGGGTCATGAGGTGCTGGGGTTGTGCCTGAGCTACCGGCCGACGGATGAACGCGACGAGCTTCACGGGGATGGGTCTGGTCGTCTGCGCTGGGTGGGGCTGGCGCCGGGGGGCGCGAATCGCCTTGGACTCGCGGCGTACCCGCAACGCTCGTTGGCGGTGCTGCGAAAATTCCGCCCCGACCTATTGGTGGCAGCCTCCGATGCGCCTCATGTCATTCTGGGTGGATGGTTGGCGCGACGCCTTGGCATCCCCTTCGCGGCCGACCTCTATGACCATTTCGAGAGCTTTGGGCTATCGCGTCTGCCCGGTGTGAAGGTGCTTTATCGGCGGGCGCTACGCTCGGCCGCGGTGGTGAGTTGTGTATCGCAACCGCTGGCCGATCTGGTGCGAATCGGCTATGGCGCGCGGGGCGCGGTGCTGGCCTTACCCAGCACCATCGATCGCACAGTGTTTTTTCCGCGCCATCAGGTTGAGTGCCGCCGGCAATTCGGCCTGCCGCTGGATGCGCGGCTGATTGGCACCGCGGGGGGGCTGTCACGGAAAAAGGGTATTGCACCCTTGTACTCGGCCTTCATCGCGCTGGCGCGGGACGATCGACGGCTCCATCTGGTACTGGCCGGTGTGCTCGATGCTGGCTGCCCGCCGCCGCGACATCCGCGTATACACTATCTTGGCCAACTGCCGCACGCCCGTACCGCGGAGTTGTTTGGCGCACTGGATGTGGGCGTGGTCTATGTGCGCGATACGCCCTATGGCCGCCATAGCTTTCCACAGAAGGCGCTGGAGATGTCCGCGTGCGGCCTGGCGTTGGCGGTGGCGCGGGTTGGTGCAATGGAGTCGATGTTCCTCAAAGACCAGCAAGCGCTTTATGACGCGGACGATGCGCCGGCATTGGCCGCCTGCCTGCGGCGTCAGCTCGATTACCCGGTGCGTCCGGTGCTCGATGTGCCGGACTGGGCCGAGCAAGCGCAGATGCTGACGGCGTGCTATGCGGGGATGATGCGGGGGCCTTGAGCATCAAGGCGATCGGGTAGCGCACCCTAGAGCGGTTCGAGCGAGTCGGGCGGTCGATCCGCCGGCACCACCAGGTCGATGTCGTCCCGCTCGGCCCAGAGGGACCTGAATGCGTCGGCAGCCATGCGCGGGGCATCCGGCACCAGTTGCGCCACGACCCGCCCACGGCGCATTAGCCCGGCTTTGATCATCACGGCGGCCGTGCAAGTCTCGCGGCAGCCCGTCGCGGCCGGGGGCCGCTCCTACGTCGGTAGGAGCGGCCCCCGGCCGCGATCAATCTGATCCAGGCCAAGTGTGAGTTAGCGAGGCTTGCAACAGACTGGCATAGCGCTCCGCGACCGATTCCCAGTCGAACGTCTCCCGGCAGTATTGACGGGCATTGGCGGCCAGCCGGCGGCGGCGTTGCGGGTCGGCGAGCAGGTCGATAATCGCATTGGCCAAGGCCGACGGATCGCCGCAATCGACAATGAGCCCAGTCTCGCCGTTTTGAATCACATCGGTGACGGCGGCTACGTCACCGCCGACCACCGGACAGCCGCAGCCGGCGGCCTCGACCATGACCAGTCCGAGACCCTCTTGGTCGCCACTGTCTGCAACGATGAAGGGTGCGACCAACAGGGCGGCGCGACGGTAGATGTTCGGTAATTCGGACTGTGCGGCCATGCCTAGAAAGGCGACCTGCTCGCCGATACCCAGTGCAGCGACCTGTCGACGTAAGGCGGTTTCCAACGGGCCGCTGCCGACAATGCTCAAGCGGGCCTTGGGGTGACTCGCCACTATCCGCGGCATGGCTTGCAATAAGGGCAGCAGCCCCTTTTTTTCGACCAAGCGGCCCACGAACAGCAGTTCATCGTCGCTGCGTATGATCCGCGGATCGGGGGTGAAATTGCTTTGCAGGTCGACTCCCATGGGAATGATCTCGACCCTGCGTGAGTGGCCGCCGAGCGCCAGGCATTCACTGTGCATTGCCGAGCTCACCACCGTGACCATCGTACTCTCATCGATCACCGCCCGCTTTAGGCGGCGTAGCCAGGCGCCGCGTAGGGCAAACAGGTCAGCCCCATGCGAGGTGCAGACGAGCGGGGTCGGGCGGCGGGTCAGCCAGCGGGCCAGTACCGTGATCAAGCCCTGCGGGATCAGCCAGTGTGCCTGTATGATCGCGTATGGCTGGCGGCGCAATAAGCGGGTCAACGCCCATAATTGGCCGAGCACAAAGAACGGCACCAGAAAGTAAAACAGCGGGTTGGCCTTGAGTCGACTGAGGATACCACCGCCGTGCGTGGCAAGTTGTTCCAAGCGCTTGAAGAAGTAGGGAAAGCGAACGATGTTCAGGCCGTCCATCTCTTCCTGTTCCAGGCTGCCGGGGGCGCGTGGGGCCAGCACGGTGATGTCGAAGCGATCAGTCAGGCGCCGACTAAGCTCGAAAACAAACGGCGGCTGGGTGTCGTTACGCCAGCGCGGAAAGGTCGAGGTCAAGACCAGCAGACGCGGCTTGGGCTGGTCAATCATCTATTTGCTCGCCCGCTCGACGGCCAATTGGAGGTTGAAACCACCCTCTGCGGCGAAGGCGCGATCCAGCGCGGCGCGGCGCGCCGGTTCCCGGGTGAGGGTTCGTAACATCGCTTCGGTCTGGGCGGATGCGCCATAGTCGGCGGCGAAGCGCAAGAGATTGTCGATGACAAAGCGCCGGTTGCGCGGCTTGGCCGATGCGCAGTAATCAAGCGTCTGTGCGAGGTCGGTTTGCGCCTCTTCCCAGCGCGACAGCGCAATCAATACCCGGGTTCTGACCTCGCCGGCCAGACAGCGCTCATCGGCGACCCGCGCCCGCGGATTGGCGAATGCGCTGTGGGTGAGTGCATCGAGTTGCTCCGCCGCGAGTGCGGAGCAGCGGCCTTGCAAGACGATGTTACTGAAGGTTGCCAGGGTGGTTACCGTCTCGGGGGTGATGAGGCCCTTTGTCAATCTGTCGAGTGCGCGGCGATACAGCAGTGTCGGCATGACTGCTTCGTGACAGTACAGCTGTAGCGCGAGCAAGGCGGGTGTGGCGTCCTCGGTTTCCATATTCACCAGCCGCTGCAGGAGTGCGACGGCCGTCGCTTGATGGCCCTGCGTGCTCTCTCTGGTTATCAGCTCACCCAATACGCGCGGTGAGTCTGGGCGATAGCGGTAGTCCATGGCCAGCATGGCGTCATAGTCGGCCCAGACCCTCGCCCGGGTGGCCGTGTTGAACGCGATGAGTAGTGCGAGTGTGACGATCACCGGCGCGGCCAGGCGTCCGCGGTCGATTGACGAAAACATGGCTGTCACGGCATAGACCAGGAGTGCGGCGAGCCCGACCGTGGCGAGATAGTTGCGGTGCTCGAAGACCATCTCGAGCGGAATCACCGTGGATTCGATCACATGGCAGGCGAAGAACCAGAGGATGCCGAAACTAAACCACGGTGCGGGGCGGGAAAAAATCAATGCAGAGAGTCCCAACGCCGCATAAAAACCGGCCAACATCGCAGTAGCAACATCCATCTGTCGGGTGATGGGGAAGGCGTCGTGAAACAGCGACATGGTCCCCGGGATCGGCAAAAAGAAGAGCTTGATATAGAGTGCAATGACATGCGCCTGGGTCATCAGACGCTGCACCCCGCTATAGCCGCGTCCGGCATGCCAGCCCAATAGATCGGGCAGGCGGGGGACGAGATAGACCGCGCCCAGTACCAAGGGCAGGACGATGAGCAATAGCCATAAGAGCGGCAAGGTCCAGCGCTGCCGCATCCCTTGGGTGCGAAAGCGAAAGAAAATACCCTCGATGACTGCCAGCAGCAGCGGCAGGATGGCTGCACTCTCCTTGCTCAAGAGACCAAGCACCCAGCAGCCGCCGACGCCAAAGAGGATCAGGAGTGCGCCGGCGAGTGGTCGGGTGGCGCTCAACAGGCGGCCCTTGACATAGAAGATACTGGCGCCGAGCGTGAATAGGCTCGCCAAGAGGACCAGCCGCTGCACGGCATAGAGTACGGTGCTCACCTGCAATGGGTGCAGCACCCAGAGGCCGGCCGCGGCCAGGGCGAACCAGGCCGGCGCGGCAGTGTCGGGCGCGCGCGTTGCCTGGCGGGCGAGCAGATAAAGCAGCCAGAAGACCAAGAGGGCGTTGAGCAGATGGAGCAGCAGGTTCTGGTACTTGAATACGTAGGGTTCGTTGCCGCTGAAATATTGGGTGAGCGTGAAGCTCAGGCGCGTCATCCCGCGCGACAGGCCGCCAAATTCGTCGCCATCGAGCAATTGACCCCGTAAGCTCGCAGAAGTCAAATGCTCGACCCGGGTGGCCGCGATATTGGTTTCGTCGTCCAGTAGAAAGGGACCGGCGAGCCCCGGGCGATAGACGAGATAGGTGAGTGCGAGGACTGCCAGCATCAGGGCCGCCGCACCGAGCGTTAGTAAACGGTCGGTGCGCTGCGGCGGGGCCGGCCGGTGGTTAGAAAGGGGTATCAAAATCGTGCTCACGTGCTGCGTCATGGTTGGGGAACATCTTCATTGCGCCGTGGTGTCCAGGGCAGTACATGGCCGTTATCGTGAAAGTCATGCCGGCCCCCGTGGGAGCGGCCTCTGGCCGCGACGAAACCTCGCAGGTTCCCGCGGCGCGGCATCGCAGCCGGAGGCCGCTCCCACGGGGGCCGGGGTGTTGGGTGGCGGGGTCCGTCACTGGGCAGGTGTCCGCGCCAATCGATCCGCGACCTCCGCAAACCGGGGCGCCAAGTCCAGGCGCCCGGGCGCACCAACCGCCCGGGCACGGTCATAGAGTGCGCGGGCCGCGTCCACCTGGCCTGCATCCAGCCGCCAGTTAGCGGCCAGGAGCAGTGGCAGCGGGTTGGCCGGGAGTGCCGCGAAGGCGGCCTCCAGTGCCGCCATGGCCCCCGTGCCGTCGCCCAGGTCATGACGCAGATGCCCGACATACATCAGGAGCTTTTGTCGGCTGGAGGGCTGCATGGCGCGCACCGCCGACGCATCTTCCAGCAGTGTGAGCAGCGGACGTTCAGCCAGGTCGCAACCGCGATCCAGCGACAGGTTGACCAGTGTGATCAAGGCCGTGGTGTCATAGTCGTTCAGCGCAGTGCCAAGCTGGGCGCGCGCCTGGGTGATGCGCTCCGGTTGCAGGCGGCCGGTTTCCCGGCAGTCCAGATAACCCTCTTGCAGGCGAGGGCCGACCCCCTGGGCGGGCGCCAGCAGCCGGTGGGCGGCAGCGAATTGTCCGCGCTCGGTCAGGACCTGCGCCAGTTCGGCCCGCGCCCGGGTCGAAGGCCAGGGACTGACGAGCGCGCTCAGATAGATCCCCTCGGCGCTGCCCCAGGTCCAGGCGCGGGCCAGACCCAGGCCGAACAAGGCGACCAGCGCAAGTGTGGCGATGGCCGGGCGGAAGCGGGCCAGCGTGCCGGTGGCCGACCCGATCAGGTCCGCCGCCGCCAGGATCAGCCCCAGGCTCGGTAGGTAGTTGCGATGCTCGAAGGCCAACTCCAACGGGAGCAGGGTCGACTCCATCAGGTGCCCGGCGAAAAAGAACAGGATGCCAAAGGCCGCGAGCGGGCGTCGGCGCAGCAAACCCAGGCCGAGTGCCAACAAGGCGAGCAGGAAGAGTGCTGCGGGCAGGGTGGTGGGCGGTTGCAGCCAGCCGGTCGAATGGGGCAGCCGGTCGTAGAGGAAGGGCATGACCCCCAGGCGCGGCAGCAGGATTTGTCCGACATAGAGTGTCACCACCCGCGTCTCGGTGAGCAGCCGCTGGCCCATGTCGAAGTCACGCCCGGCGTACCCGATCGCCGTCGCCTGCGGCACCAGCAGCAGCCAGAGTGTGGCCCCCAGACCGAGGAGCAGGACCGATCCGAAATAGCCCGCGAGCAGGCGCCGGGTGGCCTTGCCCCCGCGCAGCCGCAAGAGGGCGATCTCCAGGGTCGCGAGCAGCACCGGTAACAATGCCCCGTTCTCTTTGCAGAGCACCGCCAGGGCCGGGAGGATCAGCAAGGGCAGCGCCCAGGCCGCCGCCGGCGTGGGCTGCCCAGTCGCGATTTCCCTCAGGCGCAACCGGGCATAGAGCAGCAGCGCCCAGACGCAGAACAGGGCCGAGAGGATGGCCATGCGCTGGACCACATAGGCCACCGTACTCACCTGGAGCGGGTGCAGGGTCCAGGCCAGTGCCACCGCCAGGGCCAGCAGGTCCGCCGCGCCGCGCGGGTAGCGGGTGCGTGCCAGCAGTCTCACCAGGGCCCAGATCAAGGACCCGGCGATCAAGTGCAGGACCAGGTTCACCGCCTTAAAGGCGAACGGATCGGCCGAGATCAGTGCATTGCCCGCCAGGGTCGCCATCGCCAGCGGGCGGCCCACGCCCCCGGCGCCGATGAACAGGTGCTCCTGCCAGTGCGCCCCCAGCTCGGCCAGACCGCCCGTGTGGATCGCCAGGATGGCGTCCTGGAGCTTGCTGTCATCGAGCAGCCAGGGCCCCGAGAGGGCGGGCCAGAAGGCCAACAGGCCCAGCAACCATAGGGCGGCCAGCGCCGGCAGTGGGCGCGCCGCCCAGGCGGTCGGCGCCGTGTCGGCATGTTCAGCAGGGGTTAGGGACATCGGCGGTTCCAGCGGCGGGAGGGATCGGACGCGTGCATCCTAGCCTGAAATCTCGCAAACTGTCCTGGCTTCGTCGCGGCTGAAGCCGCTCCCACAGGATCCCGGGCTAACTTTTGCGGTAAGGGTTCGATGGTGAGTGCCGTTTTGATGGCACAATGTCGCCCTGAGCTCCTGAACCGATCCCCTCCACCCGATGGGCATGTTAACCCTCACAGACGTCGAGTTATCCCAAGACATCGGTTGTCTCGACCGTGCGTGGGCGGCGGATGCCACCTTTGCCTTAGTCCCGGCGCGCAGTTCGGTGCCCCGAGAGTGGGTCATGGATGCCTTGAGGCGTCTGCCCGAGCCTTGGCGGCAAGGACATTTCGCCCTGCTCACCTCGGGCAGTACCGGGCAGCCGAAATTGATCGTCGGTTTGCGGCAGCGGGCAGAGGCGCTCGCGCGGTTGTTGGATCAGGTGCAATCGGGGGCAGCAGCAGCGGCGACCGTGGTCGCACTGCCTTTGACCTACTGCTATGCCTTTGTCAACCAGTGGCTATGGTCCAGGGTCCTGGGTCGGAGGCTGATCCTGACCCAGGGCTTCGGCGAGCCTGAGTCATTGCGCGTGGTCCTCGCGCAGGCGCGGGACACGATGCTCTGTCTGGTGGGTGCGCAGGTTCCGCTGTTGCGCCGCGGTATGCCGGACGCCGTGTTTCCGGGGGTGGTGCGGTTGCATTTCGCGGGCGGGGCCTTTCCGCAGGAGCACCTCGATTTTCTGTCTGACCGGTTCCCGAACGCACTGATCTTCAACAATTACGGCTGCGCGGAGGCGATGCCTCGCCTGACTCTGCGAGGTGCCGCGGCGTCTGAGCAGGGCGCCAACATCGGCTGGCCCTTGCCGGGCATCGCATTGACCGCGGGCGCCGATGGCCGGCTCCTGTTTCGCAGTCCCTTCGCGGCCGTCGGGGTCGTGGATGCGGCGGGTATTCACGCGTTCAGTCCGGACGAATGGGTTGAAAGCGGCGACTTGGCCGTGCCGACGGCGGACGGGAGTTGGGTGCTCAGCGGGCGGTCCAACGAGGTCTTCAAGCGCTATGGGGAGAAGGTTTCGCTTGCCCAGTTGATCGGCAGCGTGCGCCTGGTCTGGGTTGGTGAGGCGGCCTTCTACCGTGAAACGGATCGCCAGGGGGAGCAGGGGGCCGTCTTGGTGCTCGCTCCGTCGCCCTCGGCGGATGAACTGCGACGCGTGCTGAGCGCCTTGCGTGCCGAGTATCCCCGGCCCCATTGGCCCTTGCGGATCGAGGGGGCCGACGTCTTGCCGAGACTGCCGAGCGGCAAGATCGACAATTTGCGCCTGGCGGCTCTGGAGCGCCGGGCCATCGTCTGGAAACAGAGGATCTAGATGACCAATTACGACAAGTTGCGTGAACTGATACAAGACATCCTGCTCCTGGAACCCGGTGAGTATTCACTGGGTTTGGGGCGTGGCGATGTGCCAACCTGGGACTCACTCGCGGTGGTTTCAATTGCCGTCGGATTGGATGAGACCTTTGGCCAGCACCCGAGCCCGGATGAGGCCACTGGGCTTAAGAGCGTCGCCGATATCGTGGCCTTTCTTGAGTCGCGCGGGCTGTCTTTCAGTGACTGAAGCAGACAGCCGCACTGCGGCGGCCCGGCGTCCCTTGTGTTGGTCCCCGCGGGAACTGGCCGATGCGGACCTGGGTGCGGTGGTTGTTGTGGGTTCGCCGCCGCGGGCCCCGCGCATCGCCGGGTCGCTGCGCTGTCCCTGGGTGGCCGATCTCAACCAGCTACCCCAGGACCTGGATACGCTGGTCGTGGTCGGCGGCGGTCGGCGTATCGATCAGGCCAAGTGGTGGCGCGTGCAGCATCGCCCGGGGCTGCGTCTGGTGGCCATTGCCACGATCTGGGGCAGCGGGGCGGAGAACTCCCCGATCGCGGTCCTCGACCATGACGGGGTGAAGGAGATCCACCTGGGTGAGCAGTACCTGCCGGACGTGCGCTGCACCTTTCCCGAGTTTGCGCAAGAGATTCCGCTGTCGCTGGCGCGATCCGGTTGCGGCGATGTCTGGACCCATGCACTCGAGGGCTTTCTCTCCCCCCTCGCCGATCGCCCGCTGCGGGAGGAACTCGCCGCGCTGATCGGCGACCTGCTGGGCCTACCGATCGGCCGCGATCCCCGTTGGTTCGAATACTCGGCGTTGGCGTGCGCCGCCCAGGCCCGTTCCAGCGTGGGTCTGGTTCACGGCATCGCCCATCAATTGGAGGCCCCGTTGCGGGCCAACCAGGCGGACGGGAACTGGGGGCACGCCGCCTTGTGTTCACTCTTTATTTACCCGGTCATGTGCTTCAACCGGCAGGGTTCCGACCGGTTCGCGACCTTGGCCGCCGCGTTCGGTCTCGATGCCGACGGGCTCCTGGCGCACCTGTCGACACTCTTCGACCCCGTCGGTTATGACCGCGCACTGCCCGAACTGCGGCGGCATTGGGCTGAGACCCTGCGCGACCCCAGCACCAGGCTCAACAGTGTACTGGTGCGCCCGGGCGCACTCGACTATTTCGATCGCCGAGTCTTTGCGTGAGTGCCTTGCTGGAGTGCGCACCCTATGGTCCGAGAGACGAGTCGGCGCTGCTGTCCGAGCTCTCCCAGCTCTCCCACCATCATCTGGAGGGTTGCCCGGAGTATCGCCGGGTCTGGCCTGGCTGGGTTGGGGCTCGGCGCCTCGCTGAACTGCCCTGGCTGCATGTCGGATTATTCAAGTACCTGAATCTGAAAACTACGTTTCCAGGCGTACAGTTCGAACGTACCCTCAACTCATCCTCCACGACCGGCAACCGGCCCAGTCAGATCGCCCTGGACCAGACCAGCTCGGCGCTCCAGGCGCGCAGCACCGGGGCTATCCTGCGCGACTTCATCGGGGGCGGACAGCGCCCCTTGCTGGTGCTGGATAGTGCTGCCTCGTTGCGGATGCGCGGGGCGGTGTCGGCACGGATTGCCGCTGCTTTGAGTCTCAAGCCAATGGCCTCCGAGATCCATTTTCTGCTCACCGATTCGACCGATCCGGCCACGCTGCGTTGGGACTTGCTGGGCGATTTGCTGGATCGCCACGATGACCTGCTGGTCTATGGCTTCACCTGGATGCTCTGGCTGGCCTGGGGCGCCGCGAGCATTCCGGAGGCCGTCAGTGCGCGGCTGAATGGCAAGCGCATCACCTTCGTTCACAGTGGCGGCTGGAAGCGTCTCGACGCACTGCGGGTGGATCGCGCCGCCTTCGATGGCGCACTGCTGCGTGGGCTTGGTCCCGGTTCCGCCGTCATTGACTATTACGGGCTGGTCGAGCAGGTGGGGGTGATCTACCCGCTGTGCGCCCATGGCTTCCGGCATGTCCCGGTCTGGGCAGGCGTGCTGGTGCGTGACCCCTTCAATTTGCGTCCGCTGCTGGAGGCGCCGGGCCAACTCCAGTTGCTCAACACCCTGGCCCGCGGCGTGCCCTGTCACAGTGTGCTTACCGAGGACCTGGGTATCATCCGTGCCGGGGACTGCCCGTGCGGGCGTAGCGGCCCCCGTTTCGAGCTCCTGGGGCGGGTGCCAAAGGCCGAATTACGGGGGTGTGCCAATGCGTGACGTGCCGCTTGGTCTGTATGCCTATCGCGGTCCAAGCGGGGTGAGCGCGGTCGCACTGGCCCTGGACCCGGAGCAGACCGTCGGCGCTTGGTCGGGTCTGCGTGGCCACATGATCCGCGAGCGGGCGGATGCCTTCACTCGTGACGAGTGGGCTTTCCTGATCGCCTTCCTGGACCCGGTCAACTTGCGTTGGCCGTTCCTCAGCACCTTCGGCGACCCGCTGGGTCCGGTGGCCGGGCGCGTGACTGCCCTGCTGCGCCCGCGCGGTGCCATCGCCCTGTGGCTTCCGAACAATGTCTCGCTGCTCGGCCCGCTCCTGGTGGTGTTGGTCTCGCTGGTGGGATCGCCGCTGCGCATCAAGGCCGGGTCGCGTAGCGACGATCTGACCACCGCCTTCCTGGAGTATGCCCGCCCCCGCTTGGCTGGGGTGCCGCTCGGCGACTATCTGGCGAGCGTCGCCTGCGCGGCATTCGATCGCGGCGACCCCCGTAACCGGCGTCTGGCCGAGGATGCCCAGGTCCGTCTGGTTTTCGGCGGGGATGCGGCCGCGCGGTCGATCGATGAGCTTCCGCACCCACTGGAGAGTAGCGGATTCGCCTTCACCGACCGGCGTTCCGAGGCCTGGCTGGAACCGTCGCGGGTGGATGATGACCTGCTGTTGAGCCTATTACGGGTCTTTGGTATCTATGGCCAGACCGGGTGTACCTCGCCCCGACGGGTCGTGCTGCTCGGCGGGACTCCGGCGGATGCCAGTCAATTGTGCAACCGCCTGACGGCCCTGTGGCCCCGGGCCCACCCCAGGCCGCCACCGGTACACATCGCCAGCGGCAACCAGATGGCCCGCCAGTGGGCCGCTGCCCTGGGTTGGGAGGCCGTGGTGGCGGGTGGGCAGGGGGCGGTATTCGCGGTCGGCGATCTGGACCTGGAACCCTGTCCAGCCCCCATGCTGCTGATGGTGGTTGCCGCCACCCTGGCCCAGGCGGAGGCGGCGCTGCCCGCGAATATCCAGACCATCGGGCACGCCTTGACCGATGCAGCGCACCCGCGGTGGCTGGAGTTGCTTGCCCACACCCGCGTGCGCCGATTCGTTCCGGTCGCCCGGATGCACCACTTCGGACCAGTCTGGGATGGTTGGGCCTTCTGGCGACAATTGTTCGACGAGGTCGTTTTGGACCCGGGGGTGACGCCATGAGAGACTTCTGTGCGGCGAAATATCGACGGCTGTGCGTCGCACTGGTGGACGCGGGATACCAGAGCCTGACGCTGGCGGATTATTTCCAGTCCGGCGGGTTGCCGCTGGAGGCGCGACGGGTCATTCTGCGGCACGACATCGACCGCTTCCCCGGCATGGCGATCCCGCTGGCACGGATCGAGCGGGAACTGGGACTGCGGGCCACTTACCATGTCCGTGTCCCGGCGACCTTTAATCCTGCGGTGATCCGGACGCTGGCCGAGTTGGGGCATGAGGTCGGCTTCCATTACGAGAACCTCTCCAAGTCCCGCGGGGAACTGGTGCGCGCCCGGCAGGGCTTCGCCGATGACCTCGCCCAACTGCGCACCCTCTGTGAGGTCAAGACGGTCTCCATGCACGGCAGCCCGGCCAGCCGCATCGACAACCGTGACCTGTGGCGCTCCCGTTCCGGGATAGACGATGGTCTATTGGGTGAGGCCTACCTGGATATGGATTATCGCACGGTTCTTTACTATAGCGACACCGGGCGGACCTGGCAGGAGGGACGATTCAATATACGCGACCATATCCCGGATGGACAGTCGCGGATCACGGGTGCGCCGGTGGTGCGGACGACCGATGATCTGATCGACCTGATCGCCCGGGAAGGACGTAACCTCTATCTGGTTGCCCACCCGGAACGTTGGCCAGTCAGCCCGGGCGGCTGGGCCCTGGCTGGGCTCAAAGATCTCGCATTCAATTGGGCCAAAGTGCTGATCCGCAAAAGCTATGCGATCCGTACCCGTTGATATAGGAGTGGCATAATGCCCGCAACTTCGTCTTGGTTCTCGCGCCGGCTCTTGGCCTTGGCGCAACGTCTGAACGGCTCGGCCGTATTCGAGTCGCAGACCCTGGGTGCGATGCTCTGGGGTATCTGGAGCCGGATACTCCAATGGGTGGCCATGAGCTTCCTGCCGATCCCCTCCGGCGTTCGGGTCGCCCTTCAGCGGGCCCGCGGGGTGCGTATCGGCAAGAATGTCTTCCTCGGGCCCGGGTGCTGGATCGACAACGCCCGTCCTGACCTGGTGGAGATCGAGGACGACTGCTCGCTCGCCGGGCGGGTGACGGTGCTCACCCATGCCTCCCCCCCGGCGCCCCTGCGCGAGATCCTCGGTCCGGACTCAAGGTCATTCAAGAAGGTGACGATCAAGCGGGGCGCCTGGGTGACGGTCAATTGCACGATCCTGCCGGGCGTGACGATCGGTGAGAATGCCATCATTGCCGCCGGATCGGTGGTCAATCATGACATCCCCGCGAATGTGGTGGCAGCCGGCGTGCCGGCGCGCCTCGGCGGGCGGCATGAGCCGGTAGTCCGCCCCACGCAGCACTCGACGGGAGACCGATGAACAGCCTTGGATCGGGCCTTAGCTGCTGCCGTTCGACACTCTGCTGCTGGTCGTGGCTCGGCTGGAATCTATGCTCGGGTCCGTCGTTCGGACGGACTCGATTGCGCCTTCGTTCAATACCGGGGATTCGCTAGTGCGTCAAATCGACCAACAGGGGCCCGGTGCGCTACGGCCGCTGCGCGTGGTGGTGGTGACGACCGGGTTTCCCCCTTTGAGCGGCATTTTTGTCGGCCAGATGGTCGCCCACCTTCCACCCAACATCCGCGTGCAGATCGTCACCCCCTGTGCTCAGGAGGATGTCCAGTGGCAGGCCGGGGATCGAGTGCTGGTGCGCTGCTTCCGTTATGGGCCGCGCCGCTGGCAGACTCTGGCCTATCAACCCGGCGGGCTGCCCGAGGCGCTCAGGCGTAGCGGGGGGCTGCCGATCGTGCTCGTTCTCTTTCTACCGGCATTTTTCGTGGCCGTGCTGCGGGCGGCTCGACAGGCGGATCTGATCCACGCCAACTGGTCGGCCCCCGGGGTGATCGCGGGGCTTGCCGGGAGCCTGACTGGGACGCCGGTGGTGACTACCCTGCGTGGAACAGATGTGAGGCTTGCCGAGGGCAGCCGCCTCTGGCGTTTCTTGCTCAAGACCTGTCTACTCCTGAATCAGCGCTTGGTCACCGTCGGCGAAGCGCTGCGTGACCAGGTGGCTGGTATCCTGCGGGTCGCACCCGGGCGGATCGCTGTGATACCCAACGGGGTCGCTCCGGCCTTCTTCGCGGTTCCCTCGATCGCCCCGGGCCAGTGCTTGCGACTGATCTGCATCGGCGTGCTGATTCCGGGTAAGGGTGTCGCCAGTATCTTGGCCGCGTTTGCCCAACTGGAACCGGCTCTGGGGGTCGAGCTGACCCTGGTGGGAGACGGACCCGAGCGCCCCCGACTGGAGGCCCTGGGCGCCGCTCCGTCGCTGGCTGGGCGTGTGCATTTTGTCGGCACGTTGGCGCCGGCGGAGATTCCCGGTGTGCTGGCGCGCCACGATGTACTGGTGTTTGCCAGCCGCTCCGAGGGGCGGCCGAACGTGGTCGTGGAGGCGATGGCGGCCGGCCGGGCGGTGGTGGCCTCCGCCATCCCCGGGGTCTTGGAACTCGTTCGTGACGGGGAAAACGGCCTGCTATTTGAACCGGATGAGCCTGCTGCTCTGGCTGCCCAGTTACGCCGCCTGATCAACGAGCCTGGGCTCGTGGAACGATTGGGCGAGGCCGGGCGAGCCGGGGTGCAGGGATTGACCTGGGAGCGCACCGGGATGAACTACGCCAATCTCTACCGGGAGGTTTTGGCCGCGCGGCGGCGCCCATGTGCGGGCTGATCTTCGGCTACGATCCGTCGCGTGCGCAACCGGCCCTGGTCGCGGCGGCTGGGCGGGCGCTGCGTGCCCTTGCCCACCGCGGCCCGGATGCCGAGGGGCTGGTCTGCGCCCCCGGGCTCGTGATCGGGCACCGGCGCCTGTCGATCATCGACCTTGCCGCCAGTGCCCAGCCGATGGAAGACGCGCTCCGACGCTATGTCCTGGCGTACAACGGCGAGGTCTATAACTATCGCGCACTGCGCGAGCGGCTCGCCGGCCGCTGGACCCTGCGCACCCAGGGCGACACCGAGGTTCTGCTGGCTGGGTTGGTCCTCGAAGGTACGGCCTTTCTGGACCATGCCGAGGGGATGTGGGCCTTGAGCCTGTGGGACCGCGCGGCCCATACCCTGCTGCTGGCCCGCGACCGAATGGGCAAGAAGCCGCTGTATTATTGGACCGACCACGGGCGCTTCTGTGCGGCATCCGAGTTGCCTGCGCTCCTCGCCCTATTGCCGGTGCGCCCCCCTGAGGACCTGGATAGTACGGCCGATTATCTGCGTTATGGCTATTACCTGCCCGGCACCACGGCCTACCAGGGGGTGCGGGAGGTGCTTCCCGGTCATTGGTTGAGCTGGTCGCCGGCTGCGGGTTGCGCGACTGGGGCATATTGGCAATTGCGGGTGGGTGGCTTCCGCGGCAACCGGGCGCAAGCGCATGAGCGTTTGCGTGAGACACTGGCCGCGGCGGTCCAGCGACGGCTGGTGGCGGATGTGGAGGTTGGGGCCTTTCTTTCCGGCGGTGTGGACTCCTCGCTGATGGTCGCATTGGCCGCCCAGGTCTCCGGCAGTCCGCCCAAGACCTTCACCATCGGCTTCACTGAGGCCGCCTTTGATGAACGCATTTATGCCCGTGAGGTCGCCCATCGGTTGGGTACCGATCATTATGAGGAGGTGCTGGGTGTTTACGAGCCGCAAGCGCTAGAGCACCTGGTCTTGCAGCACGTTGGCCAGCCATTCGCCGATTCGTCATTGCTGCCGACGGCCTTGGTCTCCAATCTGGCCGCTCGCCATGTCAAGGTGGCCTTGTCCGGCGACGGTGGAGATGAGCTGTTTGGCGGTTATCAGCGCTATCTGGGGCCTGCGTTATTGCGCTGGTATACCCGCCTGCCGCGGCCCTTACGGGCGGGTGCCGAACGGGCGATCCGCGCCCTGCCTGAGCCGATGGCTCACCATAGTCGCAGCCTATTGAAAAAGGCACACCTGTTTGTCGATCTCGTCGGCCGTGCGGTGGCGGAGACGCCCTATGTGGCACCCTTGATCTATCGTCCGGATGAGTTGGCGGCCCTGGCCCCGGACCTGGCCGGACGCGGACACCCGCCACCCGGCATCCCGGCCGTCTGTGATGCGGATGACGTGTGGCGGATGATGGTGTCGGACGCCATCATCTATCTGCCCCAGGATATCCTGCTCAAGGTCGACCGTGCCTCAATGGCCGCGTCGTTGGAGGCACGCGCCCCTTTTCTGGATCGGGAGGTGGTTGAACTGGCCTTCTCCCTGCCGAGGCGGTGGCATCTCGCCGGTCTCGGCGGCAAGCAAATGCTGGCGGAGTCATTTAAGCCGCTGCTCCCGCCGGCGATCTGGGCGCGGCGCAAACAGGGGTTCGCGGTGCCGGTGCATCGGTGGTTCGCGGGCGCGTTGGGAGATGCACTGGAGGCACGACTTGCCGATCCCGCACTACCGTTCGTGCCAGCGGTCGTAAGCGACCTGCTCGCTGCCCATCGCAGCGGGCGGCGCGACTATGGGCATCGCCTGTGGCAGATCTATATCTACTGCCTGTGGCGGCAGGGGCGGAGTGAGTAGGGGGTCGGAAGCGGCGCCCTGGGGTGCCGAGTTCAGTTTCGTGCGACTACAAAGATCTGCTGGCGAAGCAGGAGCGGACGCACCCACCAAGGATAGTGCGGCTTGTTGCCGCGGTAGTAGCGGATGGTTTCTACCCGAAAGCCGTGGCGCTCCAGTAATTGGCGTAGCGTAAAGGCATCGTGCCACAGGACATGGGTGGCGTTGGGGCGGAATAGGACCGTAGGCCATTTGGCATTTGGGGTGGTCAAGATCAATCTGCCCCCTGGCATCAGATGTCGGCGGATGTTGTCAAGGAATAGTCCCTGGTTACTCACATGCTCGATCACATCGCCAGCCGTCACCACATCGAAGGTCGCCCCCAAGTCCAGGGTCTCCATGTTGCCGTAAGTGATCCGCGGATCATTCTTGTGGCGCAATCCATCCGCTGTGACCTTGAGGATTTCGCGCGCGGTCTGCTCGGCATCTGGCAGATCGACCCCCGTCAGGCTGGCGCTATGCTCATTGAGTACGTTCCACAGGCAATAGACCGAGGACTGCCCGAGGCTTCCGATATCCAGGACACGTTGGCCCGAGATCAGGGGTACGATTAAATCTTCTCGTTGCATTGATTGCCCTTGCTGGGTTGTGGTTGATCGGTGTCTCCCGAGCGGGTGCAGGTCAGCCACCGCCAGACGCGGAAGATGAGCCAAACGCAGAGGTCGGCGACGATGGTCAAGGCCCGGAATGCGAACATTGACGTAACGAGGCCTGAGGCCAGAGTGCCGGTGAGCAGATAGCTGGATGTCACCTCAAAGACACCAATCCCCTGCGGGGCGAAGAAGGCGAGAAATCCGGCGAGCCAGGAGATCAAATAGATTCCGATGGCTCGCGCCCAATCAATCCCTGGAACCATCTGTGCGGCGAACAAGGCAAACGCACTACCGTACAGCACCCAGACTAAGGAGAAGCTGCCCACGGAAGCAAGGTAGGTAGCGCCAGACATTGAGGTTACGTCTTTACCAAGCATTCCTGTCAGGCGCGGACCGACGATAAGCCCCACTGCTCCGATCAGAGCGACCAACCCGAAAACTGGGGCGGTTCCATTGCCGCTCATCCAGAGCAGCACGGCGCCTCCGATCACGGCCGCCAGACAGACGGAAATGCCCATCTCCAGCAGCACTAAGCGCAGGATCGTTGCTTTTGGTAGTCCTTTGGCGGAAAAATCTAATGCCCGCGTCACTGTCTGCCAGATACCGCCGGGCAGGTATCGGGCGGGCAGGCGATTGATGTGGATCGATAACACTAGCCCCAGTCCTGGTTTGTGGTCAAGTGAGCGCAAGAGTAAATGGCTGGAGAGGCCGATGCAGAGATGGCCTAGCGCAACCAATAAGAAGATCACCCCAACCAGTCCGGGCGCGACTTCCGAGAGGTTCGCAACGAGGCGCTCGTGGTCGCGCCAGAACAGATAGGCCAGGAAGGCCAGGGCCAGCGGGGTATAGATCATGCGTGACTGGCGCATCAGCCCCCGGAATCGCGTCCGCCATCGAGCATGCAAGGGCGTCGCCGTCATGTCATTTCAGGTGCTTGTTCTGTTCCTGGTCGAACAGCATCGCAAACAGCAAAAATTGCAACCCCATCAGGGTCAATAGGGTGGCAAACATCGCGCTGGTGCCGGCGATTGGACCAAAGAATAGCCGAAGACCCAACAGATAGATGCCGAATACGAAGCCTGGCGGAAAGAGGGTCAGGCCGAAGGCGTAGAAGAATACGAGTGGGTGAAAATCCTGGATGACGTACTTATGCAGCAATCGGTAAAAGAAGAGCCGAAAGATAAGCCAGGAGAGTTGGGGGATCATGCGCAGCGGGCGGATACCGGACTTCTCGCCGATGCCGTAGACTGGGCGAATGGGTACGTCGGTCACGCGCATATCGGCGATATTGAGTCGTACCAACAAATCATTGGGCTGCCCGTAACGCTTATACATGAGGTCCCAGTTGATCGCCTCCAGGCCGTGCAGGCTGATGGCGGTATAGCCCGATTGGGAGTCGGCAATGTGCCAGTAGCCGGAGGCGATCTTGGTCAGCAGCGAGAGCATGGCATTGCCGAGATAGCGCACGCGTGGAATCATGTTCCATGCCTCACCACTAAACAGTCGGTTGCCTTTGGCGTAGTCGTAGTGGCCGGAGAGTACCGGTTCCACGATAGCCGGAAAGTCGGTTGGGTCCATTTGCCCGTCGCCGGCCATGACCACGGTCACGTCCATGCGCTCTGCGAGTGCCGCCTTGTAACCGCTGGCAATGGCCCCACCGACCCCCTGGTTGACCGGATGTACCAGCAATTCGATACGCGGATCGCACGGTTGGTAGGCACGGACGACGGCGGCCGTATCGTCCGGGCTGGCATCGTCGATAACATAGACCCGGTCCACCTCCGCGGGCATGGTCTGGAGTACCCGTAGGATCTGGGTCGACTCGTTGTAGCAGGGGACGACGACTGCAATACGTTGGTCATTGATCATGGTCATTAGCGTTGAAACTCGGCGGTCGTTTGCGAGGTTGCCATCCCTGGCCTGGATTCCGGGGTCCCGGCCGGAATGACGGCCTTCGCCCCGGCGCTCCAAACTGGAGGTCGAGGCTTTAGCCAGAGCCGGTCCGCTGACATGTGAGTTTAGCCGGCTAAAGCCTCGACCCCCTGTCTCCTCGGGGTCGGAACGACGATCAAGATCGTCAGCAGCATCCCGGTAAGCGGCGAAACTCTGTGCCGTGTTTGCGCAGTCCCAGGCGGGCTGCCTGCATGAAGGCGCTACGACTCACTTGCACCAGTCGTAAACCGGTGCCGCAGAAGAGCTCGAATTCATTCGAAGCGTCAATAGCGATCCTCCTGCCGCATGGTCTCGACGACCGGTCGGGTCATGGGCATCCGGGCGCGCAGTTCCCGGACGCGTCCTAAGAACTGAAGCTTATCGAAGACCTGTGTGGGCACCAGCCGGATCTCTCGGGTGCTCGTTACCTCCGCATCCAATTCATCCCCTCCTTTAGACCCGCCGCTCGCACGCACTCGATCGGCAGCCGGATGGCCAGACTTTTGCCCCACTTGGCTAACTGTAATTTTATCGCAGACTCCGGTGTAGATTGATTATGTGCCAGGTAGTTGAAGCACGCAAGCGGCCAATGGGTGCGAGTAAAGCTGATGTGGTTGCGGAGGCGGCGTAGGTTGGATAAGCGCAGCGCATTTGCCAACGCCGCCGATGTCTTGGCTGGTGGATGCGGCGCGTTACGCCGTCCTCGACCCGCGGCGTTGTGCCGCGCGCCTTATCCACCCTACGCGGGCGATTTTGCTGATCACACCACTCGTGATCGAATCGGCGGCCAACGGTATGTCCGTGCGAGGGGCGTGCTACCGATAGAGCCGCGGTGCCGTTTCATGGACCATCATTGTTCGCCTTCAAGTTACCCGTCGCGGCCTGGGGGCCACTCCTAAGGGGTAGGAGCGGCCCCCAGGCCGCGACAAATGACATCAATCCCAGTCAATCTTGATGAAGCGCCTCTCAGTGTACCTGAGGCGTTTGCGGCTGGTCCTGTCGATCGGCCGATGCCTTTGTCTGGGCGGCAGCTGCCCGTTGCTTGAGAAAATCCTCCCGAAAGGCGGCCACTCTTTGATCCCGCCTCAGCCATTCATACAGGCCAGCCGGCGGGGTCTTGGCGGCGATCTCGATATAGTGAGCAGCGTCGTCCCAGAGTCCCGCGGTCATCAGGAAATAGGCCTGATCGAGTGCAATCGTGAAGGATGGGGATGCGGCATAGGCGCGGTCGAGAGCGCGGATGGTGCCATCCAGGTCGCCCTGGTGTCGGCGATAGTCTGCGAGTAGCGTTTCCAACTGCCGATGGGTTCGGCGGTTGGCGATGAATTTTGGGTTTGACAGATAGAGCTCGAAGACCCGTTGCATGTCCTGCGGTGCGACTCGGCAACGCCCTTTTCGACTCTTTTCCATCATCCATTCGATCGTTGCGACACTGGCAAAGTCCGCTGGGGCCGTCGGTACCACGCGTTCGATCTCCTCCATGCTGGCGCCGAGTCTTGGTAGGCGTGTGTCAGCGCAGTGTTCGATGGCAAAGCGGTAGAGCGGGAGATGGGCGTTGGTGGGGTCAGCCGCGGTGGCCCGATCGAATTGGGCGCGTAGCCGCCCCCCATCCCCTTGGTTGGCCCAATAGTTGAGCGCGCCCCCCTGGGCCCGCTGGGAGGCGGGATGCTCCGCTGACCAGAGGATGGCGATCGACGCTTCATTGCCCCAGACGCCGGCTGAACTCCAGGTGATGGTGCCAACCAGCGCGATCATGCCGATGAGGCCAGCGCCAATCAGGCGTCGATAAGCTACGGGGATCGACAGCGCGCCATAGCACAGGACGAAGATGGGGCCGAGCATGGGCAGGTAATTGCGATGTTCGAAATAGAGCTCGAGCGGCAGGACCGTCCCTTCGAGCAAGTGTCCAAGAAAGAACCAGAGGACCGCCAGTGCGAACAATGGCCAGGCGCGCCGTTGCCGGATCGCCAGTGCCAGCAGCAGCGCAATCGTTCCCAGCGCAGCGAGCGTCTGGGGCGGGTCGAATAGTCCATGGGAGACCGTGAAGTCGTCCCGGTAGGGGGTGGACTCGCTGAGTGAGGGTAGTAAGATGACCCTCAGGTACTGCATCAGGACCCGGCCCTCGGTCATCAGCCGCTCGGACAGGGTGAATACGCGCGCATCATAGGCGTCGGCCATGATACCGAAGACCAGCGCGAGATAGATCCCCAATAAGGCCAGGGGCAGGACTAGGAAGAGGACGGACCAGGCGCGCCACCAGGCGGGGCGCGGCGGTCGGTCTGCGCCGAGTACGGTGAGCTCCAGGACCGTGACATAGGCCAGGGTCATGAACGCCGTCTCTTTACTCAGGATGCCGAGTACGATACAGGACCCGAAGACGGGCGCGAGCCAGAATAGGGCTATCCAGGGGCGTTGGGGTGCAATGCGCCGGCCGTGCAGATAGGCGATGAGCGCCAGCAGCGAGAAGGTGCCGCCGAGCAGGGTCATCCGCTGGATCACCATCATGACCGGCGACAGATTGATGGGGTGCAGTAGCCAGAGTGCGGTCCCTGCCAATGCCACCCAGTCCGCATGGGGCGGGGCGGGGCTGACGGGGCGGATCAGGCGGGTGAGTCCGCGCAGGAAGACGAATACCAGGACGCCATTGAATAAATGGATGAGTAGATTGGTACGCTTGAATCCTGCGGGTGGGCTGGGCCAGCCGGTGTCGTCCAGCAGGAGCGATAGAAAAGACAGCGAACGACCGGAGCCTCCTTCGTCCGGCAGGATCAGCCGGATCACGTCCTCTTGGGTCTGAATGCCGTGACCCGAGCCGGCGAGTTTAGGCAGGTGGCCTTGGTCGTCGAAGAAGAATGGGCCGGACAAACCAGGCGCAAAGGCAAACCAGCCGATCGCGAGCAGCAGCGCTAACGAGCACGCGACCAATAACGGCGTGCGCACTGACTTGTCCATTGCCATCGGGTTCCCCTGTCTGGGTCCGGCCGCGGTCGCAGCGGACGACGGCGATTGAGTCTCGAAAACGAAAAAACCCCAAGGCTAACCCTGGGGTTTGATTCAGCACTTAAGCTAGCGGCTGAACTTTAACGGCAGTTGGACGGCCGAAGCTTCTTGCCGAGGCTACCGCCAGTGCAGGACCACTGTACGCCAGCAGCGCTGGTCGTGGCCCTGAAGACCAGTGTGTTGCTTGCAGAAGGCACGCCGGCGGCGACCTTATAGGTGATGGTGAGCAGGTGTGGCGTGACGGCGATGCCCGAGACATATCTGGTGTTGGGGGACGAATAGCCGAGGGCGGCGTTATTCGCCGGGAATGTCAGGTTGTTAAGCGCGAATTCTGCAAGCGACATCTGGGGCGAGGCGACCAGACTGATACCCTCTGCCACTTTACTGCGGGTGGTAAAGTCCTGATAGGACGGAATGGCGATGGCCGCCAGTATGCCGATGATCGCGACGACGATCATGAGTTCGATCAAGGTGAAGCCTTGTTGGATCTTTTTGTTCATGATGAACCTCTGAAATTTGGGTGATGGATGCGGCTGGGCCGGGAGGCCGTCGCGGCCGATGTGCAGCCGCGTCCTGAGTGTCTCCCGCTCGTAAGATAAGCAGGATTCGGGCCACCGGGCCATTTTCGCACGGGGCGATAGCCCGATATTCGGTTAACCGCTTGTCAGTAGGCACCTGATCGCGACGTTGACCGGGTTGCGCGGTTGGGGGCTAGCCTGGGGGCGAGCCTGAGCCGGGGGCGATTGAGGGAAGATAGTGACAGAAATTGTCAGTAAATGACGCGATTAGTGATGCCCGATGGGTCGGTATCGGGTGTCTCCGGGGCGGGTTTGCCGAGCCATCCGATCGATCAAGCGCACCGCATCGCCCCAGCGTTCTGCGGTCATCAGGAAATAGGTCAGATCGGTTGGTGGGGTTGGTCGGGGCGAACTTGATCGCCGTTCCTGCCAGTCCGCTATATTCTGTGAGTCCGCGGCCGCCGAGAGGTTGCCGCTCCTGGCCTGGATTCCGGCGTCCCGGCCGGAATGGCGATCAGGGCGCTGCGGCGGCCTGACCGAATTGGGTGCGCAACCGGCTCACATCCCCTTGGTTGGCCCAATCGTTGATGGCTCTTCCTGCGTTTCAGACGGCTCTGGTCAGCAAGGCCGAGAGCATGGGCTGGAGCAGCCCCCGGCCGCGCCGGCGGACGTTGTGTGTGAACTGAAAGAACCCCAGGTAGAGCGGCAATTTCTCCTGGGAGATCCCGCGATGGGGACGCAGCCAAGAGCGCAACAGTGACCAGAAGCCCTCCATGGTGTTGACATGGACCTCGTGGAAGCCGTCGCCGTCCTCATCACGGGCGTACTCGCCCAGACTGTGGCAGACCGTCTTATGACCATAACCCCACTCCGGCAGTCGGGCATAGATGTCGTACTCGTCGGTGTAGACCTGGGTGCCCGGGGCAATGACCGCCAAAATCAACGGACGAATGGTCTTTTGTTGAACATTTTCAAGCATCCGAATCACCACCTGTCCGCCGCGCTCGATCATGCCAAAGATCGGTGGCTTCTCTTTTTCCAGCGTCCCGCGACCGGGCGCCCCCTTCAGCCGACGGCAGCGCCCCTTGCGCCCTTTTTTTTCACAGCATCAGGATGACCTTTGTGACCGGCTACCACGTAGACCTCGTCACACTCGACCTCGCCCGACAACATCGGTGTCGGCTGGCTGGCGACGATCCCCGCGCGCAGTTGCTCGGTCATCCGCTGCACGTCATCCTCGTTCAGACCCAACTCGTGGGCAATCTGAAGGTTGGAGAGGTTCAAGCCCATCAGGTACAGACAGCCGATCCAGGCCATCAACGACTGATGCCGACCGGCGAAGATCGTCCCAGTCAAGTCGTCGAAGTGGCGCCCACAGCCCCCGCAACGATACTTGCGACGCGCTGGCTGGGTGGAGTCTCGCCCTTGTTTGCTCACCTGCGACGACTGGCAGTGCGGACACGTCACCCCTTCGGGCCAGTGCAAGCGACGCAGGACGTCGTAACACTTGACGTCGTCCAGCAGCGTTGTAAGGGGGATCATCAGCATAACTCCGAAACCTGCAAACCTTCCTGGCGGCTGGCGATCATAAGCCTCTTTTCAGGATATTACAAAAACTTAGCAGCCGTCTGAAACGCAGGAAGAGCCTCGTTGATGGCACCCTACTTGGGCGTGCTGGGAGGGCGGGACGCTCCGCGGACCAGGGGATGGCGATCAACGCTTCATTGTCCCAGGTACCGGCCGAACTCCAGGTGACGGAGTCAACCAGCGCGATCCTCCGCTGGATAATCATCATGACCGGTGTCGGGTTGAGCAGGTGCGGCAGCCGGAGTGCGGTCCCTGCCAATGCTATCCAGTCTGCATGGGGCGGGGTTGGTGGGGTGGAGCGGACGGGCGAGTCCATGCAGGAAAGCGAATGTACGCGCTGACTTGTCGATTGCTATCGGGCTCCCCGGTCTGGGTTCGGCCGCGGTTGCAGCGGACGACGGCGATTGGGCCTCGAAAACGAAAAGCCCCAGGGCGATCCCTGGGGTTTGATACAGCACATAAGCGATCTCCTGAGTATTAACGGCAGTTGGACGGCCGAAGTTTCTTGCCGAGGGTGCCGCCGGTGCAGGACCACGATACGCCGCCTTGGTTGGTGGTCGCCCGGAAGACGAGGGTGTTGCTTGCGCTAGGCACGCCGGCGGCGACCCTATAGGTGATGGTGAGCAGGTGTGGCGTGACGACGATTTGCGAGACATACCTGGTGGCCGGGGATGAATAGCCGACGGCGGCGTTGTCGGCTGGGAATGTCAGGTTGTTAAGTGCGAATTCTGCAACCGACAGCTGAGGCGAGGCGACCAGGCTGATACCCTCTGCCACTTTACTGCGGGTGGTGAAGTCTTGATACGACGGGATGGCGATGGCCGCCAGGATACCGATGATCGCGACGACGATCATTAGTTCGATCAAGGTAAAGCCTTGTTGGATCTGTTTATTCATGGTGAAGCTCTGAAGTTTGGGTGATGATGCGGCTGGGCCGGGAGGCCGTCGCGGCCGTTGGGCGGCCGCGTCCTGAGTTGTCTCCCGCTCGGAAACAAAGCAGGATTCGGGCCACTGCAAATTTTTTACACCTAGCGGCGCCCCCGGTTTGTCTAAATCGGTTGTTGCTACGGACCTGATTTCGGTGTCGGCCGAGTTGGTTGGCAAGGGGTTGAGCATGAACCTCATTCAATCGGGGGACGATAGTGACAAAAATTGTCAGTAAATGACGCGATCAGTGCGGTCCCGCGTCCAGTGGGTGGGCGTCTCGGGGGGCGCTCGGGGCTGGTTTGCCGACCCATCCGATCGACGGAGCGGTGAGCGGCGTTAGGGAGGCGGTGAGTCGGATTCCTAATCGTCTTTGCGCAGTTCCTTCGTGTCTGAGGTTTCAAGCAGGGCCAGGGCGCCATCGCCCAGTCGGTAGTGTTCGCCGGTATGGGGACAGACGCACTCGCCGTCGCCTGTGAGCGGCAGCACCAAGCGTTCGCCAAAGCGACTCATCCAGCCCACTTGGCGGGCCGGGACGCCGAGCATGAGGGCGAAGGGAGGGCAGTCGCGATTGACGAGGGCGCCGGCGCCGATGAAGGCGTGGGCACCGATCTCGATACCGCAGACGATGGTGCAGTTGGCGCCCAGGGTGGCGCCGCGGCGCACCAGCGTATTGCGGTAGTCGTCCTTGCGGCTGATGGCCGAGCGTGGGTTGTAGACGTTGGTGAAGACCATGCTCGGTCCGCAGAAGACATCGTCTTCCAGGGTGACGTTGTCATAGACCGAGACGTTGTTTTGGATCTTGACGCGGTCACCGATGCGTACCCGGTTGCCGACATAGACGCCCTGGCCCAGGCTGCACCCGCGTCCGATACGCGCCCCGGCACAGATGTGGGTCCAGTGCCAGATACGGGTGTCGGCGCCGATCTGGGCGCCCTCATCGGCGATGGCGGTGGGGTGGATGCTGTAATCCATGATGAATGGCTCCGGGGTTGGTGGGTAGGGCTTGATCATCGGTCCAGCCTCAGAGCGCGATTTTCCGTTCATCCTTCGACACGCTCAGGACGAACGGAAACTCGGTAACGTCTTTTCCGGAAATCACCTAAAGCCTCGACCTCCTGTCTACTGGTGGCCGCAACGATGATCAAGGGTGTTCAGACGATCGTCTGAAGTGTTAATACTCAAGCGGCAGCGACACCTTGTGCCCATCGCGGGCGGAGAGGTAGGCGGCGATCAGGAGTTCTAAAGAGCGCAGGCCTTCACGGCCGTCGGTCTCGGCACTGGCCGCGCCGCGCAGCGTCTGAATAACGTTTTCGTAATAGGGGAGATGGCCGTGGCCATAGACCGAGGTGGTCTGGTAATTGGCTGCCTCCACCTGCGCATCGTCCGGGTCGGGTTGTGCGAAGGCCCAGTGGTCGAAACGGTTCACGGCAACCCCGGACAGGCGCACCGTGCCGGTCTCGCCGAGGATGGTGATGGAGCCCTCCAGGTTGCGCGGATAGGTGAGCATGGTGACGCTCATGGTGCCCAGGGCGCCGGAGCGCCATTCCAGGTTCATGACGGCGGTGTCTTCCACCTCGATACGCCGCGCCAGGGTGGCGGTCATGGCCTGGACGCTCTGCACCGGTCCGAGCAGCCAGTCCAGCAGATCGACATAGTGGCTCGCCTGGTTCATCAATGCGCCGCCGTCGAATTCCCAGGTGCCGCGCCAGGGGGCGCTGTCATAGTAGTCCTGGGGGCGGCTCCAAAAGACGTTGACCTGGATCATATAGATGCGCCCGAAGCGGCCCTTGCGCACGGTCCTTTTGAGTAGTTGCAGGGTCGGGTTGTGGCGGTTTTGCTTGACCACGAAGAGGCGCACGTTAGCGGCATCGCATTCCTCCACCATGCGCTTGCCGTCGCGCCAATGGGTAGCCATTGGTTTCTCGGTCATCACATGGCGGCCGGCTTGGGCGCAGAGGATGGTTTGGGTGGCGTGTTGGCCGCTGGGGGTGCAGATGGCCACCAGGTCCGCGTCGCAGCCCTCCAGGAGCGCCTTGAGATCAGTGAATCCCGGCGCGCCGGTGGTCGCCATGGCCTGTTGCAGGGCGGCGGGGTCCTCGTCACAAACGGCGGCGACCGCGATGTGCTCGGCATGGTGTGCGGCGGCCTCGAGGTGGCGTTGGGCGATGCGCCCACAGCCCACGACGGCAAGCTTGATGCGACGGTTGGCGGGGATGATGGGTAGCATGACTGGCTCCGGTCGGTGCAGTGAAGGGGCAGGCTAAGTTCGATCTTGCAGCAGGGCGGTGAGGCGCGCGCTGCATCAGGTCTCTCTCAAGGGCGACCAAAATGACGATCGAAACCGTCTAGTGAGCGCTGGTGGGTCTGGTCTGTGTCCAGGGATTGACGAGCTTCAGGCTGCTCAGAAAATCGAAGTCGGAGACGTTGCGAGTCGCCAATTGGAAGCCGTGACGCAAGGCCACGGCGGCAATCTGGGCGTCTTCGACCGACATTGGTCGCCCTAAGCGTCGGGACTCGGTGAGGATGGCCCCGTACCCTGTTGCGCAATGGCAGTCGAACGCCAGGCAACGTTGCTCGAAGTCCCGTAGCACGATCTGCGCGGCGGCCGTCAGTGCGCTCTTGCGCCGACCCTTGGGCAGTAGACCGATCCCGACTTCAATCTCTGCCCGTGTGACGGCGGATATGAATAAATGGGCGGCGGCCTGGCGGTCGAGCCAGGCAATCACGTTCAGTTCGGGCTCCCGCTTCATCCATTCGGAGATGACGTTGGTGTCGAGCAGGATCATGGCTCGTCGTCTGCGAATGTGGGGGCCGCGCGGGGCTGGGTGCGGGCCGTGGGCGGTAGCTCGGCGCCTCCCGAGACTTCCAGCATGCGCTGATGCAGGCGGGTCCCCAGAGAGGTCCCGGCGGCGGGCGATACCAGCGCTTCGCGCAGGATTCGCCGCGCCTCTTCCTCCATCGAGCAACCGTGTTGCGCGGCGGCGATCCGCAGTCGGCTCTTGAGTGAGTCATCGATATTTCGGATGGTGATCATGGCCATGGGTGTGCCCCTAAAAATGACTGCATTGATTGCATTTTAGGCAATGCCAGCGCCCTGGGCAAGGCGCGTACCCGGCGAGTGTGGTCGGGCAGCGGTTGGACATGCAGGTCGGGCACGGATGCCGTTGCCGTTGCCGTTCTGTGCCGTGGCGGCAAGCCGCTCCCGCGGGCTTATGGCCGCGCGCTCGCCTTGAACTGCCGCTGGTGGGTCTGGAGGTCTCGCACGGCCTCGCCGATCAGGCGGGCGCTGAGCCGGGTGAAGGCCGCGACCATGGCGTCAGGGGTGGCGCCATCCACCAACTCCTCGCCGCTGTAGTCCCGGCTGGCGAGTGTGCGCCGGTTGTCCGCCTGCACCAGGGTCAGGTGCAGGGTGGCGACGACCCGCGGGGGTTGGTCGGTGGGGCGGTGCTCGAAGCGCTGTAACTCGCCGCTCAACAGATAGTCCGAGCCGGCCCGCTCCGCCGCGACCACGACGAATTGGAACACCTGCGCCGCGCGCAGTGCGCTCACCAGGGCCTTGGCGAGCGATTGGGTGGGCGGCTCTTCCCAGAGCAGGGCCTCGTAGCGTTGGGTGGCCAGCGGTTCTTCGCGGGTGCGAAAGACGATCCGGTTGCCGCCGAGGAAGTTGCGCCCGGCCAGGTCGTTGACCAGCAGGGCGGCCGCGGCTGGGGGGCCGGCCGGGCCGACCTGCGGCACCGGCTCCAGGCGGTAGAAGCGGTCGGGCGGCAGCGCTGGGGCAGACCCGCAGGCGGTGAGCATCAGGGCGATGAGTGCGAGCAGAGCGGCGGGTTCGGGTCGCTGCTTGCGGCCGGGCGGGGCATTCGCCCGGTTTGGAACCTCTGGCGGCGGCCTTTGAGCGGGTGAGCGATCGCCTGGCGGGGCGAGGGAAAATGTTCGGGACGGGGTGGATACCCCGTCCCGCTCGGGAGAGCGCCCGCCACGGGTCATTTGAACCACGGTGACTGCTCCTGGGCCTTGCGGCCTTTGATGATGACCGCCGGGTCTTTGCGCAGGTCGCGGGAGAGGGCGGAGAGGTTGCGGGTGGCGTCATCGAGATTGACGAGGATCGGCGACAGGGCGGCGGTGACCTCTTGTAACAGGTGTTGGGTGTCGTCCAGGGAGCGTTGCAGGGCCGGTTTGTTGTCGCGGACCAGTACGCGCAACTCGCGCGCCAAGTCGCCGTATTGGCGGGCCGCGCCCTTGATCTCATCGGTGCCGCTGCCGATCTTTGCCGAGTCCTCAGCCAGGGTCTTGGACAGGGTCTGCACCGAGTTTAGGATGGCGGTCACCTTCTGGGGATCGATCGAGGACTCCAGGTTGGCGGTCAATTTTTGTAGGCTCTCGAAGGCCCCGGCCAGCCGGTCGCGGTTGCCGGCCTGGTCGCTGCCGGTGCCGAGCAGCGCCTGGATCGTTTCGATCTGCGTCTTGATGCTTGCCAGGGCCGGGGCGATGGTCTGCTTGACGACGTCGTCTATCGATTCGGTCAATCCAGTGAGCTTGGCCAGCAGGTCCGGTTCACGCCCGACGGCCGCGATCTGCGTCCCATGGGCGAGCAGGGTCGGGGCGGCGCCTGGGTGGATCCTGATCGCGTCGCCTTGGAGCAGGCCGGCCGCGCCGAGTTGGGCCACGCTATCGGTCGGTACCGGCCAACGGTTCTTGATGCGCAGGGTGGCGCGGAAGCAGGGCAGGGCGGGTGAGCGCGCCGCGGCGCTCGGCGGACAGCGGTTCGTCTCCGCGTCGCGCCCTGGAAAGAGCGGTGTCACGCGCTCGACGAGGCCGATCACATAACCCTCCTGGATCACCTGGATGCCCTCGGTGAGTCCTGCGGCCTCCAGGAAATAGGCTTGCAGCCGATAGGCCCCGCCGAACAGCCCGGGCATGACGATGGCCAGGGCGGCGATGGCGACGGCGCCCATGGCCAGCACAAAGAGCCCTGAGTAGAGCAGGTCGCGGCGGCGCCGATGCGCCTCCCGCTTACCCGGGGCGCCGATCTCGGGGGGTGAATAGAGTCGTTCCAAGCCGCTCATGGGGGCGCGTTACCGTGAAAGTCGCGCCGGGAGCGCGGTCCAACGAGAGTGTAAAGCAGAACCGGCACTGTTTCACCGCGCGGCGCGCCCTGGACAGCCGGCGTGTCCCGCACCATGCTGCGTCCATCCCGGGACACCGAGCCCCGGGGTGGGGCGCAGTCCGGCCCTCTCGGCATCCTGTTCGATCCCTTGCGCGGAGACTTGAGTCATGAGCAAGCCACACCCCTCACTGGACAGCCTGGGTAAGGTCGTCACGGCGCGCGATGCGGTGCGCCTGATCAAGCGCGGCGACACCCTGGCGACTGGCGGATTCGTCGGGATCGGCTTCGCCGAGGGTCTGGCTATCGCCTTGGAGGAGCGCTTTAAGGAGACTGGCGAGCCGCGCGATCTCACCCTGATGTATGCCGCCGGCCAGGGCGACGGTGGTGAGCGGGGCCTGAACCATCTGGCCCACGAGGGGCTGATCAGGCGCATCGTCGGCGGTCACTGGGGCTTGGCCCCCAAGCTCGGCCGCTTGGCGACGACCAATCGGATCGAGGCCTACAACCTGCCCCAGGGGGTGATCTCACACTGGTTTCGCGAGGTGGCGGCCAAGCGTCCGGGGGTCCTCTCCCGGATCGGGCTCGGGACCTTCGTCGACCCGCGCCACGGCGGCGGCAAGCTCAATGCGCGCACCACCGAGGAGATCGTGGAGCTGGTGACCCTGCGCGGAGAGGACTATCTGTTCTACCCCAGTCGTCGGTTGGATGTGGCCTTCCTGCGCGGGACCACCGGGGACCCGGACGGCAATATCACTATGGAGCGGGAGGCCCTGTTCCTGGAGGCCCTGGCCATCGCCACCGCGGCACACAATTGCGGGGGACTGGTGATCGTGCAGGTGGAGCGCCTCGCCGAGCGTGGCACCCTGCCGGCCAAGTCGGTGAAGATCCCTGGGGTGCTGGTGGACTGCGTGGTGGTGGCGCAGGCGCCGGAGCATCATTGGCAGACCTTCGCGACCCCCTATGACGCCGGCTTTGCGAGCGAGGTCCGGGTGCCGATGCGCTCGATCGCCCCCATGCCGCTGTGCCCGCGTAAGCTCATCGCGCGGCGCGCCGCCTGTGAACTGCGGCCCAACAGCGTGGTGAATCTGGGGATCGGGATGCCGGAGGGGGTGGCCAACGTGGCCCACGAGGAGCACATCCTGGAGCTCCTGACGCTGACGACCGAGCCCGGGACCATCGGCGGTCTGCCGGCCGGTGGGCTCAACTTCGGCGCCGCCCGCAACACCCAGGCGATCATCGACCAGCCGGCCCAGTTCGACTTCTACGACGGTGGGGGCCTGGACCTGGCGTGTCTCGGCATGGCCCAGGTCGACCGCGAGGGTAACGTCAACGTCAGCAAGTTCGGTGCCAAGCTGGCTGGGGCCGGTGGCTTCATCAATATCAGCCAGAGCGCCAAAACGCTGGTCTTCGTCGGCACCTTCACCGCCGGTCAGTCCCGGATCGCGGTGGTGGACGGCCGCCTGGAGATCCACCAGGACGGGGCCGCGGCCAAGTTTGTGGAGCAGGTGGAACAGCGCACCTACAGCGGCCCATTGGCCGCCGCCAAGGGCCAGCCGGTGTTCTATGTGACTGAGCGCTGTGTGTTTCGGCTGCGCCCCGAGGGGCTGGAGTTGATCGAGATCGCCCCCGGGGTGGATCTCGCGCGCGACATCCTCGCGCGCATGGACTTCCGGCCGATCATGGAGGCCCCGCCGCGGCTGATGGACGCGCGCATCTTCCGGCATCCGGCGATGGGGCTGCGCGCGCAACTGCTGGACATCCCCTTGAACGAGCGCCTGACCTACGACCCGCAAGTCAACCGCTTCTTCGTCAACTTCGAGCGTCTCGCCATCGCGACCGCGGAGGACATCGCGGCCGTGCATGCGAGTGTCTGCGCCAAGCTCGGGTCCGTGGGCGGCAAGGTCGACGTGATCCTCAACGATGATCACTTAAGCATCCGCCCGGACCTGGAGGAGGCCTACAGCACGATGGTGCGGGAGCTGGCTGGGCGCTATTACGCCGGGGTCACCCGCTATACCGCGCGCACCTTTGCGCGCGTGAAACTGGGAAGGACATTGGCCGAGCGGCCCGTGGTCCCGCCGATCTACGCGAGTGAGGAAGCGGCGCAGCGGTCGTCGGGCGCCGATCAATCCTTTGTATTGAAATAAATGAAACCAGGCGGGTGGGTGTACCCGCCTGGTGTGACGATCAGGTCTTGGTGACCTTTTTCATCATATCTTGCAGTTCGGCGAGGCCTTCGTTCATCCGCGCCTGGATGATTTCCAGCGAGTCGGTGTTGGACTTGGTCATGACATCGGCCAGTTCCTTTACGTTAGTGAAGGCCTTCTCGAACGCCTGCTTGGCCAGTTCTGCCTGTTTTTCAGTGAGTTCCTTGGCGTCCTTGACCGCGGACAGCTCGGAGGTTGCCAGACGCATCTGCTCGAGTGCGTCCCTGACGATCTCGGTCTGGTGCTTGATCAGCGCCTGTGCGCCCTCGGCGGCCGCCTGGGTGGCCGCGGTCACGGCCTCCACGTTCTTGCGGTAGGTGGCGGTCATCGCCTCCATGTCGACGCCGGGCACCTGCATCTGCTTGAACAGGGCCTCGAAATCGGTGAAGGGGTTCTTGATCTCGCTCATCGTAAAGTTCTCCTCATGATCGCTTGGCGCGCCGCGTACAATAGCGGCAATTGCCCACTTTAGGTGAGGGGCGGGATCAGGGTCAAATCGGAATCGAGCCGCGGCCGCACACCGACCCGCCGGGAACCCGCCCGGGGTCGCGGGAAGCGGTGGCGCTTGGCGGCTGCGTGCGTAGGCTTTACGATCCTCTCCCCAGAAAACGACCGCCGTCCCCGTGCCCCGGGGCGGCCTGACAAATACCACAACTTTCAGAATTATTCACCCGAGGAGATTCACTACGTGAGCAGAGATGTTGTCGTTCTAAGTGCGGTTCGCTCCCCCATCGGCGCCTTCGGCGGTGGCCTGGCCGAGTTCGATTCCAGCGAACTGGCCGGCCTCGTGATGAAGGAGGCGGTGGCGCGCTCCGGGGTCGATCCGGCGCTGATCAACTATGTGACCGTCGGCACTACCATCCCGACCGATTCGCGCTATGCCTATGTCTCGCGCGTGGCGTCCATCCAGGCCGGGCTGCCGATGGAGTCGGTCGCCATGCAGGTGTCGCGGCTGTGCGCCTCCGGCCTGCAGGGCATCGTGACCACCGCCCAGAACATCATGCTGGGCGATGCCGACTACGGCATCGGCGGCGGCGTCGAGGTCATGTCCAAGGGTGCCTACCTGCTGCCGGCCCTGCGTTCGGGCGCGCGCATGGGTGACACCACGGCGATCGACGCCATGGTTTCCATCCTGACCGACCCCTTCGGCGTCGGCCACATGGGTATCACCGCCGAGAACCTGGCCGTTAAGTACGGTTTCTCGCGCGAGGAGCAGGACGCCTGCGCCGTCGAGTCGCAGCGCCGCGCCGCGGCGGCCATCGCCGAAGGTCGCTTCAAGTCGCAGATCCTGCCGATCGTCAAAAAGACCCGTAAGGGCGAGGTGGTGTTCGATACCGACGAGCATCCGCGCCCAGGGACCACCATGGAAACCCTGGCCAAAATGCGGCCGGCCTTCAAGAAGGACGGGACCGTCACCGCCGGTAATGCCTCCGGCATCAACGACGGCGCCGCCTTCTTCGTGTTGGCCGCCGCCGATGTTGCCGCCCAGGCCGGCCACACGCCGATGGCCCGTCTGGTCTCCTATGCCGTTGCCGGTGTGCCCAACGAGGTCATGGGCGAGGGTCCGATCCCGGCCACCCGTATGGCGTTGAAGAAGGCCGGCCTCAGCCTCGACCAGATGGATGTCATCGAGTCCAACGAGGCCTTCGCCTCCCAGGCGTTGACGGTCGCCAAGGTCCTGGAGCTCGACCCGGTCAAGACCAATCCGAACGGCGGTGCCATCGCCCTGGGCCATCCGATCGGTTGCACCGGCGCCTTCATCGCCACCAAGGCCCTGTACGAGCTGCAACGTGTCGGCGGCAAGTATTGCCTGGTGACCATGTGCATCGGTGGCGGTCAGGGTATCGCGGCCATCTTCGAGCGCCTGGGCTGATCTCACGCGCTGCCGCGGCGGTCGGGCCCCGGCCCGACTGTTTCCTGCGGGACGGGGGCATTCGCCCCGTCCGGAATGTTTTTTCCGCGACTGGCGCACCGCCCTACGGCCGCCCAGTGAGCACATAGCGCAGATCGAGCCGTTGCGGCAGCGCCGCATCGAGTGCCTTTGGTGGGCCGTGGAAGATCAGCCGCCCGCGCTCCAGCACCCCCACCTGATCGCAGCCGTCGCCCAGGGCATCGGCCCGGTTGTCGGTGGCGATCAGGGTCAATGGGCGATTGACTCGCTGCGCCCGCAGGACCGCCAGGGTGTCGAAGATGGCGGCCGGGTCCAGCCCGTCGCTCAACCCGTCCCAGACCAGCAGGTCCGGCCGATGGATCAGTGCCCGGGCCAGCTCCACCTGGCGCCGCTGCCCCAGTGAGAGCGAGCGCGGCAGTAGATTCTCCAGCCCGTCGAGGCGCAGCGAGGCGATTACCAGCCGCGCGGCCCGCGCCATCTGTGGCCGCCCGCCGAGCCGACCGCGCAGCGGCAGGACCAGATTTTCGATCACGCTGCGGTCCTCCAGCAGCGAGCCACCTTGCAACACCACCCCGAGGCGTCGCCGCAGGGTCGCCAGGGCGCGGCTGTCCAGGGACTGCAAGTCCTGGCCAAGGATACGGACGCCTCCCGCGGACGGCGTGTCGAGTCCCAGGATGAGCCGGGTGAGGAGGCTCTTACCCGCCCCATTACGGCCGACGAGCAGTAGCCAGGCCCCTTCCGGTACCCGCAGGTCGATCCCCGCCAGGGCGCAGCGTTGCCCGACGTGCTGGAAGACCCCGGTCAGTTCCAAGGCCGCGGTCATGCTCAGGGCCGGGTCAGCAGGATGACGACCAGGTCCGCGACCAGGATGGCGGCGACCGCCCCCACCATGGTGCGGGTGGCCGCCGCGCCGATACCCTGCGGGTCGCGCCCGGCGGCAGTGCCGTTGACGGTGGCGATGAGCGCGATCAGCAGCGCGAAGAGCATGGGCTTGCCGATTGCCTCCAGCAGGTCCACGGGTGTGATGACGCTGGTGAATGCATCCAGGAACAGGGCCGGCGGTACCGCCGCCACCATCGACAGCCACAGGAAGGCGGCGAGGAAGGTCATGAGGCTGGCCCAGATCGCAAAGGCGAAGCTCATGATCAGCATGGCGAGCAGGGTCGGCCCCAAGGTGTATTCGATGGGATCGATGCCCATGGCCAGGAGCCCATCGACCTCGCCGCTGACCGACAGGGTGGCCTGACGCACCGCCAGATTCACCCCGGCACGGCCGGCGACCAGGATGCCGACCAGGATCGGGACCAGCTCCATGACGACCGCGTAGGTGGTGGACAGGAGCACCAACTGGGGCACGTCGAAGCGCCGCAGGAGCGAGCCGGTCTGGTGCCCCAGGATGGCGCCCACCGCGAGTGCGACCAGGGTCATCGCGGGCAGGATGGATAGCCCCGACTGGCGCAGTGCGGCGGCGAAGGCCGGCACGTCGAGCCGCGCCCGCCCGGCCAGGATGCGCAGATACAGGCCCAGGCAGTTGACCAGGACGATGGCCGCCAGCCCCAGGCCCGCGACCCAGCCCGCGGGCCCGGTGAAGGGTGGCGACGGTTGCGCGGCGGCGGGGAGCGGATGGGGTTGGTTCATGGCCGTACCAGTTTATCGCCTTTCAAGCGAAAGTCGCGCCGGGAGCGCGCTCCAATTCCCCCTCCCCCCTTGTGGGGGAGGGCGGGGTGGGGGAACGGCCAAGGCGTCCGCTGCAACCGCGCGGGTCGCCCTGGGCGGTTGCGCAAGAGAAGAGTAAGGCGAGCGGTTGAATATCGGTTAACATCCGCTCGCCTGCCGTCGGCGCAGGAGGGTTTTTCCTCTTTTAAGTATTTGGGCATGAAATAATGGCAGAACAAAAACTCGGCAATCCGGCCGTGGTCGGTCTCGCCGGCTTCGGTCTCACCACCTTGGTGCTGCAATTCCATAACGTGGGCTGGATGCCCAGTATTGGGCCGGTGGTGTGGCTCGGGCTCATCTTCGGCGGTATGGCACAACTCGCCGCCGGCCTGCAGGAGCAGAAGACCGGCAATAACTTCGGTTATTGTGCCTTCACCTCGTACGGCGCCTTCTGGATCGCGCTGGCGCTCATGCTGATCGCCAATAAGTACGATCTCTACAAGGCGAGCACGGAGGATGTGGGCTGGTTCCTGGTCGCCTGGACCCTCTTCACGGCGATCCTGTGGGTCGGTTCATTGCGCATCCATGGTGCCATGGCAATGACCTTTACCTTGCTGTTGGCCGGCTTTATCCTGTTAGACTTGGCGCACTTCGGCTATCCGCAAATGACGGTCGTGGCCGGCTATACCCTGATTGCCTGTGCCCTGAGCGCCTGGTATATGATGGCCCGCATCATCCTGAACGAGGTCTACGGGCGCGAACTCCTGCCCGCTGGCAAGCCCTGGGTGTGAGCCCGGCGCCCCTCGGCTTAATCCTGAACGATTCGATTCAAGAGGACTCGACAATGGGAAAAACGCAGTGTGCCCTGGCCGGCCTGGTCCTGACGCTGGGCGGCCTCCCCGCCCTGACCTGGGCCGCGGACCCCGCCGCGTCTGCCTCCGCCCAGGAGGTGGTCGCCAAGGTGCGGGAGGCCGTCCAATACCTCAACGCTAAGGGCTTGGCCGGTTTCTCCGATTTCAACAACAACAAGGACGCCCGCTGGGTGTGGAAAGACAGCTATGTGTTCGTCTATAGCTGCCGCGACGATGTGATGATCGCCCACCCGTTGCGCCCCGATCTGGTGGGTAAGCCCATCCTGCAGATGCGCGATGACAAGGACCACGCACTGTTTCAGGATATGTGCAAGGCGGCCGCCAATCCGAACGGTGGCTGGGTCGAGTATTGGTGGCCGAAGCCGGGTGAGGCCAAGGCCTCGCGCAAGATCTCCTATGTCCACAGCGCCCCGGTCTCGTTCAAGTCGGACATCCAGGTCGGCGCCGGGATCTATGACGATCAGCTGACCCCGGCGGATCTGAGCAGGATCGTCGAGGACTCCGCCAAGCCGCAGAAGGCGGTGCCCTGACATTGCCTCTCGTGACACCGCTCCTGCGGTGTCACGCATCTGTTGGGCGCTATGCGCCCCGCGGCCGTCGACCGGGATTACGATCAAGGCCAGCCGGAACGATCATCCAACGCGCCTCGCCGTCAGGTCGCGGTCGCCGCGACCATTGCTTCTATCTGGGCCATACGCCGGGGGCGCTACGCAGCCGGGCATGGGGACTGCCTGGTCGGTCCCCGCTGGCTTAGGGGTGGTGCATTTGCTTCAAACCGCAGTCACATTGACGGCGCTCGGGCCTTTGGGATCATTCTTGATTTCGAATTCCACATGCTGCCCCTCGGCCAGCGTCTTAAAGCCACTGCCGGCAATCGCCGAGAAGTGGACGAAAACGTCCTTGGAACCATCTTCCGGCGCAATGAAACCAAAGCCTTTCGCTTCGTTGAAGAACTTGACCTGACCACGCATTTTAGCCATCTTTGCGACCTCTGAGGGGAGAACAGATTAGAAAACCCAACCGGGTGCGGCATAGTATCTGGGCATCCGGCCGTGTCGTCAAGAACTCGCCTTGGCGGCCGCTGCTTGTTAACCTAGAAAGAGCCGTTCTCACGCCAAGGCGCCAAGCTCGCCAAGGTTTTCAAAATGTTATTGGCGTTCGGCGACTCACCCGCAGGGTGATGCAGATGCTGCGCACATCTCTTTGTTTCTTCTTGGCGTCTTGGCGCCTTGGCGTGAGCATCTGCCGGATTTAGGGTTAACGGTAGGGGCGCAGACGTCTGGCGTCAGACCCCAGTGTGTCGCCGCGCTTTCCGAGCGCGGTGGTCCTCAGGTGTCGTTGTGATGGCTGATCCGGTGTGGGCGCACGGGGCCTAGAAGCGATTGCGGACGCGATGTCACGGGTGCCGACGCTCTGTCGGCGATCGGGACAACAATCAAGGCCGCGCCGACGGCGCTGCGGTCGGGGCGGCACCGGGGTAGTCCCCCACCATGACCTGGTGAATGGTCCTCACCGCGGTGCCGCGCGCCGCGCGTCCTTTCAGCCAGAACAGGAAGCGCACCAGGGTGTCCTGTTTCACTGAATAAAGGTCGCAGTCGTCACAGACCTTATGAAAGACCAGCGTTACCCAACCGCCGTGGGCCTCGGCCGTCGTCACATGGCGTTGCAAGGTGGCCAGACTGTCGGTCGCGATCACGCTGTCGTTGCTGTACAGGAAATAGGGGTCCGATGGGGGCAGAGCCTCTGCCGGTGGACAGGTCGAGCAGTCCCCTGAAGCGCCCACGCTGCGCGCGCTCTCATATTTCCCGAGCGGTCGATGTAATGGGCCATAGGTGCCGGGACAGCCGCCAGCGACAATGTCGCGGGTGGCGGGACCGGTGGAGGCGAACGGGTAGGCGAATGAATACACTGCCTCGCCATACCACTGGCGCAGCGTCTTTAGATCATCGCAAATGGCGCGGCGCTGGGCCGTCTCGCTCAGGGTGGCCAGATCGACGTGGTCGATGGTGTGCCCGCCGATGTCGTAGCCGCGGTAAAACAGGGTATCGAGTTCCTGCTTGGTCAGAAAATCATTGTTGTCCGGTGACCCGGACGGCCGTATCGCGTTGGAGTTGATGTAGAAGGTGGCCTTGAGTCCGGTGTCGAGCAGCGGCGCGATGGCGGCCGACTGCATGAGACCGTCATCGAAGGTCAAGGATACGATTGTCGGGTGGCCGGTCGCCGCGAGCGTCAGTGGCGCAGTCAAGGTCAGCAGCAGGCTGTTAATGACAAAAAACGCCCGGCGCAGTCTCCGATACCCGGCGGCGCGTCGCGATGAAGTCGAGGGTCTTATCATCATTGGTCCTAGTGGGCGTCATTATCAGCAATTTTGCCGCCTGCCGACGGTGCCCTGGCCTCTCAGTATTCAAATCCCCACTCCACCTGTTCGGCGAGCGGGTCCAGTATCACCTGTTTGGCCGTCTGCGCCGGTGTGGGGGCGGTGCCCAGGCAGATCCCGATCTCGGCGCGGGTGGTGAACCAGCGCTCCAACTCGCCCGCCCCCGGCAGCGCAATACGTCGCTCGGCCTGGGTCAGGAGCCCGAGCAGATCGCGACGCGAGGCCTCATCCGGCTGTGCCGCCAGTGTTTCGGCGAGCGGCCGCGGGCAGAGTAGAAAGAGCCCGGCCCCGGCCCGCTCCAGTGCGATGCGGGCGACCAGGCGCGCGGCCGGATCGGCCAGGGTGCCGGCGATGATCAGTGAGCGGTCGGGGTAGCGTGCGACCAGTCGCTCGCAGACCTGCGTGGCGAGCCGCTGCAGGCGCGCGTCGGCGGGACAGTCCGCGACTGGCGGCGGCAGACCCAGGATCAGCATCCGCACCACCCCGAGCCCCGAGCGGGCGAGCAGGTTGGGCACGCCACGCACGGCGAAACGGTCCAGGTCCTTCATCGGCTCGCTCAACTCCGGATAGGGGATCAGTTGGGGGTGGTGTCGGCGGGCGTTGTCGCGCACCGGGGCATAACTCCAGCCGTCCAGATGACGATCCGCGGCCCAGCGCAGGTGCTCGATCACCGCCAGGCGCTCGGCCTCCAAGGGGGCGAAGGTGAATGAATCCACCCGCTCTTCCTGGATCGCCCGGCAGTCCATCGCCGCGAGCTTGGCCCACAGGTGGTCCGCCTGGTGCCGATTGGCGTCGCGATAGGAGGCGGATAGGCGCGACCAGGGGCGCCCGGCCGGCTCGCGTTCCGGGTCGCGGCCTTGGGCGGCGATACTGTCGGTGTAGCTTTCGTGGATGGTCCTGGCCAGTTCATCGCCCAGGCCATCGAACAGCACCGCCGGCCGGCAGGCCTCGTCCAGATAGGAAAAGGGGAAGGTCTGGCCATCCCAGTCGGCCAGGGTGCCGGACGGGACCGCGTCCCCCACCTCCAGCAGGATCGGTGGCGAGACACCCTGCTGCGCGGCCAGGCGTTGCCGGATCTGCGCCACCACGCTGGCCGCGGCGACCGGCAGGTCCGGGCACACCAGGACCAGGGTGACGGGCGGTGCCTGGGACAGGTCGGGCAGGTCTGGCCCGACCCACCGGAGCTCGGCCACCTCGCCCGCGTGGGGGTAGGCCAGTGTGAAGCCGGCCTCGACCTGCGCCGCGCCGCCCGCGATGGTGACCCGGGGCCGCCACTCGCCATAGGGAATCAGGCGCAGGGCCTGCGCCAACAGTGCGCGCGCCGGAGGGGCGAAGCCGACGAGTAGCAGGTGGGGGACCTGGCCGAAGACCGGGTCCAGACCGCAGTGCAGCGGCCAGCGTCGCAGCAGCACCCGCGCCGCCCGATCTTCGAGTGCAAAGGTCTCCAGGGCGATGGGGCCGCCCGGGTCCAGGTCCGGCAGGGGCGGTGGCGGGTCCGCTCGGTGCATCAGGATCAGGCGCAGCGGCGCGACCCGGGTGCCGCTCAATTGAGCGAGCAGCCTGGCGAGCAGTTCAGCCGGCTGCGGGGGATCGGCCAGGACCAGGGTCCGGCAGGTCCGCAGGTCGCCGAGTCCCTCGACTGGCTGTACCCGCACGCGTCGGCCCAGTGGGGTCAGGCCGGCAACGATCCGCCGCACCAGGGGTTCGGCCCCGGCGACCCAGATCGGCGGCTTACCGAACAGCACGGGTTATGCTGACCGATGCAGGACCTCGCCGGACTGGTCCTCAATGGTGACTAGCATCGGGATGCCCTGGCGGATGCTCGCGGAGACCACGCAGAAGTCCTCGAACAGGTCCTTGCAGCGCGCAAAGCGCGGGGCCTCTTTGACCACGTCGGCGACGATCAAGCGGACCTCGATCCGGGTGACGCGTAGGCGCTTTTTGTCATTGCGCGCCACGCTGCAGGTGGCCTCCGCCCGCAGACAGTGGGCCGGGGGCTCCTCCTTGAAGACGCAGAACAACAGGCTGGCCGCAAGGCAGTTGGCCGCCGCCGCCGCGAGCATCCGCGAGGCGTTGGGCCCGGCCTGTTCGCCCAAGGGCGGGCCCTCATCCATGAGCAGGTCGGGAACCCGCTTCCAGTCGAACTTGGCAGTGATCTGGAAGCCTTCCTGCTGCTCCAGTTGGATAGTAAAGCGGCCGTCTTCGGACATGCGAACCTCCCCCTCGTGCGGACGAATCATTTCACCACGTCGGCGCTCGACGCGGACGGTTCTTGGGATCGCGGGTATGGCGCACCCCGGCGGCGCGGCAGGAATCCGGGTCCGCGACCAAGGCGCGCCAGTCGCCGCCCGGCAGCCGCGCCCGGTCCCCCCGCTGCCCGCGGTAGAGATAGACCCAGGCGCGGCCATAGGGGGTCGGCAACTGCCGGCGGGTGTAGAGCTTGGGGTATTCCTCCAGCCGATCCAGCCGCCTGAGGCCGCCCGTGTTGAGCGCAAAGACCTCGCCGACGAGCGCCGTCATGCCGGTCTGCACCGCTCCGGGGTAGGCGCCCAGCAGCACCAGGCTGAAGCAGGGAGCGGTCCGGTGGTCTCCCAGAAACTGCGCCCCGGCCAGCAGGTGGTGGTTGACCTCACCGCGCAGGAGGGTGCCATAGACGAACACCTGGTGTTGCATCGACGCCGGTCACGCCTCGATGCGGCTGCCGAGCACATGAAGGAACTGGCGCATCCAGTCCGGGTGCGCGGGCCAGGCCGGGGCGGTGACCAGGTTGCCGTCGGTGTAGGCGTTGGATGCGTCCTCGTTGACCTCGCACCAGTGTGCGCCGGCGCGCTCCACCTCCGGGCGCACGGCCGGGTAGGCGGTGGCGTGCCGGCCGTCCAACACCCCGGCGGCGGCCAGGATCTGCTGGCCGTGACAGATCGAGGCGATGGGCTTGGCGCCGGCGGCAAACTGCTGCACGATCTCGAGCACCCGCGGGTTGAGCCGCAGGTACTCGGGGGCGCGCCCGCCCGGGATGACCAGTGCGTCGTACGCGGCCGGATCAACCAGGGCGAAGTCGGTGTTGATGGCGAACAGGTGCCCGGGCTTCTCGCTGTAGGTCTGGTCGCCCTCGAAGTCGTGGATGGCGGTGCGCACGCAGTCCCCGGGGACCTTGTCCGGACAGACCGTGTGGACGGTGTGTCCGACCATCTGCAACATCTGCAACGGGACCATCGCCTCATAGTCTTCGACGAAGTCGCCGACCAGCATCAGGATTGTTTTTGCTGCCATGGGGTGGACCTACCGGTGATGATGTCAGTGAGGTGGCAAACTATAGCACCGGCGGTGCGAAGAGTTGGGGTCACGCATTCAGAGCCGATGCGATTGTGCGGGTATACTGGGCGCAACCGCACGCCTGGCGGCCCAGCCCGGGCCGCAGCGCGCATCCCTGCCCATCGTCCAGAGCACAGTGATGTCCAGTTCCGATAGTTTTGAAGACCTCTTGAAGCAGTTCAACCAGGGCCAGCCGGCGAAGCAGGCCGAGCCCAAGGTGGGCGAGAAGGTGCGCGGCACCGTCGTGGCCATCGGCGAGGACTGTGCATTCATCGACTTAGGCGGCAAGACCGAGGGGCGGATGGACTTGGCGGCCCTGCGCACACCCGAGGGTGAGCTCAAGGTCGCCGTGGGCGACGCAATCGAGGCGGCGGTGACCGGCAAGGACGCGGACGCCGGTTTTCTCCTGCTCGGCAGCCAGCACGGCCACAAATACCACGGTATGGAGGAGGTACGCCAGGCCTACCACCAGGGCCTGCCGGTGCAGGGTCAGGTGACCGCGGCCGTGAAGGGCGGGGTGGAGGTCCTGATTGCGGGGACACGCGGCTTTTGCCCGGGCTCCCAGATCGATATTCGCTTTGTCGAGGACCTGTCCGAGTTCGTGGGTCAACGGCTCGACTTCCGTATCACCAAGATCGAGGGCGGTCGCCGGCCCAATCTGGTGGTCTCGCGCCGCGCCATCCTCGAGGAGGAACAACGCCAGCGCGCCGCCGAGACCCGTGCTCAGCTCAAAGAGGGTGCGACACTTCCGGGAATCGTCACCAGCATCAAGGATTACGGTGCCTTCGTTGACATCGGCGGGATCGAGGGCATGATCCATATCAGCGAGCTCGCCTTCGGCCACATCAAGCACCCGAGCGAACTCCTGACCCAGGGCCAGGCGGTGGAGGTGGCGATCTTGCGCATCGAACCGTCCAAGGACGGCAAGGGGCGCGACAAGATTGCGCTGTCCATCCGCGCACTGTCGCGCGACCCCTGGGCGGACGCCGTGGAGAGCTTCCCGGCCGGCACGCGGGTCACCGGCACCGTCAGCCGCCTCCAGCCCTTCGGCGCCTTCGTGGAGTTGGCCCCCGGGGTGGATGGGCTGGCGCATATCAGCGAACTGGCCGCCGGGCGGCGGATCAACCACCCGAGCGAGGTGCTGAACATCGGTGACAGCGTGGAGGCGACGGTGCTGGGTGTCGACATGGAGCGGCGCCGGATCAGCCTGACCCTGGATGCCTCCAAACAGCCCTCCGACATCCCGGATGTGAGCAACTACGCCGCGCCCAAGCCGGGCGCCAAGAAGGGGCCCGGCACCGGCGCGGCCAAGCCCGCCGACGCGGCGCCCGAGCCGACCATGGGCAGCTTCGGTGCCTTGTTGCAGGAGAGCATGAATAAGCGGCGGTGAGCATGCAGCAGTCACTCTACGACCAGGACCTCTACGGCTGGGCCACGCAGACCGCCCGGCTGGTGCGCGAGCGGCGGTTTTCCGAGATCGACGCCGTCAATCTTGCCGAGGAATTGGAGTCCATGGGCAAGACTGAACTGCGTAGCCTGGAGAGTCGGCTGGTGGTGCTCCTGGAGCACCTGCTCAAGTGGCAGCACCAGCCGGAACAGCGCTCCAAGAGCTGGCGGCGCACCCTGATCGAGCAACGCAAACGGATCGGCCGGCTCCTGGACGACAGCCCCAGCCTGCGGCCCAAGCTGCCCGAACTCTTGGCGGATGCCTACGACAGTGCGCTGCGCTGGGCGGCGGATGAGACCGGCATGGATGAAAGTGACTTCCCGCCGACCTGCGGCTATTCGATTCAGCAATTGCTTGATGCGGATTATTATCCAGACACTTAAGATCGATTGCTGATTGTGACCCAGATCCCTCTCCTGCTCACCCTGCTGCGCGCGGGGCTGGCGCCGGTTATCGTCCTGCTGGCGCTCTTTGCTCCGGTACCGGTCGCCTTCGCCGCCTGTCTGGCCGTCGCCGCGGTGTCAGATTATTTCGACGGGGCCATTGCCCGGCGCCTGGACATCGTCACGCCGGGCTTGCGGCGACTCGATTCACTGGTGGACTTGCTGTTCCATCTGGCTGCACTGTTTGCGCTCTGGTGGCTGTACCCGCAGGTGATCATCCGGCATGCGGGACTCATCGCGGTGCTGGTCGGGCTGGGGGTTGCTCGGTATGGCTTCGCCTATGCCAAATTCGGCCGCGAGGCGAGCTATCACCTGTGGTCGTCGAAGGTGTGGGGATTCGCGCTGTTCCTTGCGTTCTATTCGCTGCTGGTCTTGCAGTCCGACGGGGTCTGGATCACGCTGGTGCTCTCGCTCGGTATCCTGGCGGGCTTGGAAGATCTGGCCGTCTCGCTGGTATTGCGGGAGTCACGCATCGATGTGCCGACGGTTTTTCACGCTTGGCGCTTACGGAGTTGCGCCGGCGCCGGGTGAGCGGAGGACAGAGATGATTGTTCGTGTTTTTCGCGTCACGGTGCCGCGTGCGCTGCATCTGGAATTCGAGGGCAAATTCCTGTCGGTCTCCATTCCGGCCGTCAGGTCTCAGCCTGGTCTGGTGTCGGTCACGGTTGGCCGCCCGACCCGTTGGGCGCCCGATGAATACGCCATGATTTCGACCTGGGAGGACGCGCGTGCCGTGGCAGCGTTTGCCGGTGCCGAGTGGCGCCGGGCCGTCATACCGGAAGGGATGGAGCGCTATGTGGCGGACTGCTCAGTCCATCATTACGAGGTCTTTGGATAGGCTCGCTCTTCACCCGCCGCCGCGCTCTCGGCCGGTGCCGCCGGCCAGGTGATGCACAGCCCTTCAATGGTCGCGACCGCGGTTTCACCGATCAGCGCCCCCAACATTTTGGGCCTAGCGCCAGCGAACCACGGGAGTCGCAGGGCGGCGAAACAGTTCCGGACGGGGCAAATGCCCCAGCGTTGACTCACTTCTCCCCCGCAATGTCGATTACTGTCGCGATCAGATCGCTGGACAGATAAAGCTCGGAAGCGGATAGCTGCCGGACATAAGGCTTGACAGCGTCGATCAATCCCGCCTGTTTCGCAGCCAACAATACGCCCAATGATCCAATGATCTCAATGCCGTTGATTCTCGCGACTCGCCGCCCACGCCGGTCATCGATCAGTAGCCGGTCCGCGGCCAACTGTCGATACAGAATCATCGCTTGCGTTTCGCCCAGATCCGAAACACCGTCCAGCAGAATCGGGTAAGACGGGTCGATCATTTTGACGCGGCCCTGGAGATACTCCTTTAACTGCCTGGCTTGCGGCTTATCGCCGATCACGGCTTCGAGATAAACCGCCTCGGGGACGACGACCGCACCGAACAGACGGTCTAAGAGATGCAGCCCATGGCATGTCGCTAAGGCGATTAAGGCAGAGCAATCCGCGACCAGGATCATTGGGTTCGTCCGATTGACTGCATTTCCTGGATGAGCTCATCACGGGAGATGTCAATAACGGGAATCCGCTGTGCCTTGCAGACGGCAATGAACTCATAGATATTCATTCCCGCCAGTTCTGCGGCCTTGGCAAGCGTGACCCGAGTATCCTTGAACAAGGCCAGCGCGTAGGTCATCCGCATTTCCCGCGCGACGACATCCTGTGTCAACATCCCGACAAAATCATTGGGAAGATCGACAGCCACTTGCATGATTTGACCTCGCTTGTGGTTATATAAAAAAATCGCCGGTACCGGGCGTTGCGGCGGGCGCCGACGCCTGGGCCAGGCGGGTAATCTTGGGCCAGATCTGTACCCGACCGTTATCCGCCATGGCCTCGTTCGCGCGCTTCCTGACTAACCCGCCCCCGCGCTCTCGGCCGGCGCCACCGGCCAAATGATGCACAGCCCATCAATGGTCGCAACCGCGGTTTCAGCGATCAGCGCCTGCACCTCGGGGCGACCGTAGGCCCCGTCCACGAGCCGATAGACCATCAGCGTCCGGTCGGTGGGGTGGACCAGCCAATATTCCCGCACGCCGGCCCGCTCGTAGGCATCGCGCTTCTCGCGATGGTCCCCGGCGGCGGTGCGCGGGGACAGTACCTGTGGTCTGTCCCTGATTGCCCTGATTGCCCTGATTGCCCTCAGTCAGGCACCAAGCGGAAAACGTGCTTCGCTTGGTCCCTTATTGCCGGATGCCTATGTTAGCTTCATCTTTCGGTAAGGACTCTTCCCCAAGCAGACGCAATATGACGAAGCAAAGCATTGTGAATGGCGATTGACTCCGCTGAGCTTGTCCAAGACTGCCAGTGCGCAACGACTCGATTCTTATATCCAGGCCCTTGACCCCATTCCGCTTCCATTGCCCGCCATATAGAGAAAAACGTCTTTACCTGCTCGACCCAGTGCTGCTTCGCCAGATCTCCCACGAAAGTGGAGAAAGCGCTCAACTGGGCAACGAAATCACATTCTAACGAGTCGACCTGATTCGTGAATTCGGGATATTTTCCTTTCAAGAGCGACAAGCCATCCTTGATGTACTGGGCTTCTCCTTGGCAAAACGAAACAGCATAGGTACGCGCAAGCTGGTTGATTGCCTCATACACATCAAGATTTACAAAAGAGCCTTGCCGATCTATGCTAGCGGCTAGCCTCCTGTGGTGTGTTCCCGAGAATACTTTGCCTATGTACTCGCCGAACGGTTTCCAATCCGGCGCATGAGCGTCGGCCCTTGTCCGCCAGTCAGCGACGAGTGTGTCTACGTCGCGTTTGAATGCTGAGACCTTGTCCCCCTCAGCCGATAGAAGTTCTTGCGATGCGGACACAAGCCTCGTCAGGTCGTTAAGCTTGCTATTGATGTAGGCAGATCTTCTCTCTTCCAGTACTCGCCAAATCTCCGATCCATGATCTATGCGGCTGTCAAATGTAATGACGTTTGGGGAAATCCTGTAGTCATGGGAAATTTTGGTTGCAACCTGATCCTCCCGAATGCTGCGGCCAATGCCTTTTCTGTCGTGGATATCGGTTATATCCTCGTCGATATCTGCAACTTTATCCGACTCATCTTTATCCAAGATCAAAAGCGTTGCGTCACGCGCAATGCGGTTTCCAAGCCCGAGGCTTATGGCGAGGTCGAAAAAAGATCTACAGTCGGCGTCCGGCGCGTCGACAAAGGTCGAGCAAACTATAGGAAATATTCCCTCTGTATCAAGGATAGAGCGAATGTCCTCCCTGTGTATGTACGAGTCGATCCCTCTTGTATCAATTATCGACCAAGTTTGATCGCCTCGCTTTAAGGGAAAAGGACCACAAATCGTTATGAGCGACGGAATAGATACTTTGCTGTTCTTACCGTCGTTTATGCGAGCAAATGTCTCCTTGAGCCAGTCTTTCCACGCTTCCGCTTCTTCGGGGCTTGGCCACAACTCGGTTTTTGTTCTGCTCTCCAGCGCAAGGCAGGCATACATCAATTCGTCGACTTCCTCGACGGAACTGCAGTTCCTCGAAAATTCTAATGCCTTATCTGTGGAGCGCCACCTGCCATCCTCCTTCCTCTTTTCGATCGTGAGGCCAAGCATATTTCTGATGCAGCGAGTGAGTTCTTCACTTAAGAGGTTTCCGCCCTCATCTTCGTCAGAGACGTGCTTGTTTGCCTTTGCCCAGATAAACTCGGCAAAGTGTCTTACCACTCGCCGAACCTCATCACTGGATAGAGGATCAATCTTTATAGAATACTTCGTGGCATATTCAATCCTAACCTCACAAACGGTGACGCGACCCGCGCCTGTCTTGAGGAGATCAACAACCTCTTTATTATTAGATAGAGATTGAAGATCTACCGCCCTGCATATAGCAGAGGTCTTTCCCGCGCCGATCTTTCCTACAAACGCCGCGCGATAGTTAGTCTGATCCATATCAGCGCGAATCTTTATAATCGCAGTCTTGTTTTCGGTGAGTTGTGCCGAAACCTCCGCATTGACACTTGAGACAAGGTACTCTTCGATCTCAGCCAACAACTGATCTGCTTGCTCTTTCATTTTTTGTGCGGACCCTTCAGGCGAATATTAGGAGACTAACGTTTTCCACAGCCGACGCCATACGGCGGCCGGAACGGTTGCGGATGCCGCAGTATGGCGTCGGCGCTGATACAATGGTTAGCCATAATCATGTCCGCTGTCCGATAATATGCGGCTGGCGAAACCTGTGTATGCCCAGCGGACACAATGCTTCGTGCTTGATTTATGGATCAAAAAGGCAAAGGGCAGAGAAATCTTTGCGTTCTGATCGTACTCGAAAATAATTTGCCAACCATCCAAGTCCATATCCTCCCATCCGTCAGGCATGCGGGCTGGTAGGGCCTTTCCGAGCATGCTCAATGAAATGGTTTGCCCTTCTGGTATTGCTTTATCTCTAATGGGAAAGCGAGCATCCGTGATGCCCTCAATCACATGCTTCGCAGCGTCGTCGTCCATTCCCAATAGATCTTGCTCCTGGAAGGGGAGCGCGTTCGCTATCAACATGCCTGTTTTTGTGTAAAGAGGGCCTTGGTTCTCGTCAAATAAAGCGTTAGATTTGGCTTTGAGCCAAAGCCGTTTAAGCGTGTGTGAGCCGTTGTTGGCGGTGATTGTTAGGTTGATCTGGAAAAAATAATCGCCCGAGTCGATGCGCTTGACAGCCGCTTTGTCAACGTTGATTGCAAGATCGCTTCTTATGAGAGCCAGGCTGTCGTTTTCTTTCGGTAATTTCCTTTTCGAAAGTTGCGATTTCACAAAATAGACAAATACGGTGATAACGGTTATCCCAGCTCCACTGAAGAGCCACTCCTTGTTGTCCGCGATCCAGGTCATCATTTTGTAGAGGTCAAGCTTGGCGTTCGATAGCTAATGTGGCGCCTAAAGCGGCGCGGGGGTAAAGGGACTAAGGTCAATTATTTTTACGACGCTCCGGACCAGTCGCCCTGGCCATACCCGCCTCGGGTACAGTTGCAGGTGAAAATAAACCTCGCTCGACCACCTGTCAAGCCACGCAGAGAAAATCCGTTCATTCCGGGGTATGTTAAGAAACTTAACGAACCAGGCGGTAGGCTCTCCTTTAACCGCTGGATGGCGATCCGGACCGGGCAGTCCATCGTCGCCCATTCCGACCAGCGGCCTCGGTCATGGTTCCGGCCACCCCGCTGTATTCTGCGCCTCCGTGCTGACTGAGAGATTGCCGTCCCTGGTCTGGATTTCGGTATCCCGGCCGGAATGAAGGCGCAGCGCTGGCAGGAACGACGGCCTTGATCATCATCCCGGGCACCTGCCTCCGCCAATGTAGGTCGCCCTTTAGGGTGACCAGCCTTCCGTGCTGTCGGGTGGTCGCCCTGAAGGGCGACCTACATCCACCCGTGGCCGGGTCATGATCAAGGCCGGAACGACGATCAAGGCCGCCAGCGGCTATGCCGCTTTCAGCATGAACTCGACATGGACCACGTCATAGGGAAACAGCAAGGCCCCGTCGGCGGTCTTGTCGATGACGCCACTCTGCACCAGCACCTGTGCGTCGGTGTGAACGCCCTTCACGTCACGCCCAACCCGCCGCGCCAGCTCGCGCACCCCGAGCGGACCGGCCCCGGTCAGCGCCTTGAGGATTACCCAGCGGTTGGCCGTCAAGGTGGACCACAGGTCCTCGTGACTGGGGAAGGTGATGAAACAGCCCTGAGGCTCACCCCGGAAAGCGGCCTTCATGCGCTGCATGGTGGTCTCGGTATCGGCAACTTCGATCGTGACAGTGGTCATGGATGCCTCACAGTTGGGCAACATCGGCCCAAAAATCATCAGCGAAACGAAACCGGAGCGACGACGACGCACACCCCCCGCGAGAGTGGGCGAGGCTCTCGCGAGGACCCAACGGCGCTTCGCGCCGTCGCCGACAGGCTGTCGGCGCTCCCAGGCGCGGCGGGGTGTGGAACGATCTAATCGTCTTGCTGGTGGGACGGATCGGCGACCGGTACAGCATCCGGCGCAATGGCTGCTAATAACCCCCGCAGCAGTTCCAATGGCGCCGGCGGGCAGCCCGGAATCTTCACATCCACCGGAATGACGTTCTCCACAGCCCCGCGGCTGGCATAGGAGACGCCGAATTCGCCGCCGTCGCAGGCGCAGGTGCCGGCGGCGATCACGAGTTTCGGCACCGGGGTCGCCTGCCAGGTGCGGCGCAAGGCCGTTTCCATGTGGCGGGAGACGGGGCCGGTCACGAGCAGTGCATCGGCGTGGCGCGGGGAGGCGACGAAGTGCAGGCCGAAGCGCTCCAGGTCGTAATAGGGGTTGTTGAGCGCGTGGATCTCCAATTCGCAGCCGTTGCAGGATCCCGCATCGACCTGGCGGATGGCGAGGCTGCGCCCAAGCCGGGCATGGACGTGGCGCCGCAGTTCGATACCGAGCCGTTCCAGCTCTGGGTCATCGATGGCGGGTGGCGCCTCGGTGATGACGCCGGTTTTCAGTGATTGCTGGAGGATACGAAACATGGTGCCTTGATCCCAGAAAGAGCAGTTGTCACGCCAAGGCGCCAAGCCCGCCAAGCCTTTTCAATGCGCTATCGGCGTCCCCCGTTTCACCTGCCGGGTGACGCTGACCGCTTGGCCAGCCTATTGCTTTTCTTGGCGTGCTTGGCGCCTTGGCGTGAGCAATCGCGGATTGAGGTCTAGAGGTCCTCGCCCGAATAGGACCCATTGACCGATTTGTTGCACACCGGGAAGTCCGGGACGATGTTCCCTAAAATCAACTGCTCCAGGGCCGGCCAGGTGAACCAACTCGGGTCGCGCGGGAAAAAGCGCGTGATGCGTCCGTCGGCACCGAAGCGCACGAAGGTCATGATCTCCCCGCGCCAACCGTCGACCAGCCCGAGGCCAACGGCCCCGGGCGGCGCCGGGGGCAGCGGCGCGGTGGTCTCGCCCGCGGGCAGGGTCATGAGCAAGCGGTCCATCATGACCAGGCTTTCCTGAATCTCGCTCATGCGCACCCGCACCCGGGCGGCGACATCGCCCTCGCGCTCCTGTGGCACCACCACCTCCAGCCGGTCATAGGGCGGGTAGGGGCAGTCGCGGCGCACATCGAAGGGCAGGCCGCTGGCCTTGCCGACCGGGCCGGTGCAGCCGAGCGCCCGCACCTGCGCGGTGCTCAGGCGCCCGGTGCTGATCAGGCGATCATTGAGCGACGGGTGATCGTCGATGACGTCGAACAGCGGTATGGCCGCCCGCCGCAGCGCGGTGTGATCGGCGAGCAGCAGCGCCGGCGCCTCTGCTGTCAGGTCCCAGGCCACGCCGCCGGGGCAGATGGCGTCCATCATCAGCCGGTGTCCGAAGAGTGCGCGGCTGCGCCGTTGCCACAGTTCGCGCAGGCGGGCGCACTGCATGTGGGCGAAGCCAAAGCCCACGTCGTTACAGATCGCACCGATATCGCCCAGGTGATTGGCGACGCGCTCACGCTCGGCCATCAGTGCGCGCAGCCAGTCGGCGCGCGGCGGGACGGCGCCGCCGGTGGCGCGCTCCATGGCCTGACAGGCGGCCCAGGTGTGGGCGACCGTGGAGTCGCCGCAGACCCGCGCGGCCAGCCGGGCGAGGGCGGCCGGGTCGCGACCCACTGCAATCTTCTCGATGCCTTTGTGGACATAGCCCAGGCGCTCCTCCAGGCGCAACACGTCCTCGCCCATGGCCTGGAAGCGGAAGTGTCCGGGCTCGATGATGCCGGCGTGGACCGGGCCTACCGGGATCTCATAGACCCCGCTGCCCTGGACCTTGGGGAATGGGTAATCGGCGTCGGCGCCGACGTGGCGTACTGAGCGGCCGGCCGTCGGGAAGTCGGTGCGTAGCGGAAACTCGCCCTCTTCCCAAGCCTGGTGACGGGTCCAGCGGCGCGGATCCGGGTGGCCTTGAAAGGTCACCCCGGTCAGGTCGTGGCAGTGGCGTTCCAGGCGGGCGAGCCCCGGGAAATGGGGGGTCTGGGAGGGCAGGACTGGCTGGTCTAGCGGGACCGCGGTCTCCAGCACCACATAGCCACCCTGGTACTCCAGGCAGGCGTAGACGGCGATGCCCTGGGGGTCCGGCGTGGAGTCCGCGCCGGTGGCGACCCGGGTGACGATGCCGGCGCCCTCCGAGGGATCGGCCCACATCCCCACATGGCGCAGCCCCATCCGCGCCGCGACCTTGGCCGCGTTGCCCCAGTCCTCCGGGTCCAGCACCAGTCGCTGGGCCGGTGCCAGCACGGCCTCGTCACCCGAATGGGCGAGCAGGTGCTCGGCCGCCAGCCGGGCCAGAAAATCCGGGAGCCAGTCGAGTCTGCTCATCGCTCCACGCCCCATTTGCAGTCAGGTGCGTTCATGTGCGGGCCCTCACAGCAGCCGGGTCCCGGTGATCAACCCGGTGGCCCGGTCCAGCCAATCGGCCAGGAAGACCGGAATCGCCAGCCCCAACCACAGCACCAGGATCAGGTGGATGGCGACCGGGACCATGTTGGCCTCGACCGGGCGCTGACCCTCCGGGGGAATGCCGTAGACCATGGGGTGCAGGTGCCGGAACAGACCCGCAAAGGCGACCGCCAGTCCCGAGAGCAGGGCCAGTGTGAACCAGGGTGCCGTCTTCATGGTGGCCGTGAGCAGCAGAAATTCGCTCATGAAGACACCAAAGGGCGGGAAACCGGCAATCGCCGCGACCCCGATCAGGAGCGACCAGCCGACTGCCGGCTGGGTGCGGATCAGGCCGCGGATCTGTGCGATCGCCTGGGTGCCCGCGATGTGGGCGGCGTGACCGACGGTGATGAAGATCGCAGACTTCGTGAGTGAATGCACCAGCATGTGCAGCAGTGCGCCGAAGGTGGCGAGCGGTCCGCCCAGGCCGAAACCGAAGGTCATGAGCCCCATGTGCTCGATGGACGAATAGCTGAACATGCGCTTGATGTCGCGTTGGCGGTGCAGAAAGAGCCCCGCCACCAGGAATGAGACGAGCCCAAAACCCATCAGCAGATAGCCCGCCAGGTGCGGCGAACCGCTGTGTACCAGCGACCCGTCCACCAGCATCTTGAGCCGCACCACTGCATACAGCGCGACATTGAGCAAGAGCCCGGAGAGCACCGCGGACATCGGTGTCGGGCCCTCTGAGTGCGCATCCGGCAGCCATTGATGCATGGGCACCAGGCCGACCTTGGTGCCGTAGCCGACCAGCAGGAAGACAAAGGCGAGCCGCATCACCGCCGGTTCCAACCGCCCGGACTCGGCATACAGTGTGCTCCAATTGAGCCCGGCGGCGGGGTCAGTGATGACCTGTTGCGCGGCAAAATAGGTCAGCACGGTGCCGAACAGGGCGAGCGCGATGCCGACACCGCACAGGATGAAATACTTCCAGGCCGCCTCGACCGCCTCCGGTGTGCGGTAGAGCGACACCAGCAGCACGGTCGCGAGCGTCGCTCCCTCCACCGCCACCCACATGACACCCAGGTTGTCGGTGGTGAGTGCGACCAGCATGGTGAACATGAAGAGCTGGTACATGGAGTGATAGGTGCGCAGCCGCCGCGCGCCGATGCGCCCGGTGTCGAGTACATGGCGCATGTAAGGGCGCGAGAAGATGCTGGTGGTGAGTCCCACGAAGGCCGTGAGCACCACCAGATAGACATTGAATGCATCGACCCGGAAGGGCAGGCCGGCGATGCCCCCGGCGATGAAACCGGCCGCCCCGCCGGCCTGGTCGCCGACCAGTGCCAGCGACCAGGCGAGCCACAGCGCCGCCGCCAGCGAGACCGCCGAGACGCCCAGATTGAACCAGCCGGCGGGCGCCGCCGGTCGGATCAGGCCCAGCGCCAGGGCGCCTAAGAGCGGCGTCAGCAGGACGAGCGAGAGTGCGGTCACTGGCCCTCCGCCCCGGTCTCTCCGGGGGTCTCGCGCAGTCGATTGAGCCGGTCCACGTCGAGCGAGTCGATGCTCTCGCGGATCTGCAGGAAAAAGACGCCGAACAGCACCATGGCCACCAGCACGTCGAAGGCGACCCCCAACTCCACCACCAGCGGCATGCCGCCGGTGGCCGAGACGGCGGCCAGGAAGAGCCCGTTCTCCATCGACATGAAGCCCAGCACCTGGGCCACCGCCTGGGTGCGGAAGACCATCATCAAGAGCCCGATCAGCACCACCGCGAGGCTGACCGCAACGATGTTGCGGGTGAAGGTCAGCTCCGCCTGGATCATCGGCAGCACCAGCCAATAGCTGAAGATCACCAGGGCCACCGCGGCCATGGTCACCAGCGTCGGGCTCTGCAATGACTCGGTGTGACGCTCCAGTTTCAGGCGGCGGGTGAGCCGGTGCAGCATCCAGGGGATCAGCAGGGCCTTGAGTGCCAGGGTGAGTGCCGCGGAGAAATATAGGTGCGGCATCTGCCCGGCCGCCGCGACCACCAAGGTGACCGCCGCCACCAAGCCACCCTGCCAGGCGAAGGCGTGGATCGCCGAGATCAGCCGCGTCTGGGCCAGCAGCACGAAGGAGAGAAACAGCACGATCGCCGCCAGCACCAGCACCAATTGCTGGAGTAGCGGCAGCAGGGTCAGGCTCATGCCCCCACCTCCAGGATCACATGGCTCAAGAGCCCCAGCAGCGACAGCAGCAGGGCCAGGTTGAGAAAGGCCGGGGCGCGGAACAACCGCATCTTCGCCAGCACCGTCTCGCCCACCGCCAGGCCCGCCCCCAGGGCCGCGAGCTTGGCGAGCACGACGGCCAGCCCGACCCCCAAGGCGGCGGCGCTCATCCCCCGTCCGATCCCCCAGGGCAGGAACACATTGGCGATCAGGGTCCCGTAGAGCAGGAGCTTGACCTGTGCCGCCCACTCCATCAGGGCCAGGTGTCGGCCCGAGTATTCGAGCAGCATGGCCTCATGGATCATGGTCAGCTCCAGGTGGGTCGTGGGATTGTCCACCGGGATGCGCCCGGTCTCGGCGATGGCCACCAGCACCATGCCGCCCAGGGCGAACAGATAGGACGGGCGCAGGATGAAGCCCTCGGCCAGGTGATGGTCGATGACGCTCGACAGGTTGGTGGAGTGCGCCGTCATGGTCAGCGTGAAGACCGCCATCAGCATGGCCGGCTCGGCCAGTGCGCCGATCATCATCTCGCGCGAGGCCCCCATGCCGCCGAAGGCGGTGCCCACGTCCATGCCGGCCAGGGCCAGGAACACCCGAGCCAGGGCCAGCAGCCCGACCAGCACGATGATGTCGGCGATGGCCGCGGTGGGCAGGTCCACCACCAGCAGGGGGACGGTGGCCGCCGCCATCCAGGTGGCGGTGAAGACGATATAGGGTGCGGCGCGAAACAGTGGGGAGGCGGTATGGGCGACCCGTGCCTCCTTGGCCAGCAGTTTGTAGAGGTCCCGATAGGCCTGGAGCACCGGCGCCCCGTGCCGATTTTGCAGGCGTGCCTTGACCTTGCGCACCCACCCTACCAAGAGCGGTGCCAGTGCGATATACAGGAGCGACTGGAAGACCGCGAGGCCCCAGCCGGGCAGGGTCAGGTAATGATCCATAGGAGCCCCACCAGGGTCGCGAGCGTCCAGCCGAGATAGACCCGCACACTGCCCGATTGCAGCCGGACCACGCGTTTGGCCGCCGACTCCACCGCGTCGGCGATGGGCAGATACAGCCAGCCCCAGAAGCGGTCGCCGATTTTCAGCCGATGGCGGGCGGTGCCGTCCTCCTGCTGCGTCACCGATTCATCGATGGTGAACAGCAGGCCGAAGACCCGCCGGATCGGCTGGGCGAAGGAGGTGGCGGTGTACTGCATCCGTTGTGAGGGGGGTGCGAAGCCGCAGTCCCAGGCGTCGCCGCGGCGCACCCAGCGTACCGGTGCGCCGCGCGCCCACAGGTGGTTCAGCCCCCAGAAGGCGGTGAGCCCGATCCCGGCCAGCATCAGCACCACCAGCGGGCCGCTGTAGCTGGCGGTCTGGGCCGACACCGGGGTCAGCCACAGCCAGCCGTGGACCCCGGCCTGGGGCAGTCCGCCGCCCAGGACCTCGCGGGGCACCGCGTCGATCAGCTCGATGACCCAGGTCGGGAAGGCGCCGAGCAGCAGGCACAACAGGGCCAACCACCCCTGACCCGCCTGCATGCCCCAGGGCCCCGGGCGGGCGCGGCGCACATGGCGCGAGCGTGCCTGGCCGAGGAAGGCGATGCCGTAGACCTTCACGAAGGTCGCCGCCACCAAGGCCCCGGTCAGCGCCAAAACCGCCGAGACGATGGGCACCAGGCTGCGCAGCACCCCGCTCTCCAATTGCCAGGACTGGAGCGCCGCCTGGAAGGTCAGCCACTCGGAGACGAAGCCGTTGAAGGGGGGCAGGGCGGAGATGGCAAGCACCCCGACCAGGAAGAAGAATCCGGTCCAGGGCATGCGGCGCAAGAGTCCGCCCATCTGGTCCAGGTCGTGCTCGTGGGTGCTGTGCAGGATGGCCCCGGCCCCCAGGAACAGGAGTCCCTTGAACACCGCATGGTTCAGGCAGTGATAGAGCGCCGCCACGAAGGCCAAGGCGCCCAAGGCGCGGAAGCCGGTGCTGAGAAACAGCAGGCTCAGGCCCAGCCCGATAAAGATGATCCCCAGGTTTTCGACCGATGAATAGGCGAGCAGGCGTTTCAGGTCGCTCTGCATCATGGCCGCCAGTACCCCGTACAGGGCCGAGACGCTGCCGATGGTGAGGACCGCGACGCCCCATTGCCAGGGAAATTCGCCGATCAGATCGAAGACGACGCGGATAAAGCCATAGACCGCGACCTTCAGCATCACCCCGGACATCAGGGCCGAGATATGCGAGGGGGCCACCGGGTGGGCGGCCGGCAGCCAGGCATGCAGTGGCACCAGGCCCGCTTTCATGCCGAAGCCGATGAAGGCCAGCGTAAAGGCGACCCCGGCCCAGACCGGCGGCAGTTGGGCGGCGCGCAGTTCGGTGAATGAGAAACCGGTGCCGAAGGCCGCCAGCACCCCATAGCCCAGCAGGATCATCAGCCCGCCCACATGGGCCATCAACAGATACAGGAAGGCGGCCCGCCGGTTGGCGCCGTGCTCGTGGTGGTAGGCGACCAGGAAATAGGACGAGAGCGACATCAGCTCCCAGGCGACCATAAACAGAAAGGCATCGTCCGCCAGCACCACCATCAGCATGCCGGTGACGAAGAGCCCGCTGAACCCGCCTAAGGCCGTGAGCGAATCCGGCCCGTGCTCGAAGCTGCGGATATAGGCCGGGCCATAGAGCCCGACCGCGCAGGTCACGACCCCGATCAGCAGCAGAAAGAACCCGGCCAGCGCGTCGAGTCGGACATGCCAGGGCAGCCAGGGGAGCCCCAGCGGCAGCGTCGCCTGGATCGATCCGCCGAGCAGCAGGGCGGCGAGGCCCGCCGCCAGGGCCGCGAGCCCGGCCAGGCCGAGCAGTGGGGTCGCCACGAGGCGCAGTGTGGCGGGCACCCGCTTGGCCAGCAGCGACACCACCGCGGAGGTGAGGGCCAGTGCGACCGCAAGTCCGGCCAGGGCCAGGGCGGTCTGCATAGTCATGGTGCCGACTCCGTAAGCGGCGCTTCGATCGATTCTGAGATCGGTTCAAGGATCGTTGGTGCGGCGGCCGGTGCCCTCAATCGCACACCGCGCCCGCCACTGCCGCTGGCCGCGCCCTCGGCGATGAATTCGACCCCGGCGCGCTCCAGTGCATCGACCAGCTTGACCAGCGAGTCCACGTTGCCGCGCACGTTGCCCTCGCTCGCCTCCATGCGCTGGATGGTCGGCAGCGACAGCCCCGCCGTCTGCGCGAGACGGCGTTGGTCGAGACCCAGCAGGGCCCGGGCGGCTCGGAGTTGGGTGGCGGTGAGCATGTGTAAGACATCGGTTGTGATGCGTGGGGCCTTAGATTAGCCGCTTTTGGCTTGACCGAGCAAGGGCCACCGTCGGCTTGTGACCCTGGCGCCGCGCCCGGCCGGCCTTGCCTGGACTACCGCAGCACCTTCTCGAAGTGCTGGTAATCCTTCATATTTGTCCAGTCTCCGCCCCAGGTCCATCCCAGCTCATTAAAGAGTTTGACCAAGGGTGAGTTCTTAACGAAGGTGCCCGGTGCCGCGGGGTTGTAGTTGGCTCCCTTGGGTGAGCGATGGCGCCCGTTGACATAGGGGTTCTGTACCGGGTTGATATCGATTGCCTGGCCAAAGGCATGATTGGACCACTCGTTCTTGCCTTTGATTTTTCGATAGTTGAATCCCGATGTGTTATTGGCTGCCATGCTCCTGGTATCGTCCCAGCCGAATTTGGAGATCGGGACCGCCGCGGCGATGGGAAAACCGATCTCTGCCATCTTACGGAAAACGACCTTGATATCGTTCGCCAGGCGGGCGTCGATCATTAACTGTCCACGATGGACCTTGCCGTCAAACGCCAGGTAATCGACGTCAACCAGCGCTTGCCGGTTGACGACCGCGGGCGGAAAGCCACGCGCGATGGCCAGCTGCCGCTCGGATGCAAGCGAGCGCCCGCTGTCGATGATGGGGCGATCGGCCGTGCCGCGATTGGCGGAGTGCGCGTCAGGTCGGGCTGGGGTTTCCGCCAACGCCTGGCCGTGAATACCGCCGAGGAGCATCAGCAGGATGGCCCAAGCCGCAATGTTTGGGGTGTTCGCGGTGCTTGCTCCGGTCATGCGCGCGGCCTAACGCTTACTTGCAGGAGCTGCGGATATAGTTGCCGGAGACCCAGCCCTGCCCCTGGCTGTCGGTGTCGACCTTAAGCCAACTGCCGCGGCGGGCCAGGATGGTGACACGGTCGCCCCGGAACAACTCGCCCAACTGGGTCGCCGCGGGCTTTGGTCCGGCCCGCAGCGCCAGGAACCCAGAGCCGGTGGCCGGATTGTAACGATCCGAGATGCCGACCACCCGCCCGAAGCAAGCCCCGTAGGATCCATCGCCGGCCAGACTCGGCGCCGCCGGCAGCATCGACAACGCGAACAGTAATATACTCACTTTAACTTTCATAATGGCCTCTTTAAGCTGGCGGTGTTGATTGTCCGCCATGATGCCTCACTGGATCACATGAGGCCGAAAGGGCGGAACCGCTGTCGCGTTCCGTCACTTATAGGCGGGTTACGCGGCTATAGTAAGTGCTGGGGAATGATTGCCGAGAGTCAGAGAAAGTAATCAGGATCAGCGGTGCTCCACTCGCGAGTCTCATCTCTGGACTTCAACCTAATCCCGCAGTTGCTTGTGTTGTTCAAGGGATCGTCGGAGTTGCCGCGGCTGAAGTACGCGACAGCAAACTTTCGTAGGGAATGATGAGAATCGGTGGCAGGTGCTCCGCTCCAGATCACTGCCACTCATAGCCTGGCACCGCGCCCGCAGCCTTTAGAGCGAGGTGATGGTATGTCAGCACCCGGGGACGCCGGTCGCTGCAGCGCACCTTTGCTACACTCAGGGGACGCTCGATGGGGCACGCACCGGGCTCCGATGGGCTGCCGGTGGCCGGCCAGCGGGTTAGCAAAGCAGAAGTATAGACGATTTGCCGAGGGGCGCACGCGCCGCCCGTGGGCGGGCCAGTGCGCAGCGGTAGCCTTCGTCAGCCTCTGATCGCGGGCTATCCCAGTGATTGTCCTTGTTGCCAAAATCATCGAAGCCGGAATTTTTGCTGCGCATATTGGGTTGCAATGGTGCCGTCCAGACGGCGAGCAGATCATATCCATTGGGGGCATACCTCTTTGCGTATGGTGGTTCCACGCTTGACCAGTTATAGTGAGCGGTGGCACGGCGCGCCAAGTTAGGGCGGTCTTGTGCCTGCGCCGGTGGTCTGCGACGCTATCTCATCCTTATCCAAATCCTGAGCCAACATCCATGTATATTCTTGGTTTGTTGGTTACCAAAAAGGGCGTAAAGCGCAACTCCGTCAAGAACCGGCATCCATCCATTAATTCAACACGGATCACTCGTTTCTGCGTTGCCGGTGTGTCGTTCAGCGATAGTGACAAAATATCTTGATAGCGGCAAGAATGACCGTAAGTTGGATTTATATAATTCTCTATTGCTATCGAAGATATCGTAAAGTCTCTTATGCGGATTGCAGTTATCCCATCTTCGTCTCGATTTAATTGGGTAGTCTAATACGGCAACGGTTTCTGGGGCAGCTTTCTGCGCGACATCCTTAAGCAGTTCGACAAGTTTCGGATGTTTTCGTATTTGTCGAAAAATAAGTGTCTTCAGATCTATTTTCATAGTACATTTCCATTCGTGCTGTTGGTTACAAATACCGATCCACCGCCCGCCGGCTATAGGGGTCCAGATGCCGGGTGTCAGGGACCAGGTAGCGGACGCCCTGCGAGTCCTGGATCAAGGCGCTGTGCGGTCCCAGCCGACGGACGTCGTCCTCGGTCTTGAGGACGAAGCGGGTGTGTCCGCGGTCGGTGTCGACCTCCCATTCGGCGGGCTCCAGATAGCTGGAAACCAGGATGACCCGCCGGATCTGGGGGACGAACTCCCGCCGTGCAAGTTCGTCCTCCAGGATATCCCGCAGCGCGCCCGGTAGGCTGTGCAGGTCCTCGATGCAGCGCAGTTCACGCCCCTGGGCATCGCCGAGGATCACCCAGTGCGTGGGGTCGGTGATGGGGTAGGCGCGCACCGGCACTGCGTCCACGCATTCGTGGCCGGTCGCGTCACGGTAGACCAGCCGCCCGAAGGGGTCGATCCACAGTTGGAAGTCCGGGTCTGGCGGGGTCGTTGCGTTCATGCTGGTGGCTCCGGGACTCAAAGCGACAAATGCTGCTTTGCCTGTTCCAATTGCGCATGGTAGAGCCGCGCATAGGCACCCTTTTGCTCCAGCAGGGCCTTGTGGGTCCCTACCTCGATGATGCGCCCGCGGTCCAGGACCACTAACCGGTCGGCGCGGCGCAGGGTGCTCAGGCGGTGGGCAATGGCGATGGTGGTGCGGCCCTGGGTCAGGTGATCGATGGCGCTTTGGATCTCGCGCTCGGTCTCGGTGTCGACCGAGGATGTCGCCTCGTCCAGGATCAGGATCTGGGGGTCGGTGAGTAGCGCCCGGGCGATGCTGATGCGCTGGCGCTCGCCGCCGGAGAGCGATTGGCCGCGCTCCCCGACCAGTGAGTCGTAGCCGTCGGGCAGGCGCAGGATGAATTCATGCGCGCTGGCGGCGCGGGCGGCGGCCATGATCTCGGCACGGCTGGCGCTCGGGCGGCCGTAGGCGATGTTCTCGGCAATGGTGCCGAAGAACAGGAAGGGCTCCTGCAAGACGATGCCGATGTTGCGCCGGTAGGCCTCCACCGGGAAGGCGCGGATGTCGACCCCATCCACCAGGATCTGCCCCTCGGCCACGTCGAAGAAGCGGCAGAGCAGGTTCACCAGAGTGGTCTTGCCGGCACCCGTGTGGCCGACCAGGCCGATCATCTCACCGGGTCGAATGCGCAGGTTGATGTCGTGCAGGACGCGCCGCGGTCCATATTGGAAGGAGGCGCTGCGCAACTCGATGGCCCCCGTCACCCGGCCCGGTGCCACCGGGTGGAGCGGCTCCGGGACACTGGGGACGCGGTCGAGGATCTCGAAGACCCGGTGGGTGGAGGCGGCCGCCCGCTGGATGGCACCGACCAGGCGGCTCAGGGTCTCCAGCCGGGCATAGAAGCGTCCGATGTAGGCGACAAAGGCGGTCAGTACGCCCACGGTCACATTGTCTTGGCCCACCTGCCAGACCCCGAAGGCCCACACCACCAGGAGCCCCAACTCGGTGAGAAAGGTCACGGTCGGGCCGAAGAATGACCACAGGGTATTGACCCGCATGTTGGCGAGTACGACGTTCTCGTTGGTCTGGTTGAAGCGCTCGATCTCGCGCCGCTCCTGGGTGAAGGCCTTCACCACGCGGATGCCGGGGATGGTGTCCGCCAGCACGCTGATCATGTCCGCCCAGGCGCGGCTGCCGCGCTCGAAGCCGTGGCGCAAGCGTTGCCGCACCCGGTGGATCAGCCAGGCAATGAGCGGGAAGGGGGCGAGCGTGACCAGAGCCAGACTGGGGTCGATGGACACCAGCAGGACCGAGACCATCAGGATGGTCAGGACGTCATTGAGCAGATCGAGCAGGCTCACGGAGAGGAAGTAACAGAGCCGCTCGGTGTCGGTGCCGATCCGCGACATCAGGTCGCCGGTACGCTTGCCGCCGAAAAACTCCAGCGACAGTGCCTGGAGGTGTGTATAGGTCTCGCTGCGCAGGTCGGCGCTGATACGCTCGCTCACCACCGACATCACATAGGTGCGACCCCACCCCAGCAGCCAAGCGAGCACCGCCGCGCCGCCCAGCCCGGACAGATAGAGCGCGGCCAGCCGGTAGTCGAGCGGGGCGCCCGTGGCCTGGTGGGGGATCAGCACCTTGTCCAACAAGGGCATGGTGAGATAGGGCGGGACCAGGCTGGCGGCGGTGCAGGCCAGCATCAGGCCGAAACCCAGCGCGATGAGTCCGGCGCGGGGCCGGGCGAAGCGGGTGAGCCGCCACAGCGAGCGGCCCGGCGGCGGCAAGGGCGGGGCGGCGCAAAAGGTGCAGCCGCCCTGGCCGGGGGGGAGTACCGCCCCGCAGGTGGGACAGACGGTGCCCTGGCCTTCGCCCGTCTCCAGGCTCAGGCCCCGCTCCCGGGCGATGGCGGACTGGCAGGCCGCGGCGAACTGTTGGGCCGCCGCGGTGCGGGCGCCGGTGTAGTGCCAGGTGGCGATCAGGCCAGTGGCGCCCAGTGCCCGCAGCCGGCCGGCGGCGCCCCGGTGGCCGGCCAGTATCCGCTCCAGGTCGCTGAGCGGCCAGGAGGTCCAGGCCCCGGCGGCAGGACCGTCCGCGGCGTCACGCCCGATGAGTCGGCGCTCGGTCAGGCACAACTGTCCGGTCCCGTAGTGCAGTCGCCGATCGAGATCCGGCTCGAACCAGGCGAGCGGTGTTTCTCCAGTCTCAAGCTGGGCCTGAAGCTCGGCGGACCAGGGTGGCGCCAGGTCGTCCCGGGGGACTTCGGGGTGGGGCTTGGGCTCGACGGGGGACGTTGATATGGCCACGGGACTCTAGGATTGACGCGCGCTGCTGGTTGTCCGACGGACCGCCGGTTGGCGTCAATGGTCGCACTTGTGCCCGGGCTTGGCCAGGACTGGCCTCACACTCCCTTCACTGCCGGGTGAGTACCCGCTCCAAGGCTGCGCGTGCGCGGTTGCTCGGAATCGCGAAACCGATGCCGACGTTGCTGCCGGTGGGACCGATCAGGGCAGTGTTGATGCCGACGATCTCACCGGCCAGGTTGATCAGCGGGCCGCCGGAGTTGCCGGGGTTGATGGAGGCGTCGGTCTGCACCAGCTCACCCAAGTCGCTGTCGCCGACCTCGCTGCGGCCCACGGCACTGACGATCCCGGAGGTGACCGTCTGTCCCAGACCGAAGGGGTTGCCGATGGCGATGACGAAGTCCCCGACCTCCAGCGCCCGGGAATCGCTGAAGGGCAGGGGGCTGATGGCGGTCGTTCTGGGGATCTGGAGCACGGCCAAATCGGTGCCCTCATCCGCGCCGAGCAGGCGGGCGGGGTAGCTGCGCCGGTCTTTGAGGGTGACGTTGATTGCGGTTGCCCCTTCCAGCAGGTGCTGGTTGGTGAGCACATAGCCGCGCTCGGCGTCCACGATGACGCCTGAACCCACGCTCTGGCGCCGCTCGGTGTCCCCTTCCTTGGGTACCTCGAGGCCGAAGTGCTTCATCAAACGGCGGAACTCGCGGTCTTTCAGGAGCGGGTTCTGTTCGACCCGCAGCACCGCGTCCACCGCCACGTTCACGACGGCGGGCGTCACCCGGCGCATCAACGGGGCCAACGACGGATAGCCGGTACTGGCCTTGTAGAGTGGCAGGGGGCCGCCCAATACGCCCGTGTCCGGGCGTAGCTCCGGCGGCCAGCGGCAGGCCGCAAGCGTCAGGCAGGCGGCGGCCAGCAGGGTACACCTGACCCACGGCAGGTGTGGCGCCCAGCGGGGTGCCTGGCAGGGTGCCGGCTGGCCGGAAGCGGGCACGAGCCGTCAGCGGACCAGGTCGGCGGCGACCCGGCGTCGCAGCCCGGCGTCCACCGGCTGATTGATCATCAGTGCGAAGGGCTCCCAGGCGGTACCGCGCCGCACATAACCGGCGTAGCAACTCACGCCGGTGAGGGTGCCGGTCTTGGCGCGGATGTTGGGGTTCCCCGCCTGGGTCGGCATCAGGTCGCGGTTGGGGGCGAAGGCCTGCATCACCTCCACGAGTTGCCGGGCGGAGAGGCGGTTGCCGCGCGACAGCCCGGCGCCGTCCTCGATCTTGAAATCGGTCCAGTGAAACTTTTTGCGGGCGAACTCGGTCATGGCCCGCTGGGCGGCGGCGACGCTCACGTGCCCCTTGCCCTGGGGGTCCGCCATCCGCAGAAACAGCGAATTAGCGACAAAGTTATTGGAGTACTTCAGCGTCGGCACCAGCATGTCCGCCAGCGTGCGGCTGTTCTTGTGCCGATACACGAGCTTGGCCGAGCTGGGGGTGGTACCGAGGTGCTGGCCGCCGCTTACCTGGATGCCGTTGGCGGCGAGCTTGGCGGCTAACAGCTCGCCGAAATAACCGACGGCGATGGGGCGCTGCTTCAGATTCACCCGCTGGGTGCCCGCGCCGCCGCGCTGACCGAAGCGCCGGGCGGTGTCGGTGAGTGGGGTCTGGGGCTCGGCGCTGGTCACCCCGGCGCCGGTGCGTACCACGTTGACGGTATTGAAGTTCGCGGCCAGGGCCGTGACCGGGGCGTCATAGGGGTTGTCGGTGGCGGACCGCCCGGCAATCTCCACGTCCCGGTCGAAATAGCTGTCGTCGAGCCCGATCCCGGCAACCCGGGTCACGCCCGCGCCCTTGAGACCCTGGCACACCCGGTCAAGTTCTTCTGAGACCAGATAGGGGTCGGCGCGACCCTTCACCCACAGGGTGCCCTGGCCGTCCTGATAGAACTCGGTCTCAAAGTGGTAGTCGCGTCCCCAGGTCGCGATGGCCGCGAGTGCGGTCAGGACCTTCATGGTCGAGGCCGGCGCGAGCGGTAGGTCCGGATTGTGCGAGAGCACCGCCCGCCCGCCCTCCTCGAGGAGCAGACCGGCCTTGCTGAACCCCTGGACCTGGGTCAGCGCATCGGCCAGTGCGGGCATATTGCAGGGTAACAGGAGCAGGGCGAGGGCTCCGCCGAGCCAGAGACGGGTCATCTGCGGCCGGGCGCTGGGGGCTTTGGTCATGGCGTAGTGGTGAGGCTCGGTAGATGTGGAGGGGCCCTCCGCGGGCTAGCCTGTTAGGATATCCCAGAATTGGCCGGGCCGGGGTGGTTCAGGGCGGCCCGGTCATGGCAAATCCGTATCCGGTCGTACCCGGACGACCGCCGCGGCTGGGATTCCTTGGGCAGTCCCCCCATATTGGGCTGATGAGTTACATTTCCAGACCAGTCACCAGCGTCGGTCAGCCATGGGCACGGAGTTAGGATCATGAGGCTGCGCACCGAATCCCGGCTTGTCGCCTTGGTGTCCGCACTGGTCTTTCTGGCCCTGCTCGGGCTCTTTCTGCTGGCCTACCACGGCACGGCGCAGACCCAGCGCGACCTGGCACTGAGCGAGTCATTAGGGTTTCAGATCACCCAGGTGCGCACCGCGCTCTTCGGCTACCTGCTGCATCCGTGGGGCGTCCAGCGCGATCAGGTCGATTTGCAATTCAAGGTCTTGCGCGACCTGTTGCAGCGGGAGTCGCCGACCATCGACGCGGTGATCCGCGACGACGAGGCGGGCCGCGCTGCCTGGGAGACGGTGCGCCGCCTGGTGGGTGAGGCGCAGGCACTGTTCGCCGAGTTGAGCGCCCCCCGCATGGGCCCGCCACTGGCGGCGCGCGACGCGCGCATCGCCGACCTGATCGTGGCCGACAGCCATGCGCTGATCCTCTCACTGAGCCGGATCCGCGACCGCGCCAACGAGCGCTTCCTGCGCGCGAGGACCTGGGAGAACCTGACCCTGGCCGCGCTGCTGGCGGGCCTCGCCGGGCTCGGTCTCACGCTCTTTTGGGTGATCGAGCGGGTCATTCTGGCGCCGGTGCAACAGTTGCGCACGGCCGCGGTGCGGGTCGCCGACGGCGAACTGGGGCTGCGTCTGAACAGCCCGCGTCAGGACGAACTGGGTGAACTGGCGGCGGCCTTCGACCGCATGCTCGATCAACTCCAGGAGACCACGGTGTCGCGTGCCCGGTTGCGGGTCGAGATCGGCGAGCGCCGCCGCGCCGCGGCCGCCCTGAAGGCCAGCGAGGCGGCCCTGAAAGACGCCCAGCGCCTGGCCGGCCTGGGTAACTGGAGCTGGGATATCGAGACCGATGTGCATACCTGGTCGGATGAGGTGTTTCGTCTCTACGGACGCGATCTGAGCCTGCCGCCGGCCGTGTACCCGGAGGTCCAGCAGTATTTCACGCCGACCAGTTGGGCGTGCCTCGCGGCCGCCGTGGAACGCGCACGGACGGCCGGTATCCCCTATGAGTGTGAGGCCGAGCTGGTCCGGCCCGACGGGCGCCCTGGCTGGATCGTGGCCCGTGGCGAGGTCACCTGCGACGCCGCCGGCCGGGTCGTGAGACTGAGCGGGACCGTCCAGGAGATCACCGCCTCCAAGCTGGCCGAACAGGAAATCCAGGCCCTCAACGCCGATCTGGAGGTGCGGGTCCAGCAGCGCACCGCCGAGTTGCAGTCGGCCAACCGTGAGTTGGAGTCGTTCGCCTATGCGGTCTCACACGACCTGCGTGCCCCGTTGCGCGCACTCAACGGGTTCAGCCAGGCCCTGGTGGAGGACTATGGCCCGCGTCTGGATGGCGAGGCGTTGGTCTTTCTCGACCAGATCCAGGGCGCGAGCCACCGCATGGGCGAGCTGATCGATGGCATACTGACACTCTCGCGTAGCACCCGCGGCGAATTGCGCCGGGAGCCGTTGGACCTCGGAGCGTTGGCGCGCCGTTTGCTTAGGATGGAGCGGGCGGCGCAGCCGCAGCGAGCGGTGGTCTGGGAGGTGGCGTCCGGACTGGAGGTCTGGGGCGACCCGGCGATGTTGGAGGTCGCCATGGTCAATCTGATCGATAATGCCTGGAAATATTCCGCCAAGACCCCCGCCGCAACCATCCGGGTCTATGCCGTAGAACGGGGCGGGACGCGCTGGTTCTGCGTCGCCGACAACGGGGCCGGTTTCGATATGGCCTATGCCGAGCGGCTGTTCCAGCCCTTTCAACGGCTGCACCGCCAGGACGAGTTCCCCGGGATCGGGATCGGGCTCGCCACGGTGCAACGTATTATCAGCCGCCACGGCGGCACGATTGAGGCCGAAGGCGTACCTGGCGGCGGTGCGACCTTTCGCTTTACTTTACCCGCGACCGGCGGTCGCCAGGAGTCTGTATGAGAGGCCGCGCTGTTCTTATCGTCGAAGACAATCCCCAGGACGAGATGCTGATGCTGCGCGCCCTGCAAAAATCGAATTTAGCCAATCGGATCGAGGTGGTGCGCGACGGCCAACAGGCCCTTGATTATCTCTTTGCCGAGGGCGAGTTCGCCGGCCGCACCGGGGGGCTGCCGGCCGTGGTCCTGCTCGACATCGGGCTGCCGCGGCTCTCTGGCCTGCAGGTGCTCGAGCGCCTGCGCGCCGACCCGCGCACCCACCTGCTGCCGGTGGTGATCCTCACCTCCTCCGACGAGGAGCAGGACCGGTTCACCAGTTATGAGCACGGGGCCAACAGCTTTGTGCGCAAGCCCCTGGAGTTTGCCGAACTGGCCGAGACCGTAGTGCGCCTGGGGATCTACTGGCTGCTGGTCAACGAGCCGCCCGTATGAGCGTGAGACTCATCAGGCATTGAGGTTAGACCGCCTGCGCCAGCAGGCGGCCATCGGCGTCAGCGGCCTGCGACCCCACCAATAGGTCCCGCGTGAAGGCCGGCTCGTCGATGTGCGCCCCCAGGTGGCGGGCCAGGGTGCGCATATCGGTCTCGGCGTTGCCCAGACAACTGGTCCCGCCAGGTGACGGGGCGAGGTTGAAGATGATCCCGTCGGCGTTGGTGAGCTTGGCCTCGCCGAGTCGCAACTCCCCGCTCGCCCGATCGATCAGCAGTGGCCTGATCCCGCCGAAACCCTCCGCGTAGCTGATGTCCGCGGCGGTGAGGGAGGGGACGATCTTGCGGATCTCCCGCATGTAGAGTCGGCGGCTGAGCCCGGGGACCTCGCTCAACAGATGGCGCAGGAGTTGTTGGCGCATATCCGCGACCCGCAGCAGGTCGCGCAAGGTGCCGACCACCCGCTGGTCCGACCGCAGTACCTGGAAAAACTCCCGCGCGGTCTCCCGGTTGTGTGGTTCCAGCAAAGGCCGCAGCAGGGTCGTGGGCCCGAAGCGGGTCTTGCCGCGTGCCTTGATGTCGTGGTCGCCATGCACCGCGGCGAAGGGCAGGCGCGGATTCTGGATCGTGTAGACCTTGCCGTTCAGTGCCTCGGGGGCGAAATAAAAGGACCCGGCCATCGGCAGGCAGGCGCAATCGAGCCCCAGACCCAGCGCCTGCGCCATCATGAGCGAGTGTCCGCCCGCGCACACCGCCACTGAACGGGCTTGCAAGAGGCCGCGGTTGGTCTCCAGCACATAATCCGGGCCGTCGCGCTGGATGCGCCCCACCGTGGTGGAGAAGAGCTGGGTGACCTGCTTGTCGGTGCTGCGGTCCAGTCGTACGCAGGCGTGCGAGAAGGACTCGGCGAGCGCCGCAAAATCCACCGCGCTGACGTCGTCCGGGGTGCCGGTAGCCACGATCTCCTCGCGCCGCCAGGTCCCGTCGATCAGGGCCACGTTGGGCTCCAGGTCGGCGATGGCGCGGCGATCCAGGAGTTGCATCCGTGGGTACAGGTCCTTGAAGGCGTCATAGCGCCGACGGATCAAGGCGCATTCCTCGGGGCCGACCCCGAGCACCATCTTGGGCATCGCAAAGAGGATGCGGTCGCGCTCCCGCGCGGGCAGGGCGCCGGCATAGTTGACCACCATCGCGGCCATGCGCCGTACCGCCCGCGCCTTCTCCAGGCTGTAGTTGGTCTCGATGTCGCCGCAGTGCAGCGTCTGGCTGTTGTGGTGGGCGTGCGAGTTGACCTGTGCCACGCCGTCGCATTTTTCCAAGAGACCGATGCGTTTCAGGTCAGTGAAGCGGGCAAGCGTGTAGAGCAGGGCCAGGCCGGTCACGCCGGCGCCCACGATCAGGCAGTCGTACTTGGTCGAAGCGGTCGTCGAAGGGGTCATGGTCGCGGACTCCGGGGCGTACCGCAGGGTCGCCCATGAGCGAGGCGCCGCCGCGTTCGCGGCGTTTGTGCGGTGCAGCAATGTGGACACACTAGCCCAAGCGGAGTCGCGGGGAAATCAGGCGAAACAGATTTATTGCATTGGGTCTATAAATGCTTTAGCAGAAAGACCATTCGTTGGTTGGTGGTGGGCTTGGACTCCCGGTGATCTTGTTGCCCGTTCTGCCCGTCCATGCGACACTCGCCCACATCTTTCGCCCGCCAACCAGTCCCTTACATCCTGCCCTCATGTCTCGCCCCCCGCGCCCACGCCGTTTCCGCCGTGCCGCCCGCTCGCGGCGCACCCCGCATGACGGCTCCTACAAGCAGATCTTCTCCCATCCCGAGATGGTCGAGGGCCTGCTGCGCGATTTTGTGGCGGAGGACTGGCTGGCCCTGATCGATTTCAGCACCCTGGAGCGACAGAACGGCAGCTATGTCACCGACGACCTACGTGAGCGCGAGGACGACATCATCTGGCGCGTGCGGGTGGCCGGGGATTGGCTGTATGTGTATTTGCTGTTGGAGTTCCAGAGCCGGGTGGACCCCTGGATGGCGGTGCGGGTGATGGTCTACACCGGGCTCCTGTATCAGGACCTGATCAAGTGCGGGGCGGTGCCGGAGGGGGCGCTCCTGCCGCCGGTGTTTCCGCTGGTGCTTTACAACGGCACCGGGCGCTGGACGGCGGCGCGCGATATCGCCGACCTGATCACCCCGCTGCCCAACGCCCTGACGAGCTACCGCCCGCAGCACCGCTATCATCTGATCGACGAGGGCCGGATTGGGCCGGACACCCTGGAGCAGGCCGGCAGTGTGGCGGCCGAGCTGGTGCGGTTGGAGACCTTGGCGAAAGACGGTCCGGCGGCGCTGCGCCCGATCCTGCACCGGCTCACCGCCCGGTTGCAGGGTGCGCGCTACGACAGCCTGCGCCGGGCGCTGACCGTCTGGTTTGTGCGGGTCTTGCTCCGGCGTGTGATGCCGGGCGAGAATCTGCCGGAAATCCACGAACTGCAA
>NZ_CAJAXH010000223.1 GCF_903946935.1 uncultured Thiodictyon sp.
CCTTTGCCAGAAAATCAAAAACTTCATCGACTATTTCAACAAGACAATGGCCAAACCATTCCGCTGGACCTACCAAGGCAAGCCGTTGGCAGCCTAGCTTGACATGGTCCGAGCACTTTCATCCTGCGGTACTAGCAGGCAATCAGGCTTGGAAGGCGGATACCCGCAGGGGTAATAGGCTGGGATAAGGGAAGTGGCCACCATTTGGACGTGAAGGTGGCTTTTCGGCCTTGATTGTAACTCCGGCTGGCGGCCTCGGGGCGCACAGCGCCCAACACAGGCGTGACACCGCTGGAGAGATTGGGCAAGTATTCCCGTAGGCTGGGTAGAGCGCAGCGAAACCCATCGTTTGCGCCTCGGTAAGGCGTTGATTGCTGGGTTTCGCTGCGCTCTACCCAGCCTACAGATGATGTGCGGATTGGCACGGCGGCGAATACTTTCACAGTCTCTGGAGCGGTGTCACGAGAGCCTTGATGGGCGCGGTTATTGTCGACGCCGCAGGAACAACGACCAAGGCCGACATTTCCAAACCCTTATGACGTAAACAGGTCTCCACTTCACCCATGAATACACAACTTCTTGACCAAGCTCGCCGACTTAGCGTGGAAGATCAATTGGCTTTGGTAGAGGCCCTCTGGGACGAAATTGCGAATCGCAACGCGATCCCGCCGCCGACGGATGCCCAAATCGCGGAACTTGACCGGCGGCTCACAGACCACGAAGCGAATCCCGACGACGTGGTGCCTTGGAGCGAGGTCAAGGCGGCGGCGCTCGCGCACATCGGGCGATGAGTCTTACGGTCGTATTCCGCCGTGCCGCTCGCGCAGAGTTCATTGCGGCAGCAAGGTGGTATGAGTCACAGCGCGCGAACCTCGGCCTTGAGTTCATCGCAGAAATTGAGCAGTGCGTTGCGCTCGCCGCGGAACAACCCGAACTCTATGCCCTCGTTCATAACGGCGCGCGCCGCATCACCGCAGAGCGATTTCCATACAGCGTCTACTTTCGTGCGGAGACGCGGCGCATTGTCGTTCTGGCAGTCTTTCACGGAAGCCGTGACCCAACACATTGGCAGGGCCGCGCCTAGCTGAAGCGTCGCGTCCAGGTTGACGGTCTGCCCGGCCTGGATGGTCTTGGGCCGGTCGGGTATACAAGTCAGCGCTGACCGTAATGGTTGGATCGGCCTTGATCATCATCCCGGCCAACGGCCATCGTCTGGAGTCCAAGGGCCACCAGGACCAAGAGTCCCAGTCCGGCGCGGACGACGAAGGTCCGGGAGGCCATGCGGTAATAGGTGCGCAGGTTGGAGCCGGCGGCGGTCGCCTCGTCCACCGGCGTGAAGAGGACGATCCCGAGATAGCATTGGATGGGGCGGTCGCCGTTGTCCAGGCAGGCGAACAGCCCGTCATAGCCCGCTTTCGTCTGACCCAGGGTGGGCAGGTAGTGGGACAACTGCCCCATGGCCTGGTGGGTGGCCCATTGCCGGCTGGCCGCGAGCTTGGTGCGCATGGCCTCGGGGTCCGGAAAGCGCACCGAAAGCGTTATCAGGACGTTGTGGCGGATGCCCCGGGTACCGGACACCACGTCGCCGATATAGCGCGCGGCCATGCCGAAGGCGATGCGGTCGGGAAAGCGCTTGACCGAGAAGGTCTGCGCCCGGTGCGTGCCGAGCGTGATGCCCTGGGCATCCACCTCCAGCGCGTGGGTGAGATCGATGAACTGCTCGCGGATGAGCCGGTCCGGATCGCACTCGGGCACGATCCGGTCGCGCCAGCCGGCCTGGGGGTCCCAGTTCAGCAGGGTCGACGCTCCGACGGCCAGTCCAGGTTCATCAGCACCGACAGCCGATCGGCCTGGGCGCGGTCGGCGCTCGACAGCGGCTCGCACACGAACCCGAAGCCCAGTGACAGGTCGTCCATGATGAAGAGTTGCTGGCCGGGTTCATAGGCCAGCACCGGAAAGAGCTCGGCCGCACGCGAACCGCGAAACTGGCGATGGATCAATGATGAACACCGCCGCCACGACGCGGCCCAGGTAGCCGGTCATCCAGTCCGACAGCTTGGTGTAGAGCGGGTTGAACTCGGCGCCCCCGGTGCCCGCGAGTGTCGGGTGGGACACCAGCATCAGGGTGACCACCAACGCCAGCAGGCCGAGGGCCATCAGCGTGGTGTGTTGCCGGGGCGAGAGCCCCAGTTGGAGTGCTTGTGGTTTCATACGCGAGGTCGTGGACTGGTCGGCGTAGCTCCAGCGGGTTGGGTCCACCTCGACATAGACGGTCGTCGGCGCATGGAGATCGCCCTTGTCGTCCTCCCAGGCCGCGAGCCAGACGGCCATCGTGGTGGACGACACCCGCTTCG
>NZ_CAJAXH010000224.1 GCF_903946935.1 uncultured Thiodictyon sp.
ACCTCACGAAGGTTCACGCACGGGGCCTCGGACAGTAAGGGGACCGACGTGCTTTATACCCGGGCCACCTGGCGTTGTCCAGTGTTGCGGACAACCGCCGGTTGCAACAGAGAGTCCTGGCTAGAACGGTTCCGCCCTGCTGGCCGGCATGCTGGCCTTGCCATCGGGTAGCGCTTTCGTTACCGTGCCAAAATTTTATGACGATCCTATCCGTATGAGTCAAACGGCTGCCCTGCGTCCCTTCCTGGCCGAACTCTGGCGCTTCGACCGCCGGCCGGCGCTGATCACGCTGGGGCTGAACCTGGCCGGCGCCGCCTTGGAAGGACTGGGACTCATGCTGCTGCTGCCCCTGCTGACCTTGGCCGGCGTGTTCGGCGGCACGGCGGGACACACCCTGTCACTGCCGCTGCCAGCCGGCGTGACACGGCTGCTCGACGGCCTCCCGGCAGCACACAAATTGTTGCTGATGCTGGGGCTCTTCGTCGGCCTGATCGCCCTGCAAGCGACGGTAACACTGCTGCGGGAGCGACGGTCGCAGCGGCTGCAACTGCGTTTCGTCGACCATTTGCGCGACACCCTGTTTGGCGCCCTGGCGGGGGCGCGCTGGCGTTTTCTCGCCCAGCATCACAGCAGCGAGTTTCTCAGCGTGCTGACCACCGAGGTCAACCGGGTGGGCACCGGTACGATCTTCCTGTTGCAGTTGATCACCCAGTTGGCGGTGTTTCCGGTCTATCTGGCCGTAGCCTTCCACCTGTCTGCGCCGGTTACCGGACTGGCGCTGCTCACCGGGGCGGTCTTGTGGTGGGTGCTGCGCAAGTCAAGGGATATGGCCAAGCAGAGCGGCGCGGTGGTGAGCCGGGCCAACCAGGCACTGTTCAGCGACGCCCAAGAGTTTCTGGGCGCGCTGAAGCTCATCAAAATCCATGGCGAGGAGGCAGGTTACCAGCGCCAATTCGGCGAGGTCGCCAAGCATCTGCGCGAACACCAACTGGCCTTCAATGCCGTGCGCACCCGCTCGCAACTGGCCTTCCGGATCGGCGGGGCGCTGGCCCTGGCCGCACTCACCTATGCCGCGCTGGTCTGGGTCCAGTTGCCGACGGCCAGCCTGCTGGTGCTGATTGCCATCTTCTCGCGCATGTTGCCGCAGGTGTCCGGCATTCATCTGGGGTTGCAGCAGCTCTGGCACATGGCACCGGCCTTTGCCAACTGGCAGCAGTGGGTGACGCGCGCCCGCGCGCACCGCGATGCGCCGACGGGCCGCGGCGGCACCGTCACCCTGGCCACCGGACTGCATTTGCACGCGGTCGCCTACCGGCATCCCAACGGCAGCCAGGCCATTGAAATCCCCGATCTCTTCATCCCGGCCCGCCGCACCACGGCAATCGTCGGGGAGACCGGCGCGGGCAAGACCACCCTACTGGACTTGTTGAGCGGCCTGAATGAGCCCCAGTCCGGCCAAATCCTGATCGACGGCACCCCGCTGACGCCGGCTGCCGGCTGGCGGCGGCGCATCGCCTATGTACCGCAAGACACCGCCATCCTCGACGGGACCATCCGGACCAATCTCACCTGGGGCGCGCTGGATGCCGGAGACGACCGGCTGCTGGCGGCGCTGGAGCAGGCCGCCGCCGCGCACTTCGTGCGGGGTCTACCCGACGGCCTGGATACCTGGGTGGGGGAGCGCGGTGTGCGGCTGTCCGGCGGCGAAAAGCAGCGTCTGGCCCTGGCGCGGGCACTGCTGCGGGAACCGCAATTACTGATCCTGGACGAGGCCACCAGCGCGCTCGACCGCGCGCATCAGCAGGTGGTACTTGAGGCCCTGCGCCGCCTGCACGGGCGCATGACGGTGCTCATCGTCACCCACCGCTACGAGGAGATCCGCGACCTGCTCGATGGCATGGTGCGGGTGCAGGCCGGGCGGGTGGGCGCGTGGGAGCCGATCCGAGGCCCTGGCGTCATCTCTTGAAACGGCTCGCACAGACCACGCCACACCATGCCGATCATTCCATGATGCGACTTTGGCGTCGCTGGCGACGCGCAATACCGCCGGTATCGGCTGGGCGACCCGGATCGGGCGGTGCGGGAACTGGCCCGCGCAGCGCAACTGCCGGTCGCCGCCGCGGCGGACCGGGGCGAGCTCGGGGAGGAGCGGGCGTTACCCAGGAGTTGGATCTTTGTCCATCACATCGCGGCCCATTCGGACCGCGATTGCGCGTCGCCGCGCTAACGCCACCGGGGCGGCACGCCCCGGCGGCCAATCAGGGCTCAGGCGCGGGCCGGGTCACGCTGAGCACTGGGCTGGGCAGCGACCACTTTCCGTCCACCAGGGCAAAGGCGCGATACACTCGCGTCTGGCCCGGCCCCTGCTCACCGAAACCGGCGGGCCTAAAACAGACCGCGCCCGGGCCCAGGGTCTCGCAGCCGGCCTTGGTCTGGGCGGCGCCCAGCGCGATATCGGTCACGGTTGCCGGCCATTGCTTGGCCCAGATGACCCAGCGTTCCCCGGCGCTGACGCGCGCCTGGGTGCTGGAGTGAATGGTATAGCGGGTCACCGTGGCGCCCGGCGGGGGCACCAGGTGCAGGCTGTCGCCGCTGTACGATAGACCGGGCGGCGGGCCCGCCGCCGGATCGGCGGCATCGCTGCTGCCGGCCAGCAGGGCGAGCGCCGCCAAGCCGACGGCCAGCGATGCACGGGGGCCTTGGATCATGAGCTGTCTCCGATGTTGACTACCGACGCGCCGCCGGGCGAACCACGCCCGGCAGACGCACCAAACCTGGCCGACCAGCCACTGCGTCACCCGGCCAAAGGCCGGGAGACCGGGAGACCGGGTACCGGACGTTAGGGCTTGTCCCAGGCCGCGGCGGCACTTGGCCCGGTCCATCCGCTGACGCTGCCTAGCGCAAAGATTCGGAAATAGCGGGTCTTAAGGGTATCAGGAGGGACTGGCGTACGCGCCCAATTTTCGACCCCCGGGGGCCGGTAGCAAAGGACGGGGTAAGCGGCCGTACTGCCGCCGGCCGCCATGCAAGCAAGTTTGCCCGCGTTGCCCTGGGTCGCGAGCATATCGACGGTCAGGTACTGGGGGTCCTGGCGACTGGTGGCCGGTACCGTGGGGTCGACGAGTGCGTGCCACCCACTGCCCCAGATACCCCAACCGACATTGGCCTGGTTATCCGGGGTGGTATAGTGGATCGTATATTTGAGCGTCTTGCCAAAGGTCACGACGCCGCCGATGACGGCGCTGCGCGCCTGTGGGGTAATATGCAGGGTGTTACCGATGAACGTCAGCGACAACTGCGTCTGGTTCATGGACACGCCGATCCTATTACCGACACCGTCCACCATGAACACGTCGGGCTTGAGGTCGCCGTCCAGATCATGCACCACCAAATCGCTCATGGACGTGCTGTTCTGGGTCGTAATATTCTGAACCCCAACAAAGGTGCCGTCACCGTTGCCGTTGAACACCCCATAGGCGGTCTGCGCGCCGCTGCCTTTGTTCGAGTTGCCCACGGCAATGTCGAGCAAACTGTCGTTGTTCAGATCGGCCGTCGCCACCGCGATGGGGTTCGATGGTACGCTACCGAGCGACGGCATTTCAGTCACGCTCGGGAAGGCACCGAAGCCGTTGTTGACCAGCACGCCAATCCCGTTGTTGCTGAAATTGGCGGTCACGATATCGGCGAACCCATCGCCGTTGAAATCAGCCGCTGCCAGGGCGACCGGGTTGGGGGTGCCGGCGCCCGCGGAGGGGTGCGACGCAACAGTGAAGCTACCCGCGCCGTTGTTCTGCAACACGCTGATCGTGTTGGCGTTGCCGTCGGCGGTGACGATATCGAGTACAGTGCTTGGCGTGGCATGAAACACATTGGTAAGCACCACACCCAGCGGCGCGGTGGCCGCTCCAGTCGCCACCACATGCGTCGCATCGGGGGGCACGAAGGTGCCGTCACCGTTGCCGAGGAATATGCTGACGGTGCCGGGAGTGCCGCCGTTGGCGACGACAATATCCACGTTGCCCTCGCCGGTGACATCGCCCAGCGCCAATGCCACCGGGGCGCTCGTCGCCCCATTATTCGCATAGGGCACGGGGGCCGCGAAGGTGCCATCGCCGTTGCCCAACAACACGTCGATGGTGTTGGCGGTCCGGTTGACGGTCACGATGTCGACGTTGGTGTTAACCGTGCGCAACCGCCCGGTTACCACAGCATAAGGACCCGCACCGGTTGTATAAAGGCTGGCGCCACCGAAGGTCCCATTGCCATTACCCAACCGCACCGACACTTGATTGGTGGTATTACGCACATTGACCAGGTCCGGAAACCCGCTCGTCGTGAACACACCAGTAGCGGCCGCGAGGGGAGTACCGGACACGCCCGTTAGGTTCGTACCAACCAGCCCCCCATAGCCGGGGCCGGTGGCGCTTGCCAGCCCGGGGACCCCGAGCAGCGCGCTCACCGCGAGCCAGGAGGCGCGACGACGCCAGTGTGACGGATGACGGACAGTGTCTCTTTTCATGGTAGCGCCCTCGGCTCTCGTGGTGAACGACTCGATGTGAACAACTGCGGTCTCTCACAAACGCCCTTAGTGTAGCGCGCCCCCTAGATGCATACCAGCGGAAATTTATCGCTTTTTGTGTGGCATTCAGACCGGCACCGGTTCGGCGCGGCGCCGGCTGGCGGTGAGTAATGATGTCAACCCAAAGTAGAAATGTCCCCTATTCCGCAAAGTAGAGATGTCCCCTGTTGGCGGGGGCAGGGGGCGAGATGCAGGGGAGGGGCCGCCGGGTCGGCGGGCCAGACGTAGGGAGCCCGTAGGGCGACCGGAGTCTG
>NZ_CAJAXH010000225.1 GCF_903946935.1 uncultured Thiodictyon sp.
ACCCCGGCGATCCTCTCGATCCGTTCTGATCCGTCACGTACGGGCGCTCCTGCGTAAGCGCCCGCCTTTCGATCCATGGTACGTGTGCGATCCGCAGGTGAGTTCGCCATTTTTACGCGGCTTTTGACAGCCGCTAACACCTGCCAGGCGCGGATCAGCGCGGCGTCACGCAGGCGGCGTAAGGCATCGTAGCGGGCGTCCTTGCTGATGTGCCAGGCGCGCAGCGTCCGCCGCGTGAGGTGCACGCCCGCGCTGCGGTGCTCGGCCGCGAGCCCCAGGAGCGCGAGGGCGAGGTGGAGGGTCTTGCCAGGCAGGGCCGCGGCGTGCTGGCACCAGTCGAGGCGCATCGGCGCGGGCGAGCAGGTCATGGTGGGGGCGGGAGTGGGCATCGGTGTCGGCTCGGTGGGAGGGGGTCAATGCGTTGTTCGGGGGGAGGCCGGCCGCCTCCCCTGTCCGCGGTCCGTTCGCCAGCCCGCGGGCGCGTGCTCCCGCGGCGGTATCCCCGGCGGCTCCCCCGGTGCTTCCCCTGTCGCCGGTGGACACAAGCCCTTGTGCTATGGTCTTTTCCCCCGGTTTCCCCAGTTTCCCCAGCGGCGGACGTCGCCCCGGACCACCCGCTCCCCCGATGCGCAGGGGGAACCGGGGCAACCGGGGGATTGCTCGTTCGGTCAGTCTGTTAGGAGGGCACTCGGCAGGGGCGCCCCGGGGGAACCCCGATCGCCGTGCCCCACCGGCCGCATCCAGGCGCCGCGTCCCGACCGCGCCGCGTCCAGGTTCGGCCGCCCGCACGCGGTATCACGCCGGACCGTTGGACGGTGAGACCCCGCCGCGACCCCGGCGGCTCCCCCTGTACTTCCCCTGCTGCCGGTGGACGCAAGCCCTTGTGCTATGGTCTTTTCCCCCGGTTTCCCCAGTTTCCCCAGCGGCGGCCGTGCCCCGGACCGCCGCGACCCCGCTGGCCGCCTCCAGGCGCCGCGTTCCGACCGCGCCGCGTCCGGTGCGGCAGACGCCCGCGCCGACGGCGACCCGAGACCCGCTGGCCACGGCGCCCAGCGTGCACCCAGCCGATGCCCGGTGCGCGCCCCGACCGTCCCCTCAAATCACGCCAAGCGCTTGGTTTCGCGCGTCATTCGCTTCGCAAGGTTGACGGACAACCATACCTAAGAACGACAGACCGCCCGGGTGCCCGCAGGCACCCGGGCGGGTGGCCCGGGCTCAACGCTCAGAGGTCCTGCAACGCGACGTGCGCCACGGGGCGTTCAGACCGCTCCTGGCTCACGGTCGACGCATTCACGGCCCGTCGCCGCGGCATGACCGCGGAGGCGGCGCTGCGTTGACGCTCAGCCTGCGTCTCTAGCAGCCTGTCGGACTTGATGGCGTAACCGATTGATTAAACAGGAAAACGACTTTTTGGCGCAAAAGAGGAAACTCTTTGCATTCAATCGGTTGCATCACTAAGTCCGACAGCCTGCTAGGGTGGCGAGTTCCTCCTCCGACAGTAACCGCCTGGCGATGATGGCGTAGTACGGTTTACGCTCCCCGCCGTCCACGGCATGACGACTCGTCAGCTTCTGGGCCTCGCGATGCAAGAAGCCACGCGTTGCCAGTGCCCGCGCGACGTCCCGCGGCGCCATATCCGGACAGGCCCGGGTCAGCCCCGCTTCATCCAACAAGAGCCACTCCTTGTGTCTGGTCACGCCAGCACCCTGCGCCAGCACGTAGTCGCGGAGCCGTGACTCGATCTGCTCCTCCTCGCTGATCGGCAGGTTGGCGAGCCAGGCCAGCGTCACCGCCACGCACGCCTGCTCGACGCGCTCCTCGGTGAAGAGCGCAGGGAAGACCTGCGCCGCCCAACTACCGATGGCCATCAGCAGCGCGAGCCGCCCAATGGCCCGGACCTGGGGTGGCTGCAAGCAGTACCCAGCGGCGCGAGCGGCCGCGCAGAGCCGCTCCCGACACTCGGTCATGTCGTTGTGCAGCGCGGCACGCAGATCCTTCTCCGAGGCGAAGGTGTCCAACACGCACTGGATGAACCTCGGGCCGATCGTGCCGTAGACCTCGCCGCACCGCAGCTTGGTCGCACGGGCGAGGATTCCGGCTTCCTCCGCGGTTCGGCCGCCGTTCGTGGCGACGTCGGCGATGGGGATATCCAAGGCGCGAATCGTTTCGCCGGTCTTGGAGCGCTGCCCGCTGCCGGCTTCGTTCTTGGCTTGCATCGCCACTTCCCCGGTCGACATCACCAGCAGGTGCCAATTTGCTTGTGGGCGCAACCCGCCGCTGTCGCTCATGCGTTGTTTACCCTTTCCTCCAGATACGTTATAGAGGTTGATCGTCGCATCCACGTTGGCCCCGACCTCGTCCATGCATAGGAAGATGCCTGAGTGCGTCGCGCTGACGATCTCAATGGCGTTTTGGGTGGTATTCCAGCGTTCGATCACCGTCCGCGCACGCCCCTGTTGAGGGTCCGAGGCGGCCGCCCATAGGCATCCACCAACCTGCAGCAGTGTGGTCTTGCCGGTGCTTGATGGCCCGTACAGATTCACGATGAAATTGTCGACCCCGGCCAATCCCAAAAAGGGGCCGGCCAGCGATGCGCAGATGGCGAAGCAGTAAATCGGGTCCTCACACAATGGTGCCAGCAGTTCGATCGCCTCCTCGAGGGTGCCCTTGGCGTGATAGGCCCCGAAGGTTGGGTTCGCGATGTGCGGGCGAAAGACCACCGGCTCCATCAGCGGCGGCGCACTCGCCGGGCGCACCACCTGGTCGGGTAGGATGAAGGCGAGCTCCCTGCCGCCGTCTGCGGTTGGCAGGTGGGTGAAGCCGAGTTGGCGTACCAACCGTACGGTCGGAATACCTACAATCTGGACGGACTGGGCCAGATAGTCCCGAAACACACGCTCGGCGCTGGGGGCCACTAATAACCCGAGGGTGGCCAGGCGTTGTGCCAGTGGCACGCCGCCCATCAGTTCGTTGAAGCTGACGTAGCAACTGCGCAGCCCATTTTTCCTATTGATGAAGTCGACCTGTATTGTGAGGTCCTCATCATTCGAATCGTAGCCGATGGCGGCGACCCAGGCGGGTGTGTAGGTAACCTGCTGCCACTCGTCATCGGTGTAGCGTTTCCAAATGCCCTTTAGGTCGACGATGAACCCTGGTGGAGCGACCGCGGCTTGCGGTAGCTCAGACAAATTTTTGACGATCATGTCATAGCCCTGGGAGATCAAACGTGTCCGCCCCCCTGGGTGGGGGCGGCTCTTGGTCGATAGAGGTCGCCCCTGTCTCAGAGGGGCGACGATGGGGTCTGCTGCGAGACCGTTGGGCCACTCCGTTGGACCCGAACGCTTCGGCTGGCGCCAGCCGAGGCGGATGCATTCGCCCTCTCAAGGGCCTGGTCGGTCTTCCTGTTGATCCACATCGCCAGTCCGCTGGCTTGGTACCCGGGTGTGCCGCCGCGGCGGCTTGCTGGCGAACGCCTTAGCGCGTGACGTCTTCAGTCCGCCGCCGACGCCATTCCCGCACCAGCGCGGGGTCCCAAAGTAGCCGCCGTCCGATCTTGGCTGCCGGCGGCAGCGATTCGGGATAGCGCGAACGGCGCCGATAGAGCGTGTCGATCGCGATCTTGAAGTAGGCTGCGACCTCGGTCGCGTCCCACAACTCGGAAGCCGTGTTGTGCATTCCGTGACTCCAACAATTAAGGGTTGTGCTGACCACGGGGGTCCAGTTGATTTCAGACCCACCGCGGCCGGGAGTGATGCTGTGCCTGTCATCGCCTGCCTGCGAAAGACTCTAATGGCTTAGCTGAGGATACGCAATACCTGCTCTGCTTCGTGAGCGGGTAGTTGGCGAGTCAACATGACGGCACCAGTCTGGTGGGTGTGAAGTATTACAAGCTTATGTTTATAAAAAAAATTTAAATGAAATATCAGGATTGAGATTGACGGCCAGATTGCACTGCTGGAACACGCCAACAAGACGGAATCATCAAGGCAACAAGCGCAACTTTTCGAAAAAAGAAGCGGTGTGTACGGGGAGGAGCGAATTCGCTTGCTGCACCGGCCAACGACACCCCGGAAGGCCTTGAGGAACACTCTCAAAGGGCGATTCGGGAGCAAAAAACCATTGAGTTTTTGTAGTAGGTGAAAAAACTTTCGGACCGACGGCGTGCGCCAGTTGGTTGGTCGCATCGTCCCCACCATTCGGACCGGTCAACGTCGGCGGATCGGCCGTGCGGCGACCCAGAAGCAGACCACGGCCTGTGGCCGCGGTTTGCTTGGTGACCTACCCCTCGCGCGCGCCCCGCTGCGCCGCGGCGACGGCCTGTTCGACCTGGGTACTGACCTGCTTACGCCGCTCGTCGGCCAGGTGGCTATAGCGCTGCGTCATCTGGGGCGTGCTATGGCCGAGGACGTTCTGGATGTCGTACAAGGTCGCCCCCGCCTGGATCGCCAGGCTGGCGAAGCTGTGGCGGAGGTCGTGCAAGCGCAGATCGCGCAGTCCGGCGCGGGCCTTGACGCGCTCGAAGGCCTTCACCGGCGCCACCATGCGCGGGTTGCCATAGCGCGGGCAGCCCGGGAACACAAAGTCGTTGCCGGGTACGCGCGGCTGACAGGCGAAGATCGCCCGGGCCGTCTCGCTGAGCAACACGATGCGGGACTTGCCAGACTTCGAGAGCGGGATCAACCAGGCGCCATCGGCCACGTCGTCGTGCTTGGCGTTGAGCAGCTCCCCGACCCGGGCGCCGGTGAGGAGCAGCAGCGCCAGGAAGTCCGCGGCCTGGCGGTTCGGCTCCTGCGCCAAGGCCTGGGTAAAGCCCTCTGTGCCAATGTAGGTGAGACAGCACCCCCCGGTTAAATTACTGTAGGGCGGTCTGAAGGAGATCACCGATGGCAACGCATGTGAAACACGTTCTGGTCGACGCGCTGGGGGAGGAAACGCAGGGAGCCCGTAGGGC
>NZ_CAJAXH010000226.1 GCF_903946935.1 uncultured Thiodictyon sp.
GGCGGCGGCGTCGCGGGTTTGCTCGTCGCCCTGGTCGGCAAAGCGGAACAGCTCCTCGAACTGGTCGACCAGGATCAGGAGGCGCGCGCCCTGGTCCAGCGGGCGCAGGCCCAACAACCAGTTGAGCGCCATCGGGCCTTTACGCAGGTCCGATTCCAGCGGCACGCAGCGGGGATCGTCGGTGTCGGCGGGCGCTGGGTCCGCGCAGCGGACCCTACGGGGATCGGACGGCTCGGCGGAGCCTGGCGTAGGGTCCGCTGTGCGGACCAGCGGCCCCGCGCCCCAGGCGGTCTGTTCGACCAAGGCGGCGGCCAGCCGCTGCAGCGGGCAGTCGCCGGGTCGCAGCTCGGCGATCTCCCAGCGGGCACCGGCACGGGCCAGGAGTCCGCCCTCCAGTGCCGGCAGCATCCCGGCGCGCACCAGTGACGACTTGCCCGAGCCGGAGGTGCCGAGCACGGCGATGAAATGGGTGTCGCCCAGCTTGTCCAGGAGTTGGTCGACCTGACGCTCGCGCCCGAAGAAGAGCGTGTCCTCGTCCCGGTTGCATGGGCGGAGCCCTGGGTAGGGGCGGCGGCCGTTCATGGGCGCCCCCCGGCGGCGAGCCGGTCATTGAATGTTTGCGCACAGTGCCGGGCGCAGCCCTCACCACAGTCGCCTGGGGTGCCGATCACCTGGAGGTCGGGGTCGTAGACGCCTAAGGCGTCCGGTGCGCTCGTCGGTTGGCAGAGGTCGATCCGTTGCGGGACCCGAGGGTTGCGGGCGGCAAGCTTGCGGACCTCCTTGATGGACTGGCGGACCTGGGTGGCCGGTCCGGCGCGGTAGAGGAAGAGCACCGCGTCGCTGTCCTCCAGGCTCTCCTCCAGGTCGCGGCGGATGTCGGCGGACGGGGTCAGCGGGTCGAACCCGTCGATGGCGGTGATGGGGAGCAGGCAGCGCAGGCCCTGGGCGGTCAGCAGCCGGGCGGTGTGGCGTACCAGGTCCAGGTCGTCTTGGGCGCCGCCGACGAAGATGCTGGAGCGGGCAGGGCGCTCATCGCCGGTCTGTTGGGTCGTTGCGGCGGAGAGGTCGCCATCTCTGGCACTGGATTCCGGCATTCGGCTGGAATGACGGGGCTGGCCTAAGGTGCGTGCCAGGTCCCGCGCCAGGTCGCGGTGGAGTTGGTAATACTCGGGCTCGCGGGCCGGGTACGGCTGGGGGTCCGCCAGTCGGCGGGGTTGGCCGCGCTCGTCCTTGTGCCAGAACTGGTATTTCAGTAGGTCCTGCAAGGGGGCAGGGACCTGCTCGACGGGCGAGAGATAGATCGGGAAGATGCACCCGCCCTGACCGCGGGTGCGCGCGACGAAGGTTTCAAGCTCATCCATGCACCAGCGCGATTCCAGATAGCCCGTGGAGAGGAATAGCACCAGAACCCGGGCGGTGGCAAGCTGGGCGTGGATCGCCGGTGTGACCGAGTCGTTGCCGCGCAGCTCGTAGTCCATCCACAGGCGCGCGGAGTCGGCTCGTCCCAGTTCCTCTGCCAGGTTGCTCTTCATGATTTCGACGAAGGTACTGACCCAGCCCTGAGGGACAGGGGGTCGCGGCTCGTTGTTGACGTGCGCGTAACTGACGAAGATGTCGTAAACGGGTTGATCGCTGCCGTTGCTCATGTCGGATTCGCTCGACCGCTGCCTGGTGGGTTGGGCGCCGGAGGCCGCCCATGCGACCCTGTGCAGCCGAAGGTTAGCACAAGCGCGCCGTCCGTAGGAGCGGCCCCCCGGCCGCGACACGATCTCGCGAGTTACCGTGGCCTCGTCGCGGCTGAAGCCGCTCCCACGCACGCCTTTCATCTGCCGGGGTGGCCGGTCTCACTGGCCGTTAGCCGATGTTAGCTGCTCCTCGATCAGTTCGATCAACCGCCCCAGCGCCCCGCGGTTGCGTTCCACCACCAGCCGCCCGCGCTCGCCGACCCGGGTGCGCAGGGCGGCATTGGTCAGCCACTGCGTCATCAGGTCCGCCAGGGCCTCCGCGCTCGCCACCTGGACCGCCGCATTCTCTGCCACCAGCAGTTCTGTGATTGCCGCAAAGTTGAAGACATAGGGGCCGGTGGCCACCGGTACGCCGACCGCGGCCGCCTCCAGCGGGTTGTGGCCGCCGGTGCGCACCAGGCTGCCGCCGATAAAGGCGGCATCCGCGGCGGCCAGGAAGACCGGCAACTCACCCATGCTGTCGCCCAGAAAGACACCGGTCTGCGGCGTGCAGGGTGCCCGGGTGCTGCGCCGCACGAGTTGGAACCCCGCCCGCGTGACCAGGCCCGCAACCCGGTCGAAGCGCTCCGGGTGACGCGGTACCAACACCAGCAGGGCGGTGGGTACGCGGCTGCACAGGCGCCGGTGGGCGGTCAGCATGAGTTCGTCCTCGCCCTCGTGGGTGCTGGCCGCCACCCACACCGGCCGGTCGCCGCCCCAGATCCGGCGCATCACCTCGGACTGGTCCTGGAGGCTGGCCGGCGGGCGCAGGTCGAATTTGATGCTGCCGGTGACCCGCACCCGCTGCGGGTCCGCCCCCAGGTCCTGAAAGCGCCGGGCGTCGGCCTCGCCCTGGGCGGCGATCAGGTCGAAGCGCCGCAGCGTCACGCGGGTCAGTCCCGCCAGGCGCGCATAGCCCTTGGCCGAGCGGGCCGAGAGCCGGGCGTTGGCCAGCACCACGGCAATGCCGCGCGCGGCACACTGCGCCAGGGTGTTGGGCCAGATCTCGGTCTCCATGACGATCAGCAGCCGTGGGCGCACCCGGTCCAGGAGGCGTCCGACCACCTCCGGCAGGTCATAGGGCGTATAGCGATGGGTGACGCGGTCGCCGAACAACTCCTGCACCCGTGCCGCGCCCGTGGGGGTCGTGGTGGTGACCAGGACCTTGAGCGGTGGGTCGCGGGTCAATAGGTGTTTGATCAGCGGCTGGGCCGCCTGGACCTCCCCGACCGAGACCGCATGGACCCAGACCGGCGCGGGTGCCGCCGGCGGTGTGTCCCGGACCAGCCGCTCGGCGATGCGGCGCCGATAGGCCGGCGCCTTGAGGCTGCGCCACAGCAGTCGCAGCACCACCAGTGGCAGCACCAGGCGCAGGAGTAGGGTGTAGAGGGTTAGATTCATGGGGCCGGTGACGGGTGGCGACGGGGGAGGGCGCCATCTTGCCGCAACGGCGGCGGCGGGTCAGTCGCGGTTCGTCGGTGGGATTCGTGCCGCTGGAGCGGCCAGGGATGCATTCCCACGCAGAGCGTGGGAACGAGCGCGTTACTCTCTGATGTTGGACTGGATGTCAAAATAAGAGCTGCTGCTGGCGCAACCGCAACTGGAGCCGCTTGGCCTGTTTGAAGGCCTCTTTGAGTAACAATCGGTGCAGTTCATTCAGGTCGTCGGGGTCGACTCGGTTGACGGCGGCCAGGTCGGCGCTCTGCAACTGCTGATTGATGCGGAAGCGTTGGATGAGGTGAAAGTTCTCGATCTCGACCGCGGTGTCGCTGCCCGAGCGCCCCTGGCTGACGGCGCAGGCGCGCAGGCGCTCCGCGGTGTTGGTGCTCCAGATGCCGTGTTGCAGCGCCCAGACGCGCGCCGGGTCCACGAAGAGCCGGGCGCCCTGGAGTTTGAGGTCGATGGTGTGTGGAAAGTCGCGGTTGCGGTCATAGCTGAATTGGCCGGCCCAGCCGATCGGCGGTACGACGGTGAGCGCCTGTTCCGCGAGGTTGTGCAGGAAGCGGCCGGCGGTGCGGGCCTGCGCCAAGAGCCAGGCGCGCAGTTGGTCGGCCATCTCGAAACTGCCGTAGAGCGGCCGGAAGTCGAAGAAGATGGTGCCGTTGACCAGGGCCTCCGGGGTGGGCTCCGCCAGCCAATCGGCGAAGCGCCGCCGCCATTCATCCGCACTCAGGCACCAGGCCGGGTTGCTGGCCATGATGTTGCCGCGGCAGCGCTCGAAGCCGCAGCGGTGCAGGGCCTCGTTGACCGCCTGGGCGAAGGGCAGGAAGTCGGCGCGTAGGTCCTCGGTGGCCGCGGGTTCCGGCGGGAGGAAGATCAGTCCATTGTCCTGGTCGGTGGCAAAGGTCTGCTCCAACCGGCCTTCGGAGCCGAAGACCAGCCAGCACCAGGGGACCGCGGGGAGGTCGAACTCGTCCTCCATGAGTTCGATCACCCGCATGGCGATGAGGTCGCTGAGGCCGGACATCCACTGGCAGAGTGCCTCCACCCCCATGCCGGAACGGAACAGGTCGGCCCCGCGGCGCCGGACCTGATCCGCGGCCTGGGTCATGGCGGGCAGGTCGCGGGCGTTGCCGATGGACTCGATCAGGGCCTCGGCCCCGCCGGCGCGCAGCCCCAGCAGGTCGGCCTGACCGACCAGCCCGAACAGCCGGCCGTCGGGCTCGACGAGCAGGAGGTGCTTGGCCCCCCGCTTCGTCATCAGGACCTTGGCCCGGTGGGCGGGGGAGTCCGCGGCGATGGTGAGCGGGGCGCCGATCATGTGGGCGGCCACCGGGTCATCGAGTCCGGCCCCCTCGAAGCTGATAACGTGCAGCATCTCGCGCAGCGTGACGAGTCCCAGCGGCAGGCCACTGGCCTCGTCGGCGATCACCGCCGCGTCCTCCTGGCGCTGGCTGATCTGGTAGAGGGTGTCGCGCAGCGTCGCCGCGGGTGGGAGCACCGGGGGGCGGCGGCGCGCCAGGGTGCGCAGGAGCGCCTGATCGGCCACGCCGGTCTGCTCCAACCCAGTGCCGAGCGAGGCGGTGTCGAGCGTGTTCATGGATGAGAAGTCGTCGGTATCGCTCATGGCTCAATTCCCCCCCGGCGCTGCCGCGGCCTCGGTGTTCAATAATTCCCGCGCCTTGGCGATCAGCTCGTGGGTGGAAAAGGGCTTGGGCAGGTAGGCATCGGCCCCGAGTGTCAGCCCCTTCTTCTGCTCGGCCTGCCGGCCCTTGGCGGTGAGCATCAGGATGCGGGTGGCGGCGAGCGCCGGGTCTGCACGTACCGCCTGCAAGACCGCAAAGCCGTCGAGCTTGGGCATCATCACGTCCAGCACCACCAGCGCCGGGCGCTGCTCGCGGATGGCCGCGAGGCCCGCCTCCCCGTCGCGCGCGACAGTGACCGTGAAGCCCTCCCGTTTCAATAGGAACTCCAGTGAGATGACGATGTTGGGCTCGTCGTCGACGATCAGTACACGTTGGCTCATGGTGGACTCTCACCGGGTGGCGGGCCAGGGGTCCTGGTCCGGTTGTTCTTGGGGTTCCTGGGGCCTGGCGGACGCGAGCGCGGGCAACTCAAAGCACAGGGTAGCACCAGTGGCGACACTGGCCTCAGCCCAGATCCGTCCGCCGAAATTTTCCACGATCTGGCGGCTGATGGGCAGCCCGAGCCCGGTTCCGATGGGTTTTTCTCCGCCGCTGGCGGCTTGGCGAAACTTCTCGAAGACCAGGCCCAGGTCCGCCGCCGGGATGCCGGGCCCGTTGTCCGACACGCACACGCGCAGGCAGTCGCCGTGGCGGGTGAGCTGTACCGCCACCCGCCCGCCCGCGCTCGGGACGAACTTGGCGGCGTTTGACAGCAGATTGACCAGGACCTGGACCAGCCGGTCGCGGTCGGCCAGGACCTGGGCCGCCGCGTCCGCGGCGCCCAGGTCGACTGCCAGTTCGGCTCCGCGCCCCGCAATCAACTGGCCGGTACTGGCCACCGCCTGTTGGATCACCTCCGTCAGGTCTACCGGCTCGATCAGCCAGTCGGCGTGGCCCGACTCGATCTTGGCCAGGTCCAGGACCTGATTGACCAGGCGGGTCAGGCGCTCGGTCTCGCTCACTAGGATGCCCAGGAAGCGCTGGCGCTCGCCGACCTCGAGCGCCGGGTCGGCGAGCAGGATCTCGGAGAAGGCGCGGATCGCCGCCAGCGGGGTGCGCAGCTCGTGGGTGACGGATGACATGAAGTCGTCCTTGAGCCGATCCAACTCCTGGAGTCGCTCGTTGGCGGCGCGCAGCTCCGCGCTGGCCGCCTCCAGCTCCTGGGATTTCTGTTCCAGTTGGTGGCTGTAGGCGCGGACCTGGGAGGCCTCGTCGAGGATATCCAGCACCTCGTCGACGCCCAGGGGTTCCTCCTCGGTGACCGTGGCGACCATCACCCGGGCGGAGGCCCCGCCGATGGCCCCGGACAGCAGGGTCTCGGCGAAATCGACGGTGCGGGCGTCGCCCGGGAGGGCCTCGGGGGTGTCGAGTCCACGCGCGCGGGCGAAGTCGGTGAAGGCGCGGCGCGTGCGCTCGGCCCCCAGGAAGCGCTCGGCCAGGGTGCGCAGTTCCGCGACCTCGACGCTGCCGCGCCACAGGGGTAGACCGGTGCGCCGGCCATGCTTCAAGGCATCGACATAGGCGCTGGACTGGGTGGCCTCCACCGCGTTGGGCGCGCGTAGCGCGGACACCGCGAGGAAGGCGCCGAGGTTCGCACTCAGGCTCCAGAACAGGCAGTGGGTTACCTCACTCCAATGGCCGAGTCCGAACAGTGCCTGGGGCTTGAGGATCTCGAGACCGAAGATGCCTGACTCGATGAACATGGGCGGCAGCCAGCCGGAGCGGGCGAAGGAGGGCAGGAGCAGGGTATAGATCCACACCAGAAAGCCCGCCGAGAGTCCGGCCAGTGCGCCCTCCCGGGTGCCGCCGCGCCAGTAGAGTGCGGCGAAGACCACGGGTGCGAACTGGGCCACCGCGGCGAAGCTGATGAGTCCGATGCCCACCAGCGCATAGGCCTCCCCCGCCAGCCGGTAATAGAGCCAGCCGAGCAACAGGATCGATACGATGGCGGCGCGGCGGACGATCAGCAGTAAGCGGCCCAGATCCATGCTCGCGGGGCGGCGGTGCCAACGGCGCAGCAGCGCCGGTAGGACCAGGTCGTTGCTGACCATGGTGGAGAGTGCAATGACCTCCACGATCACCATCCCGGTGGCCGCCGAGAGCCCGCCGACGAAGACGGTCAGTGCCAGCACGGGGTGGCCGAAGGCCATCGGCAGGGTCAGTACAAAGGTGTCCGGGTCCACCTGGCCGTCCGGGAACATCAGCAGTCCCGCCACCGCGATCGGGATCACAAACAGGTTGATCAGGAGCAGATAGAGCGGGAAGAGCCAGATGGCCCGGCGGACCTGGCGCTCGTCGCTGTTTTCCACCACTGCCACCTGGAATTGGCGGGGCAGCAGCATCACCGCCAGCCCGGCCAGGAACGAGATCGCGAACCAGTCGACCGGTGAGTGGATGCCCGGGTTCAGCAGGGCGGCGACATGGGGGTCGTCGACGACCTCAGGCAGGGCCGGGCCGCCGATGGTCCCCAGACCCAGCAGCCCCAGGGTCGCCCACAGCCCCACCGCCAGGAAGGCGACCAGCTTGACGATCGACTCGAAGGCGATGGCGGCCACCATCCCCTCGTGGCGTTCGCTGGCGTCCAGGTGGCGGGTGCCGAAGAGGATGGTGAAGGCGGCGAGCAGCAGGGCCACGATAAAGCCGGTGTCGGCCCAGAAGGGCAGGTTCAGGGCCTGCGGCATCAGCAACTGCGGGTAGTGCCGCAGGATGGTGTAGCTCCAGGCGATGGCCTTGAGCTGCAATGCGATATAGGGCACTACCCCGGTTACCGCAATCACCGTCACCAGGCCGCCGAGCAACTGGCTCATGCCGTAACGCGAGGCGATGAAGTCCGCGATGGAGGTGATGCGCTCGGTCTTGCTCACCCGCACCATCTTCACCAGCACCGAGCCCCACAGGAGCGCCATCAGGGTCGGGCCGACATAGATGGCGAGAAAACCCAGGCCCGAGGCGGTCGCCCGCCCGACGCTGCCGTAGAAGGTCCAGGCCGTGCAGTAGACGGCGAGCGAGAGTGCGTAGACGGTGGGATTGCCGATCACCGAGCGCCCGCGGTCGGCCCGGCGATCCGCCCAGTAGGCGATCGCGAAGAGCCCGCCCAGATAGACGCAGGCGACGCCGATGATCAGGGGGGCCGTGATCGTCGGCGGCTCCATTGACTGAAGCAGGCTCAATCCCGGCCCCGGGAGCAGACCCAGGCGGCACCGGCGATCGCCAGGGCCCAGACGCCGAAGAGATAGAGATAGAGCGCGGGGAGGCCGAGCAGGTCCGGCAGCGACTCAAAGCGGCCCGGGAGCGGCGAAAAAAACGCAAAGAGTGCGGCCAGAAACAGGACCAGCAGGCGTTGTCGCAGCAGGGTGGCGCGGGGCATGGCAAGGGCCCGGGGTCAGGGGGTGATGGGCGTCAGTATAGGGCCTGGGTTGCGCGCGGGCGAATGGTGCGCGGCGTACCGGCCGGGTATCGTGGCCCGGCCGGGGGCGCCGCGGGCTACTGCTTGGCCGGGGGCTCGTCCTGCGCCGTGTTCTTGCCGATCGGCACGTAGGCCGGGCAGAACGCGAAATAGGCGCTGGCGAGCAGCACCAAGGCGATGAGTGCAATGTACCAGTGATCGATGATGCCGCCTCTGAAGGCGCCGAGGAGCAGCAGCGCGGCGACGACCACGCGGATGATGCGATCCTTCTTGCCGACGTTAGCGTTGTCGGGCTGCTTGAGCTCGGGTAGCTTGAACTTGAATGCCATGGTGATTTCTCCAGTTGAGGCGCGCGGCCAGGGGGTGTCAGTGCCCCGGTGCCGGTCCGCGTTGGGGCATGGTGTGCAGCGATCAGTGCATGTTGCAGCCGCCGCTCGGACAGCAATGGCCGCTGGCGCACGGCGGCGCCGCGTCCCGTCCGCGGCTGGTGCTGGAAATCACATTGCCCCCGGTGGCGAGGCGCTGGACCGGGGCGTCCGCCGGGGTGTCCCCGGTCTCCACGCCGGCCTGTCGGCACAGCTCTCCCCAGGTGTTCAGGTTCTCGCTCATGCGGTGGCTGACCTCCAGCACACGGCCGTTGGTGTTGCAGCGGTAGTCGTAGGTCGGCATCGGATGCTCCTCAAGGTCAATTACAGCGTGTCATAGCCGGCAATTATACGCGCACCGGTTGATTTGCGAGCCGCCGCCGCTACCCTCAGGACGCCGCGGCGCCGAGCGGCGATACGCCGAACAGCCAGGCATGGACCCACAACAGGAACAACACATAGATCGCCAAGCCGCCGCCGACTGCAATTAGGTCATTGTATTTACTTGGGCCTGCTCCCGGAATCGGGGGGGCGGGGCGGTACCTGTAGGAGGCGCGATGGGACACGGACCAGATGAAGAACGACCAGAACAGGATCACGTCCGGCAGGGTGCCGTTGGCGAGCAGGTGGGCGAACGACCAGAGGGTGACGGCCATCAGTGTCGGGTGGACGGCGGCGCTTTGGATGCGCCCGGGCAGATAGGTGGCGAACAGCAGCGGGAAGACCGGGAGCATGATCAGCAGGCTCACATGCCGCACCCAGGTCGCCGGCACATAGATCTGGACCGGCTCCACCCGGGCGAGCGAATAGCCCCAGACGATCAGTGCCATGCCGACGAGGCTCGCCACCGAGACGAATCCCTGCCAGCGGGGCTCCCCGACGACGCTGATGAATTTTGCTCGCGTGCCGCGGGCCAGGAAGGTGAGCGAATGGGCGGTGATGAAGAGGAAGAGTCCAAGGAGTAGGATGGCCATCGGGTCGATTTCCAGTGGTGTGAAGGTCCGGGGGAAACGGGCGTGAATCCGCGGCTGGCGATCCGCGCCCGGGCTTGGGACAATGCTACCGGAACCGCCCCCGACTGTCCCTTGGCACTTCCTGTCCGGGCTGGGACGCCTGCGCTCGCGCGCTTCGCGTCGCGGCGCACAACCATTCGGGCCAGGCCCGGGAGAACCCACTATGTGGCGCCGCATCCTCGCTATCCTCGTCGCCCGCAACCGGGAGTTCTACCGCGACCGTGCCGGTCTGGGGTGGAACATCTTCATGCCGATCCTGTTGGTGCTGGGCTTTGCATTCGTCTTCAGCGGCGACCCCCAGGCCCAGTTCAAGGTCGGGGTCCTCACCGCGGACGGTGCCTTGCCGCCGCCGCCCGCAAGCGGCTTCCTGGCCCTGAGGCACATCCAGTTCGTGCCGCTGACCGACCTGGCGCGGGCCGTCACTCAGGTGGACCGCCACCAGCTCGACCTGTTGCTCGACCCGCGCACCGCCCCGCCCACCTACTGGGTGAATCTGGAGTCTCCCCGCGGTTACCTGGCCGAGCGCCTGTTGCTGGGGTCGGGGGACGGGGCCGCGGCCGGCGCCACGGCACCGCAGCGCCATACCCTCAGCGGTGCGGCCGTCAGTTATGCCGACTGGGTCCTGCCCGGGGTGCTGGCGATGAACGTGATGTTCTCCAGCCTGTGGGGGGTCGGCTATGTGATCGTGCGCTATCGCAAGAACGGGGTGTTGCGGCGGCTCAAGGCCACGCCACTGAGTCCGTTTGAGTTCCTGACCGCCCAAGTGCTCTCGCGCCTGTTGGTGGCGATGAGTGCCAGCCTGGTGGTCTTTGTGGGTGCCGACCTGCTGCTGCACTTCACCATGCGCGGGTCCTATCTGGCACTGGTCATCGTGTATATGGCCGGTGCGCTGTGCCTGATCAGCCTGGGACTCATCGTCTCCGCCCGGCTGCGCACCGAGGAGCTGGCCGACGGCATACTCAACCTGATCTCCTGGCCGCTGCTCCTGCTCTCCGGGGTCTGGTTCTCCATGGAGGGCGCGAGCCCCGCGGCGCGCCTGTTCTCACAACTCTCACCCCTGACCCATCTGGTTGACGCCGCCCGCCGGATCATGATCGACGGGGCCGGGGTGGTCGAGGTCCTGCCACAGGTCGCGCTGCTGGTGGCCCTGGCGCTGGTGTTTCTGAGCGTGGCGGCCCGCTTGTTTCGGTGGGAGTGAGCCTGGGGGGCTTGAGCATGCCGTTGCCAACCGGAAACCTGTTTGCCGAGCTGCCGTCGCCCCAGGCCGGTGAGGTCTTCGCCGACCTGTTGCGGCTCGACCTGAAGCCCGGGCAGGCCGGGGGCCAGGTGTGGATCGAGCGGATCGTCAGCAGCGCCACCCCCGAGCCGGTCCTCTATGACCAGCCCCAAGACGAGTGGGTGGTCCTGCTCCAGGGGCGGGCGCGGCTGTGGGTGGACGGGGCGGAGCGGGTGCTGGGTCCCGGCGACTATCTATTCATCCCCGCCCACACCCAACACCGGGTGCTGGAGACCTCCGTCGAGCCCCGGTGTGTGTGGCTGGCGGTGCATATCGACAGGGGCGGGTCGCGCGAGGCTACACCGCAGACCGGCAAGCCATGAACTGAGGTCAATTCGCAGGCGGGCCAGGGGCCGGGGACTGGCCATCGAGCAGGGCTTCCAGGGTTTCGGCCGCAAAAATACCATCCAGCCATGCATCCAACTGGCCAAGGGTCGCGTTGTCGATGCGGGCGCTTGCCCAGGCGGGGAGGTCACCAAAGCGGCGCCTGAGCACCCGCTTCAGGGCGTGGGTCTCACCCTCCAGCTTACCTTCCAGCTTGCCCTCCAGCTTGCCCTCCAGCTTGCCCTCCAGCTTACCCTCCAGCTTACCTTCCAGTCTGCCTTGCAGTCTTCCCGCCAACAGCCCCTCGCGCTTCCACTTCTCCGTCCACTCTTCGACATATTCTGCCAGCATCGTTTCGACCTCTTGCAGTTCGTGGATTTCCGGCAGATTCTCGCCCGGCATCACACGCCGGAGCAAGACCCGCACAAAC
>NZ_CAJAXH010000227.1 GCF_903946935.1 uncultured Thiodictyon sp.
CGCAAATGCTCCGACGGGTTCCGTGATATCAAAGATCAGTTTATTCGGCATGACCTGAGCCTTGGGCAATGGAACTACGTTGTTGACCCCAACGGGTTCTCTTGATAAAAGTGTTTAAGTTATTTTTGAATCGTTACTAATTTAGAAAAGTCTCAAAAAAGGACGTGACGGTCTTAGTCTCTTATGAGACTATTGCCCGTCAACGCCTTCTTTCTATTGCCGTCATGAAACCACTGCTCCTGCTGCGCCATCTGACCGCACTCTATGTCGAGGACGATCTCGTCCAGGGCACCCTGGTGCATGAATTACTGTTAAGTTTATTTAACGAAGTGCTGGTGGCGCAGAGTGGTGAGGCGGGGCTGCGGTTATTCGGGCAGAGGTCCATCCAGTTGTTGGTGACGGCCCTGAGAATGCAGGGGATGGGCGGTCTGGCCTTGGCCGCCGCCATTCGCGGGCGCGACCGCACGCTGCCGATCCTCATCACCAGCGCCTCCACCGAGACCGCCGATCTGCTGGCGGCGAACCGGCTCCAGTTGGTGGATTATCTGGTCAAGCCGCTGGCACTGGAGTTGCTGAAGGCGGCGCTGGAGCGGGCGGCCCTGGGGCTGCTCGCCGAGGGCCGGGTGTTCGTCCGGTTGGATGCCGACACCACCTACTGTGCCGCCGACGGCACGCTCTGCCGTCTGGCGCAGCGGGTCGCGCTGACGGCCCGCGAACGGACCCTGCTCGACCTGCTGGCGGCGCATCGCGGGCAGTGGTTGAGCACGGAGCGGCTGCTGGCCGGGCTTTACACCGAGAGCGACAGCGGCAGCGAGGCGAGTCTGAAGAACCTGCTCCTGCGGCTGCGCCACAAGATCGGGGCGGACGCGATCCTCAATCGCTATGGCATCGGCTATCGGCTGGCTTGACCCCAGGCCGGATGTCCAGGGCAGGCGCCCATGGCAGCGTCCGCTCGATGAGGCTAGAAGCAGGCTAAATTTGGTACCACTGCCGGGCCGCACATCATGAAACTCTCCGTCAACATCAAACCGATCAGTCACCTGAAGGCACATACGGCCGCGGTGATCCGCCGACTCATGGATGAGCGTGAGCCGCTGGTGATCACCCAGAACGGCGAGGCCAAGGTGGTGATGCAGGACGTTCACTCTTACGAGGAAACCCAGGAAACGCTGGCGTTGCTGAAGATTCTCGCGCTTGGCCATCGCCAAGTCGAAACCGGTCGGGTGGAGCCGGCGCGCGCCGTCTTTGCCAGGCTGCGCGGGGCGGATTGATGCCTCGAGAGGTCTTTGTGACCGAGGATGCGACTCGCGATTTGTACCAAATCTTCGTCATCCTCTTCGACCGCCGGGCGGGTCAGCCGCCGATGGCCGAGCGTACCGCGAGCGAGGAGGTGCGAAGCCCCAGGGGCGGCGCATCGAGCTGATCCGCGCCTGAGCCCGAGACGATTCGCCGCCCTCGTGCTATGTTCTGCGGCCCGCGTCGCGCGTCACTCATGCCCTCAGGAGCCCACCATGCCCACCATCGGCACCCCCTTCACCGCCACCGCCACCCGGGTCCTGCTGTGCGGTGCCGGCGAGCTCGGCCGCGAGGTCGTCATCGAATTGAAGCGCTTAGGCGTTGAGGTCATTGCCTGCGACCGCTACGCCAAGGCCCCGGCCATGCAGGTGGCCGACCGCGCCTACAGCTTCTCGATGCTGGACGCGGCCGAGCTGCGGCGGGTGATCGAGCTGGAACGCCCCGACTACATCGTCCCGGAGATCGAGGCCATCGCCACCGATACCCTGGTGGCCTTGGAAGCGGAAGGCTTCACCGTGATCCCCACCGCGCGGGCGGCGCTGCTCACCATGAACCGCGAGGGCATCCGCCGACTGGTGGCCGAGGAACTGGGCATCCCCACCTCACCCTATCTGTTCGCCGACACCCCGGAGGAGTTCGGCACCGCGCTGGCCGACATCGGTCTGCCCTGCGTGGTCAAGCCGATCATGAGCTCGTCCGGTAAGGGCCAGAGCCTGGTGCGCTTCCCGCAGGAGATCGGCGATGCCTGGGAGTATGCCCAAGGCGGCGGGCGCACCGGCGCCGGCCGGGTCATCGTCGAGGGCTTCGTCCCATTCGACTACGAGATCACGCTGCTCACCGTGCGTCACCGCGACGGCACCAGTTTTTGTGAGCCCATCGGCCACCGCCAGGAGGACGGCGACTATCGCGAGTCCTGGCAGCCCCAGCCCATGACGGCGGCCGCGCTCGCACGTGCTCAGGAGATTGCAGAACAGGTGACGGCGGCCCTGGGTGGGCGCGGCATCTTCGGTGTGGAGCTCTTCGTGCGCGGCGATGAGGTCATCTTCAGCGAGGTCTCACCGCGCCCGCACGACACCGGCATGGTGACGCTGATCTCGCAGGATCTGAGCGAATTTGCGCTGCACGCCCGCGCCATCCTGGGGCTGCCGATCCCGGCGATCCGCCAGCTCGGCCCCGCCGCCTCCGCCGTCATCCTGGTGGAGGGCGAGTCCGACCACCCGCGCTTCGGCAACCTGGCCGCCGCCCTGGCCGAACCGGGCACCGATCTGCGGCTATTCGGTAAGCCCGAGGTCCACGGCCGGCGGCGCATGGGTGTGGCACTGGCCCGCGGGGCGGATATCGCCGAGGCTAAGGCCAAGGCACTCAAGGTGGCGGCGCAGGTACAAGTCAGCCTGGATTGAGCCTCAGGATCAGGCCGCATCGAACTGGACCACCACCGCCGTGACATTGTCACGCCCGCCGGCCTGACACGCGTGATCGACCAGGGACTGGGCGGCCTGGGCCGGCGCCCCGTCGGCCAGCACGGCGGCGATTTGGGCGTCGGTCAGTTCCTTGTCCAGACCATCGCTGCACAGCAGGTAACGGTCGCCCGCACGCAGTGGGGCGATGAGTGTATCGATCTCCACCTTGGTGTCGGCGCCGATCGCCCGTGCCAGCACGTTGCCATAAGGATGGTTCTCTGCCTGCTCGGGGGCCAGGATCCCTTGGTCGACCATGGCCTGGACCTGGGTGTGGTCGCGGGTGACACGCGTCATGACGCCGGCGCGCAGCCGATAGGCGCGACTGTCCCCCACCCACAGGATGCCGCAGTGATCGCCGACCGCGACCAGGGTAACGATGGTACTGCCAATCACGTCGCCGCCGTCGGCGGCCGACTCGTCGGCGAGTTGCCGGTTGACCGCGGTGAGCACCTCCCGGATCGCATCGGCCGCCGCCCCCAGTAGCCGCGGGCGCGGCAGCGTCGCGAGCGCCTCCACCAGGGTCCGACTCGCCCGCCCCCCATCGCGGTGCCCACCCATCCCATCGGCGACGGCCCATAGCCCCAGGTCGGGGAGGTCTAAGAAGGCATCTTGATTGACGGTGCGGCGCCGGCCCGTATCGGTGGCGCCGCCCGAGGTCCAGCGATAAGTCGTATCCATCTCAGACCTCCGGTGCGCCGGGTGTCGGCCCGGCATCGAGTTGACGCCAGCCATGGCCGGCCCAGTCGCCGCTCAAGAGTGCGCTGAAGCCCTCCGGCGGCGGCAACCCCTGGCAGGCCAGGAGCGAGGGGGCGACCCGGTCGGAGCCCTGGCTCCACCACAGGCTATAGGCGAGGAAGACCTGGTCGAGTGCCTGGGCCAGGAGCGTATCGCGGGCGCCCGCGAGCCCGCCGCTATGGGAGATGCCGAGGTGCCAGGCATTGGACCGGCCGGAACCGGCCGGCGGGCAGGGTGTCGGGGCCGCGGCGGCGGGGGTGCCCAAGGCCAGCACCTGGGCGTCGAAGGACTCCAGCGAGAAGGGATCGACCAGCCCGGAGAGTGCCAAGACCTCGGCCTGCTCAAACCAGTCGGCGGCACTCAACAGGTCGCAGGGGTTGGTACCGATCGGCAGGGGAACGGCCAGGGTGAGTGGGAAATAACGCCCGACCCGATCCACGCTGGGCATCAGCACCCCGGCCCAGCCGCGCTGCCCTGCCACCCCGGGGCTCAACACGAAACGCCACAAGGGGCTGGTCAGGTATTGGTCGAGCCAGCCGTCGCCGAGCTGCGCCCGACTGGCGGCCAGCGACTCCTGCAACCATTGATCCCAGGGTTCGATCAGTTCAGTCGCCAGGCGGCGACTGACAAAGTCGCCCAGACTCGGGAACTTACCGTAGAAACCGGTGGTACCGGTCGGACTGTTCATAGCCGCTCCGGGCAGCTAAAGCCGCGCAGTTCTTTGAGATCGCCGAAGGGGTTACGGACGCTGGTGGCGCGCAGCTCGAAGCTCGCGGCAAACCCCGCCAGGGAAAAATTGAGACGGAACAGTTCCGGCTGCTTGGTGGCTTGCAGACGCGCCCGATCCAGGACCCGGAACCAGGCCCAGTCGCCGGTCTCGGTCTGGGCCGGGGTCTTGCCGTCCACCCCGGTAAAGGTCAGACGCACCTGCCCAAAGCCCTCGGGTGCCGGCCATTTTAGGGTCTGGGGGCGCAGTGGGCCGTGGCTGTAGTTGAGCACCTGACCGCCCACATCCAGGGTGACCTGCGTGGCCTCATCGCTCAAGCTGATCGGCGTGAGCGCGAACTCCACCGCCGGGGCCTTGCCGCCAGCCGCAAAAAAGGCATCGCGAATCACCCCGGCGGTCTGGAACTGGGCCAACACCGAGTTGGGAATCCCCAGGTCGGAACTGCGCCAGCGCCAGGGCCGACGGGAGCTGTCCACCAGCGGCGCCAGGTGCTCCTTGAAGAAGGCATCCAGCAACCCGCCGGGGCCGAATAACCTGCCGAAGTCGGCCAGGGTGGTGTCGCGCGCGCTGCCCGACTCGAATGGGTAGCGACCCTGGATCGCCTCCCGACAGAAACGCAGCGGCTCGGCGGCCCAGAGGTTGTTCAGGCGGACCCGCTCCCCCCCGGCCACCAGGGTGGCGCTGTCGTCGGCCAGGGTGCCGAGCAGCGCCTGCAACACCGGGGGGGCGGCGGCGGCGGCCTCTTTGGCGGCCTTAATCTCCTTGCCGGTGCCGGCGGCCAGGCTGCCCTGCCCGCTGGTGGCCGCGGCGTCGGCCGCCTTGAGTTGGACGCCGAGCTGGTTGACGGTCTCCAGGACCCGATCGAGCGGCGCGCGTTTGTCATCGCCAGCGCGCACCAGGTCTTGCAACCAGGCGAAGTGCCGAGTGACCGCGCTCTCCGGTGCCTCGACCCCCGGCGGGCGGGGCTCCTTGAGCTGATCCCCGAGGCGCTTGCGCAGGTCATAGGCGGCCACCCCCGCCACCCCCCCAATACTACCCGCCGCCCGGTCGGCGATGCTACCGGCCACGGTCTTGCCCACACCAGCGGCGATACCGCCGGCGGGGCCACCGGCCGGAGCCGCCACGCGGTCGAGCTCGGTCTCCCGGGCGGCCGCGGCGAGCACCTTGCGCAAGGGCGAGTCGTCACGGCTCGCCAGGGTCTCGGCCACCTTCGCGGTATCCCGCAGGTCGCGCGGACGCACCAGCGAGAGGTCGGCCAGGAGCTCGTCCCAGCGGTTGATGTAGTCACGCAGATACAGGTCGCGCACCTCCGTCGCCAGGGCCCGGGCCTCCGGTGTGCCGGGGATCACCTGCCCCTGCGGACCCAGGACCCAGTTCCCCTGCGCGGCGGCGACGATCAGGCCGATGAGCGCGTCGTCGAACTGCCGATGGTAGCCGTCGTAGGTATAGAGGGCGGGGATCCCCTGGCTGATGGGCTTGCCGCTGCGCCGGGCAAGGACCAGCGGGGCCCGGTCGCCGCCGGCCCGGCTGATGGTGAAGTCGGGCAGACCGGCACCCACCCCAGAGTCCTTGAGCCGTTCATAGAGCCGGGGCGCGAGCCGGGTCCCGCTCAAGACGTCCCGGGCCTGCCGGATCAGGTCGCCATCAAGGGCCAGGGGGAGCGGGGTCGGGCGGGTTTCCAACAAGGCGGCCAGGTGTCCGCTCAACTCGGCACGCTGATCGGCGGTGGTTTCGCGCGGCAGGCGCTGCGCCCAGTCCTGCTCGACCCAGGTCTTGACCAACGTCGGGTCGTAGTGTTGAACATCGTCCAGCATCAGATAGACCTGGAGTGCGTCATAGAGGCGCGGCGGGTCGCTCATGGACTGGCGCAACTGCGCTTCCAACTGGAGGGTGATCGCCGGCAGCAGGGTCTTGTGCAGGATGCGCAGGTAGCTGCGGCTCGCCTGGGAACCGAGCTTGTCGCGTTGGGCAAGCCCAAAGCCCATGCGCCACGGGGTGCCCGAGTCACGCTCCGCATAGCCCCCGGCGATCTGCCGGGCGGCATTGAGCAGGGGCAGCTCGGCGAGGAGTTCGCGCCCACTGGCACCCCCGACGCCCTTGAGCGCATCGATCTGGGTCTGGATGGCGGCGACCTGCCCGGCGACCTCGCCGACATAGGCGCGGTTACCGAGATAGCTCAGGGTCCAGGCGCCGACCACACTCAAGGTCAGCAGGCCGACGCCGGCATAGGCACCCCATTTCAACCAGCGCCGACGTTGTTCCAGACGCGGGTCGAGCCCGGCCAGCGGCGCCTCGGGAAAGATGACCTCACGCAGCAGACGGGTGACGAAGAAGCTCTTGGCCGTCCCCCGGAAGGCATCCAGTCCCTGGCGGCCCAACCCGAAGTTGGCGGCGATACCCGAGAGCACCCGGTCGATGGGGGTGCCGGTCTGAGTGCCGCTGGTGAAATAGACCCCGCGCACCAGCGGACGCGCCTCGTAACGGGTGGCATCCAGACAGTCGTTGACAAACGACTCGATGGTCTCGCCCAAGGAGCCGAACTGGCGCGGAAAGCTGAAGACCAGGCCGCGGCGGCGCGGGTCGCGCTCCGCCTGCAGCCGCGCCAGCAGGTGCTGGTCGAGCCGCTGGACCAGGGCGCCTTGCTCGGCGCCGAAGCCCGCCAGGGCGGACGGGGCGTCCGCAGCGGCGTCGAAGGGGAAGGTCATGCCCCAGACCTGTTCCCCACCCTCACGCCCCAGATCGGCGAAAAACTCCATGAAGCCGGCCACCAGGTCGGCCTTCATGAAGATCACATAGATCGGGAAGCGCAGACGAAAGGTGCTATAGAGCTCCTGGACGCGGCTGCGGATGGCCTGCGCGTGGGCGTCGCGCTCAGTCGGGGACCACTGCATCAGGTCCGCCAGGCTGATCCCCAGCAGGACACCGTTGATGGGCCGGCGCGGCCGGTGCTTCTTCAGCAAACCCAGGAAACCGGTCCAGGCGGCGCTGTCGACCTGGGCATAGCTGTCCTGAGTGGTGTAGCGCCCGGCGGTGTCGAGCAACACCGCCTGATCGGTGAACCACCAGTCGCAATTGCGGGTGCCGCCGACCCCACCGACGGGTCCCTGCCCCAGGCGTTCGGCGAGCGGGAACTTGAGCCCCGAGTTGACCAGCGCGGTGGTCTTACCGCAGCCCGGGGGGCCGATCAGCAGATACCAGGGGAGCTGGTAGACCCAATGGCCCCCAAGCCCCTTGCGCCCCTCGGTGCCCTTGAGCAGGGTCAGGGCCTCGTCGAAGCGGCGCTGCAAGGTCGCCATCTCCTCGGCCGTGGCCTGGTCCGCCGGGTCCGGCGGGGCCGCCGCCAGTTGTTCCACCAGCCGGCGGTTGCGCCGCCGCGCCAAGATCGTCGCCCCGATCTGCCACAGCGCCCAGAGGACGAAGAGGGTGCCGATCACCCACCAGCGCCGTGACTCGGGGTCCAGCGGCACACTGCCGGCAACGCCGATCAGGGGGCCGACGAACCACACCAGGAGGGCCAGTGCAATCGTCCCCAGGAGGCTGAGGAACCAGCGTGCCTTGAGAAATCCAAAGAAACCTTTCATCGCCTCGCCCCCGCGGCATCGCGCATGGATTGGGGTTCGGGCGGCTGTAGGGTGATCTCCACCCGCCGGTTACGCGCATCGCGTGGGTTGTCCGGGACCGCCGGTTCGCTATCGGCACGGCCCTCCGCGGTGAAGCGCGCGGGGTCCTTGGCGATGGCGGCGAGCCGGCCGGCCACCTCGTTGGCCCGCGCCTGGGACAGCTCGAAATTGGAGGGGAAGCGCAGCGAGCGGATGGGTGAGCTGTCGGTATGGCCAGTCACCAGCACCGGTCCGGGGAGGCGTGCCAGGGCGGCACCGATGCGCTCGATCAGCGGCTCGACACTGGGGATCAGGGTCGCCTGGGCGGAGCCAAAAAGCCCCTCGCCGCGGATGATCACGGTCTGTCCCAGGGGCCGGTCGTCCACCGCGAGCCGACCGGCCGAAATGTCGTCGGCCAGCAGGATGCGCAGGGTCAGCGGGGCCGGGCCGGAACCCGGTTCGGCGACGGACGCCACCGGCGGCGGCGCGGTGCGGGGGCGATCGGTGGGGGCCGGCAGGCTGCGTTCGAGCCCGGCCAAGGACAGATAGACCGGGTCCGAGTCCCGACTGAGCGCAAAGAGGTAGACGGTAAAGAGCCCGAGCAACAGGAGCGCGGCCACCGCGGACAGGACCCACAGTGGCACCTGCTGGATCAGCGGGTCGCGGTGTGGCGCCACGCCGCGCCAATGGGGTGAGAGCTCCCGTTCCGGGTCCCCGCGCTGGGTGCGAATGCTCTGGTACAAATTGGCGCGCACCCGTTCGAGCTGGTCCCGGCCACCCTGGAGACGCCGATAGCGACCCTCGAAGCCCTGGGACAGGCACAGATACATCAACTCCAGCAGGTGCAGGTTGCCCGCGGGATAGGTGAGCAGCCGCTCGAGCGCGTCGAAGAATTTTTCCCCGCCCCAGGTCTCGTTGTGGAAACTCACCAGGAGCCCCTTGGTGGCCCAGATGCTCTGGCTGCCCCACGGGGTATCCAAGATCGCCTCGTCCAACAGGGCGCACAGGACATAGCGGGCCGGCGCGACCACCGTCTCCAGCAGGCCGCGACCGCGAGCGCAGGTCTCGAACTCCCGCACCTGGCGCACCAGGCGCTCACGCAACCCATCGGGATCGCGGTGGGAGACACTCCCGCGCAGTTCGCCGGCCACGCTCAACAGATCGCTGGCGCAGGCCACCAAAGGGTTATCGGTGGCGACCACCGAGGTGGGCATGACCGCGGCCGGGGCCGGGGCCGGGGGCCAAGGCGCGGCCGGCGGGGGCGGTGGGGACGGCGGCAACCCGGCGTCCCGGCGCGCTCCGGGGCGCGGCCGGATGACGGTGGCGCCCGCGTCAGGGGGTTGGAAGAAGGGGTCGTCGTTGGTCAAGGTCTACTCCCGGATCGCCCACAGTGCCAGCTCCAGCCCCGGGAACTCGCCGCCGATATGCAGCCCGACGCCGCCCCCGGCGGCCAATTGGGGCCAGAATTCGCTGGTGCGCTCCAGCTCGAAATAGTCGTAGCCGGCGTGATAAGGAATCTCCAGCGGGACCGTCGGCAGGGGGCGTATCGCGATGCCCGGCAGCGCCGACCTGACGAAATCCTGGATGCGCTCGATGGGCCCGATCTTGGACTGGGCGGGGAAGCGATTGCGCAGCGCCTGCGAGTCCATGTCCGCATGGACCGCGAGGACAAAGCGCGCCTGCTCGAGCAGTGAGCGGTCGGCCACCAAGGCCACCCGGAAGCCGTATTTGCGCTCTTGAATCGGGATCTGGATGGCGCGCTCCACCAGTTCGCGGCTCAGATAATCGCGCAGGCACTCCATGAGCGGGGTAAAGCTGGCGTCCAGGTCGTCGTGGCGGTAGGGCGGGAAGTCCGGGGGCCGCTTGTTGTCCGCGGCATAGGTCGCGAGCTCCCCAGCCAGGGCGAGCAGAAAGCGGTAGAAGGGTTCCGGGTGCAACCCTTGGAGGCGGCCCAGATGGATGGCCACCGGTTCGCTGCGATTGACTAGTTGCAACATCAGAAAATCCGCCCAGTCCGAGACCCCGCCGCGCCCCACCCCGCGCACCCGCCCGGCACGGGCCTCGGCCTGACGGTGCAGCAGGCCGGCGACCTCTTCCAGAAAACTGGCGAGACGGGGGGCCGCGCTCAGGTCCAGACAGGACGGGCAATAGGTGTCATCGAGCTGCACCAGGAGGTCGGCGCGGCGCCCCAGGACCCGGGCAATGCCGCAACAGGCAAAGCCGTCGCGCGCATCGTTCTGGCGTAGCAGGCGCAGATCGAGCCGCCCCACCTCCAACAGGGTCTCGGTATCCGCCCCCAAGGCGCTGTCATGCACCCGCAGCTCCCCGGCGCGATAGCGCAACATGGTCTCCGGGGCCGTCGGTCCACCACTCTCCGCCGCCCCCGGCCGGCGCAGCGGCAGCGCCAGATAGATGGTTTGACCGGCGGCGTCGGCCTCCAGCAGCAAGGGCGCCGGCAGCGGATCGCTGGCGGGGGCATCGAAGGGCGTGCCATCCGGCAGCCGACCGGTACACTCGGTCACCGCCAGCCGGCCCTGGGCCAGCAGGTAGCGATCGATGGCGAGCCGCGTGAGGCCCCAGGGATAGGGGCAGCCGAGCCCCGCCTGGGACTCCACCAGGTGCTCCAGATAGCGGTCGTGTTGCTGGAAGTGGTGGGGCTGCAAGAACAGCCCCTCCGACCAAAGGACGCGATTGTCCTGGGCCATAGTGCCTCCTCAGCGCTGTTGGGCAGTGATCGCGGCCGCCCCGACGTCGATTTGAACGGTGTTGTCTTGGCCGGGTTTCAGGACCTCCAGGGCGCGCCAACTGGCCCGGTCGAGGTCGCGGAAGGCGCCGAGCACGCCCAAGTGGGTGGCCGCGGGATTCAAGGGCTGCACCAGCGAGCGCCGCTGCCCCGGGACCAGGGTAATCTCCTCGCGGGCGATCAGGTCGCCGCCCAGGGTCGCGGCCTCCTTGTCATAGAGGCTGAAGAAGTCCGCCGCCACAAAGCCCCCCTCAACCTTCAGTTGATAGATCCGCACCATGATCGGCAGGCCGTGGCCGCTGGGGCCCCGGTTGGCATCGGCGGCGGCCAGCACCTGTAGATGCAGCTGCGGCGGCGGTTTTTCCACCTTCGGCGCCGGCGGTGGCGCGCTGGCGCAACCGAGCAGCGCGGCCAGGCCCGCGGCCACCATTAAGGCACGGCCCGCCCGCTGCCATTGCCCTGCCGCTCGGTTCATAGTGTCACCCTCTTCGCCGTTGTTAGTCAGAGATTTACAGTGAACCATGGCGACTCCTAGCCGCTCTTGGCCGGCTGCCGACGGGCCTGCGCCAACCGCTGGATCTGGTCCTCGTAGGCACGGGTGAAGGCGTCGCCGAACAACTGCATGAAGTCATCCGCGGCATCCGCTGCCACCTGATCATAGGTCTCGGTGAAGAGTTCCCAATAGCGTGAGCGGCGCGCGATCGACAGGAGCTTGTCGAGCCCGGAGGCCGCGCCCAGGCGGCGCTCCAGCTCGGCCGGCTCGAACCGGGCCAGCAGCGCCCGCAGGGCCGCGCGCAGACCGGCGATCATCGCCATCTCGTGCGCCTGGATGTCCTCGAAGGCGCCCCGGGCCGCCTCCACGGCGGGCAGGAAGCCCGGGCCGGAGCGGAACAGCAAGCGCTCCAGGGTCTCGTCCACCCCCACTGAAAACTTGAAGGGGTTGTTCTCCGCCGCGCGGATGGTGGTGACCGCGAGGCGCAGTTCGCTCTTGAACTCGGCGCGGCTGCGCATGGTCGCGGTGAGACCCTCGGTCAGCGTCCGCATGAACTCTCCGACGTCGTACAAGAACTGATCGGGGTCCTTGATCGACTCGGAGCAACCGATCCCGAGCCCGGCGAGGAAGCAGCCGAGCCCGGTGTCCAGCGCCCGCTGGGCCGCCGGGGACCGGGAGACCGGGGCCGCGACCGGCGGCGGAGTCGGCGGAGTCGGCGGGGCCGGTTCCGCCGCGCCCTGGGACGGATGGGCCGGTCGCGGGACGGCCACCGGCGGTGCCGCAACGGGTGCAGCCGGCAACGTCGAAGGCTCCTGGGGAGTCAGGGAGGGCGCTGCGGCCGCCCGCTCCCGGGGCGGCGGCACGGGCGGCGCCGGGGGCACCGGCCGCGGCGGCTCTGCCGCCGGGTCGGCAAAGTCTGCGAACGGATCGCCGGCGTGGCTGCCCGGGGCGTCGGCGAGCAAATCATAGTCGTCCGGCACCAGTGGCGCGGCCGGCGCCGCCGCCGACCCCGCCGCCTGCGGCGGAGAGAAGTGGACATGCTCCAGCGGGGTGGGCCGGGGGCTGGCCAACGCCGCCTCGGCGGGGGTCGCGGGACCGCCCAGGAAGGGGTCCAGGGCCTGAGCATCGGCAAAGGGGTCCGACGCCTTTGACAGTGAGAATGCCCCAGCGGCCCGGGCTGAGGCCGGATCGGTGCTGGCTGGGGTGAGCAGGTCCATGATGTCCGGTGCCGCCCCCGGGCCCGGGCGTCCGGGCAGAAATTGATCGCCCAGGGGATCGAATGGATCGCCCTCCCCCACGGCGACCGCCAGCTCGTAGGGGCCGATGGCCAGGGTGTCGCCATCCGCCAGCCGCACCGACTGCTGGGCCGGCAGCCGCTCCTCGCCCCGATTGAGGAAGGTCCCGTTGGTGCTCCCCAGGTCAATCGCCCAGAGTGCGTCGTCGCGCCGCTCGAGACGGACATGGTGACCGGAGACGACCCGATCCGGGTCGCTCAACGACAGGTCGTTGCTCGCGCTACGACCGACAGTACAGCCCCCCTCGCCGATGTTGAGGCGCGTTGGGGTTGCCGGTGCCGCGCCCTGATAGCGCACGATGGTGATGCTGAACTGCATGCCGGGCCCTGACTCGTTGACGATGGGGACCGCTAGTATAACCGAGGTTACGGTTGGATTCGGGCCATGCCGACCGCAATCGCTTAAGTATCTAAAGGGTATTGACTCGATGGCGACACCCGCCCACTCGGCTACAATGCCCGCCACCGGATGCGCCACCGCCCCCTGGGCGCGGACACCGGGAGGTCCCAAGACAGGGCATTGGTCCGCACATGCAGGCACAAGGGGACAAATGAACAGTGATTCGACCAGGCTGACCGGGACCGGCGGCGCCGACCCGACGGCTGCCACCCAGTTGCCCGCCACGCCCCCGGGCCCGGCCACCACGGTCGCTGGGCCGGACCTGCCGCCCATGGCACCGCCGTCAGACCCAACCACGCTCGCCGGTAGCGGGGAGCCACCCCCGCTGCACGGCATCGCGCCCGGCACCCTGCTGGTGAACACCTATCGGGTCGAACGCCTGCTGGGCGGCGGCGGCATGGGCGAGGTTTACCTCGCCCGCCATGCCAAGCTCGGCACCCTGCATGCGGTCAAGGTGATCCGCCCCGCGATGGTCGCCAACCGCCAGGTCATGGATCTCTTTTTCCGGGAGGCCAAGGTCCTGCGCGGGGTGCGGCACGACGCGGTGGTGAGCTATGACGGATTCGTCCAGGACGCCGACGGGCGCGACTATCTGGTGATGGAGTTCGTGGAGGGGCACTCACTCGCGGAGCGACTGCGCCAAGGCCCGCTGCCCGCCGAGGAGGTCCTGACGTTGCGCGACCGGCTCGCCGCCGGACTCGCGGAGGCCCATCGCCGGGGCGCCATCCACCGCGACATTTCCCCGGACAATGTGATCCTGACGGGCGACCAGGTCGCCACCGCCAAGCTGATCGACTTCGGACTCAGCAAACTCACCGACCCCACCCAGGAGTCCATCATCGGGGACTCATTCGCCGGTAAATTCCGTTTCGCCTCCCCGGAGCAGTTCGGGATGTTCGGCGGACAGATCGACGGGCGCTCGGATATCTACAGCCTGGGGCTGATCCTGGCCGCCGCCGCCCTCGGGCGCCCACTGGACATGGGCAACAGTTTCGACGCCGCGTACCGTAGCCGCCAGAGCGTGCCGGACCTCACCCGGATACCGAAGCCGTTGCAACCCTGGTTGACCGCCATGCTGGAGCCCGACCCGGCGCGCCGACCCTTGAGCCTCGACGACCTGCTGCAACGCTGGCCGGCGCTCACCCAGGCGGGCGGGCCGCCGCGCGCCGCCCCCGGCCGCCAGCCCGGCCAGCCGGCGTCGCGGGGCCGATCCGGCCTGCTGCTCTGGGGCGGCGGGGCGGTGCTGGCGGCCGCCGCCGCGGGGGGGCTCATCTTCGTGCTGCGTCCATTGCCGCCGGTACCGCCCGGTCCCCAAGGCGGGCACACCGAGGCCCCTCCCCCCACGGCCGGCGACCCGCGACCCAGGCCGCCGGACACCCAGACCGGGGACATCGCGGCACTCACCAAGGCCGGCCGCTACGACGAGGCCCTACGATCGGCGCAAGCACTGATCGCCGCGCCACCCGCGAGCGGGTTGCCGACCGGCGCCTTGCTGCCCCTGGCTAAACAACTACAGACCGCCGGCCGCAGTGCGGACGCCTTCGCGCTGGCGGAGGCCCTGATCGGCGCCGGGGCCCCGCCGCCCACCGCTGACCTCTGGTCCCTGGCCCAGGACCTGCGCGCGGCCGGGCGTCTCGACCCCTACTTTTTCCTGGTGCGGACCCTGGCCAATCAGGACGACGGCCCCGCCGCCTTCGCCCTGGCGGAACTGTACGATCCGCTGCACTGGACGGCCGCCACCTCCCCACTGCCCAAGCCCCGGGCCGACAAGGCGCAGGAGTGGTATCGCAAGGCCCAAGCGCTCGGCGTCCCCGCGGCCGCCGCGCGCCTGGAGGCGCTCAAGACGGCACCCGGCGGGTGAGCGCTAGCGCGCGTTGACCAAGACGCGCCGGACCTCAAGCGGTTAGAAACGCGTCGCCAAGCCGGCGGCGCGCGGGACCCATAGCGCCAGTCCGGCTCTTTGCGCCATACATCTGGTAGTGCAGACTTTGTAGTAAAGTAATCTCCTCCCAAATCGCCGCGGGCCAGGGGCAGCCGGAAAGACCAACGCCCAACAGCTCCAAAAAGAATGCGGAAAATGCCTGGTGATCGCCCCAGATAGCGATCAGATAATCCAGCACCGCCGGTAAGTCCGTCTCGATTGCGCAATGGGTATCGCTAACGACTGTGCCAAGTGGTTTAGCGGCACCTGACGATCCAACAACAGCCGACGCACCAGGCACTTGGGGCAAGCGACCCAATAGCGAATCGATCAAGGGCGTGATGGCCTCCCGGGGATGCTCAAACTCCAGCGTCACGAGATGCATGCCGGACCCATCGAACCTGATGCTATGTGCCTTGTCGATATCGACAACGCGCGCCCTCAAGCGTAATTCAGGCAAATCATGGGGACCCGCCACCGCCAGGCTGATACTCTGATTTAGATCATACCCATCGACAGCGTGCAGGATGAATCGTCCGGCGGCGATCTGCTCCAACGTCTGCCGGAAATCGTCGAGATCAAAGACGGTGACTTGGACCTCGTGGAACAGGTCGGTGGACGCCTGGCGATCCGCAGTGCGGGCCTTTCCGCTAATCATTTTCAACAACTTTTCCAATCTCAAATGACTTTCGGGCATGAGATTGGAAAAGCGCACAACCAGCAGATATTGATTATTTGGTAACAGCGCCATACGCAAGACGGTGGCGTGAATCGAAATACGCTGATCGCCGACCCAGGGCAGAACGATCAGTACTGAATGAATTCCTTTTGGTAACGGTTGCGCCACCGTGAAAACCGCCCCACCCCAAGAGATCTCCTGATTCAGGACTGAGATAGATACATTCGTGCCGGGCAAAATCAGTTGAGCAGGGACCTGTAAGCGTAGCCGCTGGTGACGGCGCCGCTCTGTCGCCACTGAAATTTTCGGAGGTGCTTTCCACCCATCGACTTTGATCATTTTGCTGCTGCGGTATAGCATGACTGGCTAGCAGGCTGTCGGACTTAGTGATGCAACCGATTGAATGCAAAGAGTTTCCTCTTTTGCGCCAAAAAGTCGTTTTCCTGTTTAATCAATCGGTTACGCCATCAAGTCCGACAGGCTGCTAGGAGACGAGCCCCCAGCGCTAGGCTCAAGCGCGCGGCCAGTGGTCGAGCACGCAGCGCCTGCTGGGCGCGCTCTACGCGCAGAACGAGACCGGCAGCGCAGCAATTCCAAATTTGAAAAAATACGCCTTGTAAATCAATGAGTCGAATGTCGACGCAGAATCGCAGCAAGAAGCCTAACATTTTGTTTTATCTTGCATATCAGCTTTCAAATTTGGAACTGCTGCCGGCAGCGCGGCGAGCTTGAAAAATCCGATCCTGCGGCTGCGCCAAAAAATCGTGTCGGACGCGATCCTCAATCGGGATGGCATCTGCTATCGGCTGGGTTATGAGCGTGGGGCGTTAGCCACAACAGCGCCCACCCCCATTTGACGACCAGAACCACCGCGTCGGCGGATTGACGTACCCTTGCGCGCCGCAGAATCGCTGCAGGCACGAATCACCGCCATGACAATCATCAATACACCCCCGCGCGCCTACGCCCAGCGTTGGGCGCCGCGGCGGCGGCGGGTTTGCAGTCAGTCGAGGCGTTGTTCGCCCGGGCCGACCGGGCGCTCGATGCGGCCAAGGCAGCGGGCCGAGATCGGGTCTGCGTGGCGTGAAAGATCGTCCAGAGGGCGATTTTTCAAGGACTGTGCGAAAATCCCCGCCTGCCCCCCCTGATCCGCGTCGCCAACCCCGATGACTCCCCCTGTCGAACCCGAGGCCGCCCTGTCTTCACCCCTGACCCCGCCCCTGCCGCAGCGCCCCGGCGAGCGACTCCTGTGGGGCCGACTCCGCGGTGCCGCCCGGGCACTGGCGATTGCCGCGGCGGCACAGCGCCACCCCGGCCTGGTCCTGGCCCTGGTGGAGGACGTGCAGGCCGCGACCCGACTGCGCGATGCACTCGCCTTCTTTCTGGGCGATGGGGCAGACCAGGGCAACATCCCACTGCTCGGCTTCCCCGACTGGGAGACCCTGCCCTATGACGTCTTCTCGCCCCTACCGGAGTTGGTCTCCGAGCGTCTGCTGACCCTGCACCGCCTGCCGGGGCTCAAACGCGGCGTACTGGTGGTGCCGGTGGCGACCCTGCTCCAGCGCCTGCCACCGCGCGACTATGTTGACGGTCACTCGCTGGTGCTGGCCGTCGGCGACCGCCTGGACCTGGACGCGACCCGCCGCCGCCTGGAGCGATCCGGCTATTCGTGCGTCTCTCAGGTGATGGGCCACGGCGAGTTCGCAGTGCGCGGCTCGATTCTCGACTGCTTCCCGATGGGCAGCACCGAGCCACTGCGGATCGACCTGCTGGACGATGAGGTCGACACCATCCGCACCTTCGACCCCGAGACCCAGCGCACCCGCGAGCGCCTGACCCAGGTGCGGATGCTCCCGGCGCGCGAGTTCCCACTGAGCGAGGAGGCGATCTCCGGTTTCCGCCAACGCTACCGGGCGCTCTTCGCCGGCGACCCCCAGGCCAGCCTGATCTACCGGGAGGTCTCGGAGGGCCGCACCCCCGGCGGACTGGAATATTACCTGCCGCTCTTCTTCGAGCAGACCGCGACCCTCTTCGACTATCTACCGGACGGCTGCCTCGCCCTAGAGCCCGAGGGCTGCCGGGACGCGGGTGCCGCCTTTCTGGACGGCGTGCAGGCGCGCTATGAACAGCGCCGCCACGACGTGGAACGGCCACTGCTGCCGCCCACCCAGGTCTATCTGGAGACGGACGAACTGGCCCATCGGCTCAAGGGTCTCACCGGCGTGCGCTATGAGCGCTCCGAGCTGGACGAGCGGCGCAAGGGCTATGCGGAGGCCCACAACTTCGCCACCCTGGCCCTGCCGCCGCTCGGCATCCAGGCACGTGCCGCCCACCCGGCCCAGGCCATCCAGGACTTCCTGGCCATCCCGGGGCGGCGCGTGCTCTTCGTCGCCGAGGGCCTGGGCCGGCGCGAGATGCTCAACGACCACCTACGCGGCTTCGGTATCAACGCCCGCCCGGTCGCCGGCTGGGCCGCCTTCCTCAAAGGCAGCAACGCGGTCGGCCTCACCGTCGCCCCGCTGGAGCAGGGGCTGTGGCTGGCACACCCGGATCTCGCCATCGTCACCGAGACCCAACTCTATGGCGAGCGGGTGCGCCAGGACCGTCGCCGCCGCGCCCGGGAGCGCGACGGCGACGCCGTCGTGCGCAACCTCACAGAGCTCACCCCCGGCTCGCCGGTGGTCCATGAGGACCACGGCGTCGGGCGCTATCTGGGCCTGGAGACGCTCACCGTCGGCGGGCTCACCACCGAGTTCCTCACCCTGGAATATGCCAAGGGCGACAAGCTCTATGTCCCGGTCAGCTCGCTGCACCTGATCTCGCGCTACACCGGGGCCTCGCCGGAGAACGCCCCGCTGCACCGCCTGGGCGGCGACCAATGGGACAAGGTCAAGCGCAAGGCCGCCGAGAAGGCGTGCGACGTCGCCGCTGAACTGCTGGACATCTACGCCCGGCGCGCCGCCCGACCCGGCGTCGCCTTCCCGGCCCCCGGGGAGGAATACGCTGCCTTCGCCGACGCCTTTGAATTCGAGGAGACCCCGGACCAGCAGCGCGCCATCGAGGGCGTGCTGGTCGACATGGAGGACAGCAAGCCGATGGACCGGGTGGTGTGCGGCGATGTCGGCTTCGGCAAAACCGAGGTCGCCATGCGCGCCGCCTTCGTGGCCGCCAACGGCGGGCGTCAGGTGGCGGTGCTGGTGCCCACCACGCTGCTGGCCCAACAGCACTTTGAGAACTTTTCAGACCGCTTCGCCGACTGGCCGATCAAGATCGAGAGCCTGTCGCGCTTTCGCAATGCCAAGGAGCAGAAGGTCATCCTGGACGGCCTGGCCAACGGCACGCTCGACATCGTCGTCGGCACCCATAAGCTGCTCCAGCCGTCGGTGAAGTTCAAGAATCTGGGCCTGGTGATCATCGATGAGGAACACCGCTTCGGGGTACGCCACAAGGAGCAAATGAAATCCCTAAGGGCTGAGGTCGACATCTTGACACTCACCGCCACCCCCATCCCGCGCACACTCAATATGGCAATGTCGGGCCTGCGCGACCTCTCCATCATCGCCACCCCGCCGGTGGAGCGGCACCCCATCAAGACCTTCGTCAGTCCCTGGAACGATGCACTCATCCAGGAGGCCGTGCAGCGCGAACTAAAACGTGGCGGCCAAGTCTATTTCCTGCACAACGAAGTCGAGACCATCGAGAACCAGGCGCAGAAGCTGGAGGCGCTGATCCCGGAGGCGCGGGTGCAGATCGCCCACGGCCAACTGCGCGAGCGCGACCTGGAGCGCATCATGCGCGACTTCTATCACCAGCGCTTCAACTTGCTGGTATGCACCACCATCATCGAGAGCGGTATCGACGTCCCCAGCGCCAATACCATCGTCATCAACCGCGCGGACAAACTGGGGCTGGCGCAACTGCACCAATTGCGCGGCCGGGTCGGGCGTTCGCACCATCGCGCCTATGCCTATCTGATCACCCCGCCGCCCAAACAGATGACCGAGGACGCCAAGAAGCGCCTGGAGGCCATCGAGTCCATGGAGGACCTGGGCGCCGGCTTTACCTTGGCGACCCATGATCTGGAGATCCGCGGCGCCGGTGAACTCCTGGGCGATGAGCAATCCGGCCAAATCCACGAAATCGGCTTTTCGCTCTATATGGACCTCTTGGAGCGGGCGGTACAGGCACTCAAGGCCGGCCGCACGCCCGAACTGGATCGCCCCCTGGACCACGGCGCCGAGATCGATCTGGGACTGCCCGCGCTGCTGCCCAGCGACTACCTGCCCGATGTCCATACGCGCTTGGTCATGTACAAACGCATCGCCAACGCCAAGGACCAGGAAGCGTTGCGCGAGATCCAGGTGGAAATGATCGACCGCTTCGGCCTGCTGCCCGATCCCGCCAAGAACCTGATGGCGATTACCGAGATCAAGCTCACCGTGCAACCCTATGGCATCAAAAAAATCGAGGCCGGCCCGGCGGGCGGGCGGGTGATCTTCGGCAGCGACACCAAGGTCGATCCCAAGCGACTCATCAAACTCATTCAGACCCGACCCAAGGAATACAAGCTCGACGGCGGGGACAAGTTGCGGTTCTTCCGGGACCTCTCCGATCCCACCCAGCGCATTGAGCAGGTGGGGCGGGTGGTGGAGCAGTTGGTCGGCTAGGCAACTGGAGGTCGAGGCTTCAGCCGGTCGACATCCGACCCAGACGGGGTACAATCACCCAATCAGCCCATTCCCAAGCGAGTCAGTCACATGAATCCCTTGCAGATCGAGGATCGTGGGTTGTTGATCCCACCGGAGTATCTGGCCGGCATCTCCCGCCAGGTACGGGTGCGTCCGATCCGGGGCGGAATCGTCGTCGAATCGGCCGATCAGGCCGAGGCGAGGGACGCACCGCACTCCATGGTCGAGCGGCTGCGCGCGGTCGCCGCCGATCATGTGCCCGAGATCGCCGGCTTGGTCGACGATATCCCCGACGAGACGCTACTCGCGCTGAAGTTGTCCGACGACGCCGCCGCCGCGGAGATAACCCTACGAGCTTGGTCGTTTGTCTTCCGGCGCGGCAGCACGGCTGGCGGGAGTAGCACGGGTGCAGTTCCTGAGCAAGCTGGCCGATTACGGTGTGGACACCTTCTGCCTCTCCAAGGAAGAACTAAAGCGACAGACCCACCTTGCGTGATGTCATCTGCAACACCTCGCCGCTCCAGTATTTGCACCAACTCGGGCGCTTGGACCTGCTACCAAACCTGGTGTCGCGGGTCGTGGTTCCGACGGCGGTGGCCGCCGAATTGGCCGAAGGCCGGCGGCTTGGCCTGGATCTGCCGGTGCCTGAGAACCTCCCCTGGGCGGATCTGCGTGAAGCCCCCGTCGCGCCGCTCTTATCGTTGGTCGCGGCGCTCGGCCCCGGCGAAACGGCTGTGCTTGGCGCACCGACACGTCCCCAAGGGTACCCGCCGATGCGACTCTCTCCCGAAGATATCGCCGCCATCCGCGGTCTGGTTCAGGCTCTTTGGGATCTCAGTAGGTCGGCATATTTATAAATTACATGATGTTATGACGACATGTAGGGCGTCATAGAGTCGCATAACGAGCCGCATCGACAAGCCCCTGACAGGGCTTGGAGCGATTACTGCTCTGCCGAAC
>NZ_CAJAXH010000228.1 GCF_903946935.1 uncultured Thiodictyon sp.
GGCGGGGCTGGAGAAATTGGCGGACAGCCCGGTCTGGCCCTGGCTCGCGGGCCGGGTGCAGGTGGTGTGGTGGTCGCTCGGGCAGGCCTGTCAGCGCTTGGCGGTCCGGCTCTTCTGGTGGCCGTTCAGCCTGATCCTGTTCCCTGCCGCCGCGCACGATGCCTTGTTACGGCGGCGCATCCGGCAGCACGGCTTTTCCTATGCCAGTCCGCTGATCCATTTCTGGGCGGTGCGGGGGCTCCTCTGGATCTTGATCGGGACCTTGATGCTGTTGGTTGCGCCCATTCCGTTACCGGCGACGGGAGTATCAGTAGGGGGTGGCCGTCGTTGCCGTGCTCTTGGGGCTCGTGCTTGCCAACAGTCAGAAGCGTTTGTAAGTCAGAGGAATACCTAGTCCTGCGGCTGTTGACGAGACGCGACACCCCATTTAGCCATGTGGATCGGGATAAAGTGCTGCCACCTTCGCCGCCTGCACCGCCACCACCCGGCGTACATCCGGCGGGGCGACCACCTCGATATTTGCACCGGCGCCCAGCAGCCAGCGCAGCAACTGACCCGTCTGGGGGACTTGCGCCCACACCCGGATCTCAAAGTCGGAGTCGGGCGGCTCGTCCTTCCATTGCTGGCCCACGGCCAGCGGGCAGGCCACCAGCACCGTTGCCAGATAGCCGCGTACCCGCAACTCCAGGTCGATTTGTTCACCGCGGCCAAAGTCCGCTTGGCCGTTGGCGATGGCCTCATCCAGATCGAATCCGACCGCCTCGTGGGCGGGCGTCTGGGTCAGCACCTCGGCCCGGATCATCCGGTGCAAGGCATAGAGCCGGATCGGCTCATCCTCGTCGTTCTTCAAGGCGAAGAGATAGGGGATGGGTCCGCGTTGCATCAGCGCCTGGGGGTGCAGGCAGGCATCGCTGCGCTCTTCCTCGGCGTTTTCATACAGCACCTGCAGGGCACGGCGTTGCGCCAGGGCCTCAATCACGGCCTCCAGCACCCGCGGATAGAGTTCCACCGCTTGCAGGCGCAGGGTGTCAGGGACGATCCGCAAACGCGTCTCATCGAGTCTTGGACCCTCGGCATTGGTCAGTAACCGTTGCCACAGTCGATCGAGTCGCTGCTGGGGCAGGGCAGCCGCCACCAGATCGCGCACCACCTGGATTTCGTAATCTCGGACCGCCTGGTACTTGTCCTGCTCCTCCGCGACCAACCGGTAGCGCAGCGGCTTGCTGCCGGGGTTGACCGCCTTGATGCGCCCCGCCTTCACCAACTCTTCCAGATCGCGCTGCAGCGCACGCCGACGAGCCGCCGGTGTCTTGCCGGCATAAGCCTCGCCGAGCATCGCCAGCAGTTGCGAGACATCCGGGCAAGCGCCGGGAGCCCGCCCGCGGGGCAACAGGGCCTCCAGGCGCTTGAGGCGCGCGATCCGGGTTTCATGTGCAGCAGGCATGTCGTCAGTATGCGACAGAGTTTGACGCATGGCAATGGTTCAATACGCCTCACCCACCGCCACGCAAGAGGAATCCGCCATGGCCCAGAAAAACCAAGACCTGTCGTCGCGCCAACTGCTTGACCTGATCGGCCTGAGCGAAGAGGACCCGCTGGACCTGCTCGCGGAAGAGCCCCTGGACGGGCTCAAAGGCGACCTCGGTGCGGCCCTGCGGGAGCGCTACCGGTCGTTCAGCGAACCGCATCGCTTCGCCCCCGGCGATCTCGCGGTCTGGAAACCCGGCATGCGCAACCACCGCCTCCCGCGTTACGGCCAGCCAGTCGTGGTGCTGGAAGTCCTGGAGACGCCCCTGTTCGACGGGGAAAGCGATGCCGGATCGACCTATTACCGGGAGCGGCGCGATCTTGTGTTGGGCATGATCTGGGAGACCGGTCCAGGGCGAGGCGACATGATCAGCTTCCATTTTGACCGCCGCCGCTTCATGCCTTGGACGCAGGAGAATTGAGCATGAATGACCATGGTACCCTCTGGCGCACCGATTTTACCACCGTACCCGCGGCCGCGCGCCGGGCCGCCCGCTATGCCCTGCAACTGGTGCGGGGCGATGCGCGCCTGCGTCAGGACCTGAAGGATTCCGATGTTTTGGCCGCCCTGTGGGAATTGACGCTGCCTTTGCTCGATCCTGACGCCGTGGTGGCGCTGCTGTCGCTCTATGCCGATTCAGAGTGTCACTGGACGCCGCCAGGCGCGGTCGATTGGGAGGCGTGGGACAATGTGCAAGGTGCACGACGCCTGGACTACCACATCGCCCGCAGCGCCGACGATGGCCGGGGCGAAGTGCCGTCCCCCCCACTCGGTGCCGCAGAGCTGCGCGAACGCCTGCGTACCTTCTTCAGGACACTGCCGCGCCGGGTGCTGAGGCGGCTGGCGCAGGCCGACGCCGCCGCGCCGACCTCTGCCACCATTGCGCTGCTCGGCGAGGCCCTGGCCCTCGACGCCACCGCGGTACGCATGCTCGATTTCCTGGAGCAGCGTGAGCTGGTCGATCCGTTGCGTCTGCTGTTGCGCGCCAACGTGCGCACCAGTGGCCGCATTTCCTCCCGGATCAACCTGGGGCGACTGGCGACCCTGCTGGGCCTGGATCGGGCGATCACGCAGAGCGCCCTGGCCAGGTGTGCCCCGCTGCGGGCGCTCGGGCTGGTGGATTGCGACGACGGTTTCAGTGACCTGGAGGACTTTCTGTCCCCCACCGGCCTGTTGCGCGAGGTGCTGGAGGCCGCCCCGCGGGATGCGCAGGCGCTGCTTGCCCTACTGATCGAACCGGCCCCGGCCGGCGCCTGGCGCCTGGACGCCTTTCCGCAGTTGGCGGAGGCGACCGCTCGCCTGGAAGGGGTCTTGCGTCACAGCTCGGCCACCGCGGCGGTCGGTGTCAACGCCCTCTTCTACGGGCCGCCCGGCACCGGCAAGACCGAACTGGCGCGGGCGCTGGCGGCGGCCTGCGGGCTGCGCGCCTATCAGGTGCGCAGCGCCGATGAGGATGGCGACGGGCTGCGGCGCACGGGGCGGCTCTCGGCCTATCTGCTCGCCCAGCGCCTGCTCGGGCGGCGACGCGACGCGGTGCTGATCTTCGACGAGGTCGAGGACGTTTTTGGCGCCGGTGACGACCTGTTCGCGCTCCTGCGCGGGAGCCGTCCGACCGGCCGCCAGAAGGGTTGGATGAACCGCATTCTGGAGGAGAATCCGGTGCCGGCGATCTGGATCACCAATGACGCGGACAGCATGGACCCTGCGTTCCTGCGCCGTTTTCTGCTGCCGGTCGCCTTTGTGACCCCGCCCCGCTCGGTGCGCCGCGCCATTGTCGAGAGCCACCTGGGTGATCGCGACCTGCCGCCGTCCCTGCTCGACGAGTTGGCCGCCGACGCGGTCCTGACCCCGGCCCAGTTGGGTGCGGCCCGGCGCCTGCTGGACCTGCATCCAACTGGGCCGGCCGAGCAGACGGTACGCGCCGGGGTAGCGGCGGTGCGCACCCTGCTCTATGGCGCGCCGGCGCCCCGCCGACGGACCCCGGCGACTCGCTTCGACGTGGCTTTTCTCAACCTGGCCGGCGGGATCGCTCCGAACGCCATCGCCCGCGCACTGGCCGAGCAGGGTCGCGGCAGCCTGTGCTTCTACGGTCCGCCCGGGACCGGTAAGACTGCCTTTGCCGAGGTTCTGGCCGAGGCCCTGGACCGCGAGTTGGTGGCACGCCAGGCGTCTGACCTCATCTCGCCCTATGTCGGGCAGACCGAGCAGAACCTGGCGCGGTTGTTCCGCGACTGCGACCCGGCGCACTCGGTCCTGCTGCTCGACGAGGTCGACAGCTTGCTCAGCGACCGGCGGGCGGCCCGGCACAGTTGGGAGCGGACCCAGGTCAATGAGCTGTTGCAGCAGATGGAGCGTTACCCCGGCATCTTCATTGCTGCCACCAACCTGATAGCGGGGATCGATGCGGCGGCCCTGCGGCGGTTCGATTTCAAGCTGCATTTTCGGGCGCTGACACCGGCGAAACGGCTTGCGCTATTCGCGCGGGAGGCCCTGGAAGATACCACCGTCGCGGTCGCGCCGGAGCTGGCGCGCTATCTGGAGACGCTCCAGGGATTGACCGCGGGTGACTTCGCCAACGTCTGCCGCCAGCGCACCCTGCTCGGGGAGGGCTTGACGCCAGAACAGTTCCTGCGGCGGCTGGCGGCGGAGTGTCGATTGAAACAGACTCATGGGCGGGAAGCGGCATAACCCCCCCCCGTTCTCGTGCCACCGCTCCAGCGGTGGCACGCCTGTGTCAGGCGCTCTGCGCCTCAGACGATGGTCAAGGCCCCGGAGATCGAGGCTTCAGCCGGTTCGGTCGGTCGTCAGGCCGACCGTCAAGCCGCCGCGCCGCCCAGCACCCTTAACCTTGGCGTCCCCGACCTGATTGCTCACGACTTGACGCCGGTCCGGGGAGGGGAGAATACTGGACACGAGGAACCGCCAATGATCAATCTCTTCGACTGAGCGGAGCGCGATGCAACTCACCCTGCAAATTCCCGACGGTCTTGCCGCGGAACTGCGACCCCGCGAGTGGCGCTTGCCGCGCATCTTGAGCCTTAGTTTGTGCGAGTTCGACGCCGCCGAAGGAGCCGCCGGATTCTCGAGAGTGGATAAGGTACGCGGCCCAATGCCTTTGGACGGGGGCGATGCTGCGTCGCTCCGCATCCACTGCTCCCGGTGGCTTGGTGGATGCGCTGCGCTTATCCATCCTACGCATTGAAAGCTAAGCAATTAATGTGATTTGGCGCCTTTTCAGCGAGATGTTTTTTTGATTCGGAGGGTGAGAAATGTGCATTATAACGCTCCTGAATGACGTGACTTCCATGCTTGCTGACACAAGAAGAGCAAGGCGAGACAATATTGATGCGCTGTCAACAAGAGTCCTACTTGATGTTCACGCACTGCGAAGGGCCAGAGATCTTTTTAGCGACCAACTAGCGCCAGAGTTCAGCTTGTTCGACTATCTGTCCGCGAAAGAAAACGGCATATCCCGCTGCTTTCGCGATCTTCTTGATCCAAAAGGAAAACATGGTCAGCGAAGGCTGTTTCTGGACTCGTTTCTTAGGCGAATCGGTGCCGACCAATTGGCTGGCCCCGCCGCATGCCAAAAGGTAAGCGTGGAACAGCCCACGGATACGAACCGTCGGATCGATATCTATCTAGAATTTGAGAATGGCTTGATCGGAATCGAGAACAAGCCATGGGCTAGAGATGGTGATTTTCAGTTGCACGATTATGCTGCTTGGCTGATGAAAACGGCACGACATAGACAATTCAAATACTGGCGTCTGATTTATATAAGCAACACCGAGCCAGATCCGTCAAGTATCTGTAACGCTGAACGGGAACAACTGAAACGCGATGGACGTTTCTATCAAATGCCATACTCGGAAGTGATCGAATGGCTGGGGGAAGGCGCAGCGAACAGCAAGGCTTTAGCCGTCCGCATTTTTATAGAGCAGTTGGCAAAATTTCTCCTTACTAACGTGAATGGGGAGCTTGACATGTGTGAAGAACTGCAAGTCCGAGACGGCGTACTGGCCAGTCCAGGAAATCTGGAGGCCGCGTTCTTGGTGAATGCTGCTTTTGAGTCGATAAAGAGGCATCTGCTTGATCTTCTGAAAAAGGATCTGCAGACAAAGCTTATCGAAAACGGGCATCGGATAGAAAGCGATGAGGGATTTTATAAGGGAAAGGCAGCGGACTATAGGGGGCTGCAATCGAACGAAATCAGGATCATTTTCGATAATCAGCAAGATGCAATGCTCACCATTGGATTCGAAGAGAGCGGATACAGATACTTCTATTTTGGGATAGCAGGACGAAATGTAAATCTTGTAAAGAGCGCAATTCCGAGAGCCGAAATCACTCGAAAGATGACGATCCTGTTTGGCGCATCTGCACCTGTAGGCATAAACGATCACTGGATCTGGTTTCGCTATCCAGACGGCATCGATGTTCTCGGGTTTCGCTTCGATGAAGAATTCCGCCACTGGTCTAATCACCCGAAACCTTGGATTGCCATGCGAGACGGGACGCTGGCTGATAAGATCCTGCAGATCGCCGATATGGTGCGTGACGCATTTCGAGGTCACATGCATCTACTCATGCCGGATGACTGACACCGCCTGCGTCTGCCGCGCATGATCCGAAACGAGGTCAGTGAAGACCCGTCCGAATCGCATGATAAAAATAGGCAGCAACGCTTCTTCCTTGTCGATGAATCCCTGAGAGGGTCGTATCATGCTTTCCGTATTGGATAAGCTCATTTTCGGCGTTGGCCTATTGATCTTCTTGCAATTGCCTAAGTTCGTAGACGATTACGAACAATTCTTGGCCGGCTATTATGAAAGCACGAAAACCCAGGTAGCAGCTTGGAAGCAAATCGCTCGGTCACACGAATTTGCGACGCTAGAGGATATGATAACCAGGCATTTGGAAAATGCGGAACCAAGTGTCAGAGATGACGCGACGTTGATGGCCTTGAGGGTACAGGAATTGAACTTACTCCAGCAAGGAATTGACATTTTCAAGAATGACGGCATTTTTCATAAACTGTACTGGATGCTCAATCCGACTCGGCTTGAAGTTATTGGTAAGACGCTCGAAAATTTCAAGGCTGGCCTTCCGCTTAGAGTGGACAGCCTCGCGTTTGGGTTTGTGGGCGCCTTCTTGCTGAGCCTCTTGACGGTCTATCCGATCAAACTCCTGGCGAGAAAACGAGAAAAAACATGAGGAACAGCAGCTTACGGACATGAATCTTGAGTAGTGCATGGTATCCTCTACGCGTCGACTTTTTGATCAATCTCGCCAGGAAGCTCAACATAGTCGTAAACACGACCTCCAGAACAATCGCCGTTGGAGGTCTTCAGATGCCATCAGAATTATTCCGTTCACCGGCTTTTTTACACTCAACCTTTTTCCGAAATCCATCATGCAGGGCGCGCAAGAGATCAAGATATCTACCTTGAAAATACCGACAGTCAAAGTTTCTTGGCATGGCAGATATAGAAAGTTCCCGAATGATTTGAGGGCGTAACGGAAATCCCTGTGAAACCCACCGCGTCCAGAGAGCGTTGGAGCCACCGGCGCGTTGCGTATCCCCATGTGAAGGGACCATCCACGGCGCCATCATACTCAATCTCGTGCCGAGCAGAGGAAAAGTCGTCCTGAGTAAAGCTCCCGGATTCGATTAATACGCTTCCTTCTGGGGCCATGAGACCGTGAAGACGTTGAAGCGCTTGAAGAGTTGCATCCTCGGTTCCGAAGATTCCGAGGCCATTCCCCATCAGGATTGCTAGATCAAACCGAGAGTCCGCCGGCAGATCGTCGAAATGCTCGAAAACGCGCGCGCCTGCAATCCGTTCGGCGCAATAATCGCGCAGCTGTTTGTCGCTTTCCACCAGCGTTATCGCTGCATGCGGTACAAGTGACTGGACAAGAGCACTATGTCGTCCTATCCCGCAACCAATATCCAATGTTCGGACGATCCGCAGCCCGTCGAGACACCCGCGCAGTAGAGCCTCCTCTTCCGGCCGCAAATGCAGAAAATCGCGACAGGAACACTCGATTTCAGGACCACCGACAATCCTCATGCAAAATTGTACATCTCCTATGCGGTGGCACTGGTTCAGTTCGGTTACCACCGCTTGCATTTGATAATGCTAACATTTTAGTAATGATCCAGCCCGAACAAAAGTATAAAATTACACGATTCGCAATGCGCCGCAGAGGTAAAAGAAAATATAACTCGCTGAATATTTAAACTATCTTTGAGGGGCTGCCCTGTTCTGGCGCATACCCACGATTTTTGCAATGAATTAATTTAATTCAATATTTTTCAGTTAGTTGCATGCAGAATCCAACTGAACCAGTGCCTATGCGGTCGCCCATTTGGGTAAACATTGCCGCTGAAAAGGCGGTCATGTCAAAAGCGCTCCGATCTTGGTTATTACAGCGTACATGACCCGGGGGAATGACAGGGCGCGGCTGGCCGGAACGAGGCCATAGCGGGGGAGCACTGACATCAAACTTGCCCTTACGCAACACGCGGGTCACATTGTCCGTGACTAGCAGGACGCCCTGCTGGTGGCAGGGGAACTTTATCACCGCGCGGACCTCCCCGTCCATCAGGTCGCTGGTGAGAAAGCAGGGGGGGATATTGCGCGGTAGCCGATGGGGTGGCTTCCAGCCCGCGCCCGCAACGGGCCAGCCGTGCGGTAATGGAGGCTCTGCGCGGTCTCGATGCCGGGCAAGAGGTCCTGCTGCAAGACGGGTGGACTTCCCTTCGGCTGATCCGTCGCTACCTCCCAGCCCATGCAGAACGGGCACCTTTGCCTTCAGGCGCCCCCAGTACGCCAGGACTTGATCTCTGCTATGATCTCCGCGGCAGTCACATCCTGGAACTGGGACTCTCGCTCAACGGTGTAGTCGCCGCTACCGGCGCAGAATTGATGCAGGAAGCGGATGGTAGCGACGACCCCAAGCTTTCCAATAAGAGCCAGATTAGCCCGCAGGCTGATGTCAGCGATCGGTTGAATGCGTACAGTCATTTGAGAATCTCCGCTATGATGCCCAGGAGAGGCGCCATCTGACACTGAAGCTGAGCGCTAGCGCGACTCTTGCGCAGCAATTTGTCATCGCAGTTTAACCACGTTACCCCCTGAACCCCTACCCCCTGGCAACAAAGAAGACAAAGAATCATATTCGGGAGCTATGTATGGCAATAGGTGTCGGTGATGCTGAGCCGGAAAGCAGACGACTCGATGAAGAGCGGAAGCGCCGCGAGGAGTTGGAGGCGCAAAACCGCGTGTACTGGGTTGAGCCTTTAACAATGAAGCTTCAAGACATTCTTGAGGGCGATACCCCAGAAGCTAAGGATGCGCTTGATGAGCTATTTGGTGATTTGAAAGAAGAGAAGATTCTTTGGTATCCAAGCGCTGGCTTTGACTATCGAGACATCTTGGAGATGACGGCACCGAGGCGGGAACTACATGGCATCAAAGAACCTCCGAACATAATATGTCATACTGATTACAGTCCAGGGTTGACAGGCTTGGGCAACGAGATTCGAGATATTATACATATAGACCCAAGAACAACGGTTCGGATCATGGAGAAGTACGCGCTTTCACTCAAAAAAGAGGCGCAGGTTGCTTATCGAGTAAATCCTGAATATGCTTACTTTGATGGCGCACTTTCACAGCCTACAATTTATTTACTTAAGCTTCTGATTATTTCAGATGCTCTTGGGGAAATATCCGCGACCGTCTTTTTCTTTTTGTTTGAGAACCACAACTTCCTTCAGCAAGTAATTCTCAAGCACGGGCTTCGCATTACCCACTTTATCAAGGTTCGGGATGGGAAACCATTCGGCGGAAATGGGATAGGTTCGTCTGTATTCTACCCTCTTCTTGGAAATATCGGAGTCAGATACCTGATCGCCGATCATATAACCGATTATCCCGAATCGGTATTGGATAATGCAGCGAAAATCTTTCCTTTTCCGCATAAAGCATTTGCCCTTTGCCCTACGGGAAGAGAGCTTAATTGGAGCGGTCACACAGTGAGGATATTTGAAGTGATCCCCAAGAATGGCGAGCTAACTAGAGAAGAGCTTGCGGTGATTCTGGGCCAAATATCTGGATAGGCAAGATACACCGATCGGGAGATCACCGGCATGGTTCACCCCGACTGGGCCATGCGGCGGCGGGTCCTGCGCCTGACTCTGGTAGGAGAGTGGGACGGGACTTGGCCGGTTGGTTCGAGTCTATACTCATGATCTACCGTGCGACCTCCAGGAAGGACCGCTGAGGCTTGGAAAATCCAGCGACCTGATGCCGGAGAGTCGATCATAAAACACAAACTCGCGAGAAGCCGGCCCCGCTCCGATCGCCGACTGGCGATGGGACCGGGGCCTACTGTCTCGCGGGTTCACGAGCGCGGCCTGCCCGTCCCGCTGGTCGTATCAACGTATGTGAACAAACAACTATGCTGAAAGTCAAAGTGACGGCGATCGGAAACGCGATGGGTCTTGTGCTGCCAACCGAGGCGCTTGACAAATTGAAAGTCGGAAATGGCGATACCTTGTATCTGATTGAGGATGCAGTGGGATTTACTCTTACTCCATCTCAGCAGGATTTTGAAGCGCAGATGGAGGCCGCCGACAAGGTGCTGAAAAAATACTGCAATGCGTTTCATGAGCTGGCGAAATGACCGAGCCGCACTGGGTGTTGGATGCAGTGGTCGTTGCAGTTCATCGGTTGCTGATTACTCAGCATGGTGGAAGCCACGGTATTCGCGACCAGGGGCTGCTAGATTCCGCGCTGGCCAGACCCCGGCAGCGTTTCTGTTACGAACCGCAGGCGACTATTTTTGATCTTGCTGCCGCCTACGGCTATGGTTTGGCCAAGAATCATCCGTGCATCGATGGCAATAAGCGCACAGCCCTGGCGGTTGCGGCGATCTTTCTGGAAATAAACGGATTCAGCCTTGACGCGCCTGAGCCGGAGACGGTCGTGGTGATTGAAGGGCTGGCCGCCGGCGATTTCTCCGAAATAGCACTGGCTAAATGGCTCAGCGATTCATCGGTTCATAGTGCCTGACGAAGCACGGGGCGCGGCTGGCCGGGACAAGGCAATAGTGGGGAGCACTGACATCAACTTTGCCTTTACACAAAACGCGGGTCGCATTGTCCGTGACCAGCAGGACGCCCTGCTGGTCGCGGGGCACCTTTATCAGCGCACGGACCTGCCCGTCCATCGGGTCGTTGGTGAGGCTGCCGGCGGATACTGCGCGGTGGCCGATGGGGTGGCGTCCAGCCCGTCCCCGCAACGGGCAAGCCGTGCGGTACTGGAGGCGCTGCGCGGTCTCGATGCCGGGCAGGAGGCCCTGCTGCAAGACGGGTGGATCGGCCCCCGGCTGATCCGTCGCCACGTTCATGCCCATCTGTGCCGGCAACTCGCTCGCGATCGACGCACGCGCAGTAGCGCCAGCACCTTGGCACTGCTGCAATGGCGGGCGGGTCGTTTCAGTGTACTCAATGTGGGCGATTCACGGGTCTATCGGGTCGACCTGGACGGTCGCTGGCAGCGCCTGTCGCGGGATCATACCTATTTCGAGTCGATGGTCGAACGCGGGGAGATCGCCCGGGATCAGTCGGTGGGCCAGCTCTACCACGATCTGGAGCACATGCTGACCGCCGACGCGCAGGAGGATGACTTTGCCATGCACTGGCGGCAGGGTGAGTGGGCGCCCGGCGACACCTTTCTGCTATGCACCGACGGTCTCCACGACACCCTGGGCGAGACGCGGCTGGAGGCGATCTATCGGCCGGAGCGTCCCGTGGATGAGCAGGCCGCCCTCTACCGCGAGGCGGTGTTGGATGCGGGGGCGCCTGACAATGTGTCGCTGATCCTGGTGCGCATCACGAGTCTCGGGATGCCAGTCTGAAACGCGATTCCGGCGCAACTGTCGCAACCTGTGGCTGTCTGGAAAGGCCGGTCGCGAGTGTATGCCCAACTTTTTTGCGACAAGGCATGTCGCATATCCCGGTTATCCTCTGCGAACACTTCAGCACGGTCGGGCATTGATGCCGAGGCGCGGTGGCGCCGGTTCGGCCCGCTGGTGCAGGAACGAGAATTATCGCCCTTGAAATATCCATGTATCAACGCGGCCATGCCATCCCAGCAGTTCCAAATTTAAGACCATGATGTTATGAATGGATCTTCAGCGATGACTGGAGAGTCCGATGGTAACTTCCGATGCGGCGGGTTTGCCGCTGTTGACGGCGGGTGTCCTGATCAAGCAGATCCGCGACACCTTTGAGCACCTGCTCGACGTGCGCAAGGGTGGCAACAACCAGAC
>NZ_CAJAXH010000229.1 GCF_903946935.1 uncultured Thiodictyon sp.
AAGCCATGAGCGTGGCCCGTAACGCGCCACGCTGGATCAAGATGCTCACGAAGCACGGCTTCCTCCCCGCCTGAACAACCGGCGAGGGCCGCAGTTTTTTTCAGGGCCGTCCAAGGGCCAGGGCGGAGCTTGGTCCGCGGCCCCCCAATCTTTCACGGTAAAGCCTCGACCTCCGGTTGCAGACGGATAGCCGCTTGCCGGAAAGACGATCAAGGCCGCGCGGTGTCGTCAGCGCTGGCCTTGATCATAATCCCGGCCACCGTGCAAGCTGCGAGGCCGCTGGTCCGCACAGCGGACCTTACGGAGCGCGGCCTTACAGTAGGGTCCGCTGTGCGGACCAATCGCCACTGGCCGGAGTTATGATCAAGGCCCAAGCGCCGTTTGCGCGGCACGCTCAACCGTCGTAATGGAAGCGACAGGCGACGATGACCAATTCGGTGTCGGTCACGCGATAGACCAGGCGATGGGTGTCGTCGATGCGCCGCGACCAGTAGCCGGTCAGATTGCCGCGTAGGGGCTCGGGCTTGCCGATGCCGGCGAATGGCTCGCGCGCGGCCTCGTTGATCAGTACATTGATGCGTTTAAGCGTCTTGCGGTCCTGCTGCTGCCAATAGAAATAGGCATCCCAGGCGTCCGGGACGAAACGAATCCCGCGCACGGTCAAGCGCCATCCGCGTCGATCAGGGTCCGCGGCTGGGCCTCACCCGCCTGATCCTGCCGGATTGCGCGCGCCAGGGCCTCGGCATTGGCGGGGGTCGACAGCAGGTGCAGGGTCTCCATCAGGCTGTTGTAGTGATCCAGCGACATCACCACCGCATCGCCCTCGGCATCCCGCCGGCTGATGATGGCCACATCGGCGTCCCGTACGACAGTATCCAGTATGGATTTCAATGCATTGCGCGCATGGGTGTAAGTGACGACTTTCATGGCATCGAACCTGGTCAGCAAGTTGATCAAGTCTAACATGTTAGTGCATGCCCATGTGGCCGTGGGGCCTTTCTCGTTCCAACGTTCCCGCGTCACCGCCATTAGGGCAGACCGTCCGTGGTGAGTTTGTCGAAATGGACCTTTGGCTGCGCCCGGAAGACGAAAAGGAGAGGATCAGGCGCGAGCAGATCGCCGCCGCCGGGACCAGTGCCGAGGGCTTCCTCTCCGGTCTCTGCCCAAGCACCGGTTGCTGGACTACATCGAGAACTTTGTCCGGTACCACAAGGACACCCAGAAGATCATCGCCTAGCAGCCTGTCGGACTTGATGGCGTAACCGATTGATTAAACAGGAAAACGACTTTTTGGCGCAAAAGATGAAACTCTTTGCATTCAATCGGTTGCATCACTAAGTCCGACAGCCTGCTAGAACCACCAGTTCATCGGCGTCAACCATGCCTATGACGCCTTTCTGCGCCGCGACGGGCGCGGCGGTCGGCTCGGTGTCTTCTGGCATACCCAGGGCTCGGGCAAGAGCTTCTCAATGATCTTCTATGGTGGTTTGGCGACTATGTCTCGGAATACAACTTCAGTCAGTCGATGAACGACGGCGCGACCGTACCGCTCTTCTACAGTAAGCGCGTGCCGGAGGTGCAGAACCAGAATGATGAATTGAGCGCTGAATTCTACGAGATCTTGGAAGAGGAAAACCTCGATCCAGACCAGCAGGCCAAGCTTGAACAGCGGTTTGCCAGCGAGCTGGAGGTGATCAAACGCGATGACCGGCTCGAGACCATCGCCAAGGACATCGTCTATCACTTTCCCCGCCGGGGCTATCTCGGCAAGGGCATGGTCATCGCCGTGGATAAGTTTACCGCGGTGAAGATGTACGACAAGGTCCAGCGATTGTGGAAGGAGGAGATCAAGGCCCTGCGCGGCCAGATCAAGCAGACACCGGACGAACTGCTGGCGGCGCGCCTCAAGCGGATGGTCGAGACCATGCGCAAGGAGGCGATGACCAAGGAAGAAGAGAAACGGGTGCGACTCGCGGCCAAGGCGCTACTCCAGCGCTTGACCGAAGAGGCCCCCAGGGTGCTCGTGCAAGACTGGTTCAAAGACAGCCAAACCCGGCTGGCCGTCCGCGACGAGGTGGGCAAGGTCCTTGATCGGCATCTTCCGGACGAGGGATACGACAAGGACCTCTTCGCGCAAAAGCGCGACCAGGTCTTTGAGCTGACGCTCGATCTCGCCATCAACCACCGCAAGTGGGCGGCGTAATCAAGTCTGGTCGCGGCTGAAGCCGCTCCCACCGGGAACAGCGCAACTTTCACTGGGTGGTTTCCAATGCCAGGATACAGTCCCATTGTGCCGGCGTCACCGGCATCAGTGACAGCCGGTTGCCCCGGCGCACCAGCGGCAGGTCGGCCAGGGGACCATCGGTATGCGCCTTGATCTCACTCAGCGGGATCGCTCGGGCGAGGTGGCGGACATAGCGAATCTCCACCAGATACCAGCGCGGGTTGGCGGGGTCGCTCTTGGCGTCGAAATACTTCGCCTGCGGGTCGAAGGCGGTGGCGTCCGGGTAGGCGCCGCTCGCGATTTCGGCTAAACCCACCACCCCCGGCACCGCGCAATTGGAGTGATAGAACAGCACCCCGTCGCCGATCCGCATCTGATCGCGCAGCAGATTGCGCGCCTGGTAGTTGCGCACCCCGTCCCAGGGTTCGCCAGCGGCCCCGCGGGCCTTGAGATCATCGATGCTGAAGGTCTCCGGTTCGGATTTAAAGAGCCAGTAGGCCATGGGTGCTCCGGGGTTGAGTGAGCGGTAGCGGTGGTTCTGAGGGTAAATTGGCAGGGTTAAGAGGATATCACAGGAAAAACATGCAGTATGAGGTTTTCACCATCAACCTAGAAAGAGCAGATGTCACGCCAAGGCGCCAAGCTCGCCAAGGCCCTTCAGTGCGTTATCAGCGTTGCGCCAGTCATCCATAGGGTGATCTGGATAGTGGATCTACCCGATTGTACTTCTTGGCGAGCTTGGCGCCTTGGCGTGAGCAATTGCCGGATTTAGGATCAATCGAGACGGTCGCATTGGCGGCCCCCGGCCGCGACGATTCCCATTTGCGTTCATTCGCGTTCATTGGCGGACAACATTCTTCGGTTGTGCCGCAAAGACCTCAGCCCCACGTCGGCCCCAGCCCCGCCGCCAGGTGCAGAAAATTGGCTAGTCGCTCGGGCGCGATCTGCCCCGCCTCGACCGCCAGTCGAATGGCGCAGTCGGGTTCGCGGTCGTGGTGGCAGTCGGTAAAGCGGCAGTGACCCAGATGGGGGCCGAATTCGCGGAAGCCGCGTTGCAGGGTCTCCCGGTCGATGGCGCCCAGGCGAAAGCTGCGCACCCCGGGGGAGTCGATCAGCGAGCCGCCGCCGATCAGGCGGTAGCACGTGGCGGTGGAGGTGGTGTGGCGGCCGAGCCCAGTGGCGCGCGACAGACGCCCGATCTGTACCTCCTGGTCCGGCAGCAGGGTGTTGACCAGTGACGACTTACCGACCCCCGACTGGCCGACCAGGATGCTGGTTTGGTTGGCCAGTTCGGCGATCAGTGGGACCAGGGTCTCGGGGCGGAGCAGGCTGGTCCAGAGGGTGGGGTAACCGATCGCCGGGTAGTGGGCGAAGCGCGCCCGGAAGGCCGCCTCCGCCGGGGCGTCGAGCAGGTCCATCTTGTTGGCGACGATCAGTGCCTGGACGCCGATCAACTCCGCCGCCGCCAGGTATTGGTCGACCAGATAGCCGCTGGGGTCTGGCTCCGGGGCGATCAGGACGACCAGTCGGGTGAGGTTCGCGGCCAGCGGCTTGTCCCGCCCGTTGAAGTCCGGGCGGCTCAAGACCATGGTGCGGGGCTGGATGGCGGTGACCACCCCCTGGCCGTCCGCGGTGGCCTGCCACACCACCTGGTCGCCGCACACCGGGTGTCCGATATGGCGGCGCGCCAGGCAGTGATGGACCTGGCCCTGCGGGTCCTCTACCGCCAGGTTGGCCCCGTGGCGCACCACGACCTGGCCAGCCTGGGGTCCTAAGGCGTCCGGTTCCTCCTCATCGAGCGTCGCCAGTGCGTTCTCGGCCCGCTCCGCCAGGCGTTGACGGCGGCGCTCCTGGATGGTCTGGATCCGCTCGATCTGACGTTCGGACAGGCGGCGTCTGGTCATCGCGGTCAGGGCCGGAAGTGGTAGAAGTTGTCGTTGAGGTAGGTCGTTACCGCCGCGATCTCCTGATCGGTCCACTGCTGCCCGGTATTGGTCTCGCACCAACGCACCCGGGCGGCTAGGGCCGGCAGCGAGTGAATGATGCGGTCCGGGCGGGTGAAGATTTCACTTTGGTGACACTTCACACAGTCGCGTTCGTAGAGCGCCTTGGCGTCCGGCGTGGGCGGTGCCGCGACGGCCAGCGGGCCGCCGAGCGCGAGGCTGACAGGGAGGAGCAGTGCAAGGTGGCGGAGGCGTGCGATCATGGTGCGTTTCCGGTCGGGAGGGTTCGGTTATTGTAGGGACTGACCGGGCGCGCTGCACGGCCACGGACTGGTAGACTGCGGCCATTCCGACGATTTGATGCCCACCCTAAGGAAACCGGCAATGCCTAAGAGCGAACAAAATCTGATCTGGCTGGACCTGGAGATGACCGGCCTCGACCCCTTCACCGACCACATCCTGGAGATTGCCACCGTGGTGACCGACCAGGAGCTGAACATCCTGGCGGAGGGGCCGGTGATCGCCGTCCACCAGGACGAGGCGGTCCTGGCGGGGATGGACGAGTGGAATCGCACCCACCACGGCGCATCTGGGCTCATCGAGCGTGTGCGGGCCTCGGACACTGACGCGGCGGGCGCGCAGGCCGCGACCCTGGCCTTCCTGGCGGACTGGGTCCCGGCCGGGGCCTCGCCACTATGCGGCAACAGTATCTGCCAGGACCGGCGCTTCCTCGCCCGCTTTATGCCCGGGCTGGACGCCTACTGCCACTATCGCAACCTGGATGTGAGCACGCTCAAGATCCTGGCCCTGCGTTGGGCGCCCACGGTGGCCGACAGTTTCAAGAAGGCCGGCAAGCACCAGGCCCTCGACGACATCCGCGAGTCGATCGGCGAACTGTGCCATTACCGGGAACACCTGCTGCGGGTCTAGCGCGCGGCGGTATATCATGGCCAGCCCGATTCGCCGCAGGAAATCCCAGTGCAGGCACTGATCCGCTTCTTTGTCGAACTCTGCCTGCTGCGCCGGGCGCCCCAGGACCTGCCCGCCTCCGACACCCTGCTGCGGCTCGCGCTGAGCGTCGACCTGGTTGCCGGGGTCCTGGTGGGCCTGGCGTCCGGCCTGGGCTTAGGGTCCAGTGTGGCCCAGGGGATTGCCGAGCTGGCCTTTCAACTGGGCTTGCTCTATGCCGCGTTGCGCCTCACCGGGCACTTGGGGCGCTTCACCCAGAGCGCCACGGCCCTGCTTGGCAGCGGCGCCCTGTTCGGTCTGCTCGCCCTGGGACCGCTGGGCTTAAGTCCCACCGGCAGCGAGGAGTCCGATGCCGCCGCGTTGGGCGCCTTCCTGCTGCTCGGGCTGGTGGTTTGGAACCTGGTGGTCATCGGGCACATCGTGCGTCACACCTTCGGCCTCAGCCTGGCCCAGGGGGTGGTCGTGGGCCTGGCCTACGAAGTCTCGGCCATCGTGCTGATCGCGGTCCTGTTCGGCGCCAGCTAAATCGTCCATCCCGACTCAACGACTGATTATCAGGTCCACATGCATCTGCACATCCTCGGAATTTGCGGCACCTTCATGGGTGGGATCGCGCAACTCGCGCGTGCCTTGGGCCATCGCGTCACCGGCTCCGATGCCCAGGTCTATCCGCCCATGAGCACCCAGCTCGAGGCCGCGGGCATCACCCTCATGGAGGGTTATGACGCGGCGCACCTGGACCCGGCCCCGGACGTGGTGGTGGTCGGCAACGCCATGCGCCGCGGCATCCCCGCGGTGGAGTATATGCTGGACCGGGGGCTGCCCTATTGCTCCGGACCCGAGTGGCTCAAGGCCAATCTGCTGCCCGGGCGCTGGGTGCTGGCGGTGGCCGGCACACATGGCAAGACCACCACCGCGAGTATGCTCGCCTGGGTGCTGGCGGACGCCGGGCTCGACCCCGGCTTTCTGATCGGCGGTGTGCCGCTGGATTTCGGGGTCTCGGCGCGTCTGGGCGCAGCCCCCTTCTTTGTCGTGGAGGCGGACGAGTACGACACCGCCTTTTTCGACAAGCGCTCCAAGTTCGTCCACTACGGCCCCCGCACCCTGATCCTGAACAACCTGGAGTTCGACCACGCGGACATCTTTGACGACCTGGCCCAGATCCAACGCCAGTTCCACCACCTGGTGCGTACGGTACCCGGCAGCGGGCTCATCATCCATCCGGCGGCCGATGCCGCCCTGGATCAGGTCCTGGCGATGGGGTGCTGGACGCCGCGGGAGGTTTTCGGCGTTGCGCCTGCCCCTGCGGGAGGGGCCTGCGGCCGCGACGCCGCCGGCTGGGACGCGCGGCTCACGCAACCCGACGGCTCCCGCTTCGAGGTGTTGCTTGATGGCATCCCTCAGGGCGAGGTGCAGTGGGGCCAGACGGGGCTGCACAACGTCAACAATGCGCTCGCGGTGCTCGCCGCTGCCCGCCATGCCGGTGTGCCGGTCGCCATCGGCATCGAGGCACTGTGCCGTTTCAAAGGGGTCAAGCGCCGTATGGAGCTGCGCGGCGAGGCGCACGGGGTGCGGGTCTACGACGACTTTGCCCATCACCCCACCGCGATCGCCACCACCCTTCATGGGCTGCGGCGCCAGGTGGGTGCGGCGCGCATCCTGGCCGTTCTGGAACCGCGTTCAAACACCATGCGTCTGGGCATCCACAATGCCGAACTGGTCGCCTCGCTGGCGGACGCGGATCTGGTCTATGTCCACGCACCGGCGGATTTGGGTTGGGATGCGGGTGCCGTGTTCGCCGGGCTGGGCGAGCGGGCGGCGGTCGTCGATTCGGTGGATGCGATTGTTGCGCGGGTCGCCGCGCAGGCTGTGCCTGGGGATCAGGTGCTGGTTATGAGCAATGGCGGGTTCGGGGGCATCCATCAGAAGTTGCTGGATGCCATACGGGTAGCGCCCGTCGACCGCGCTTGACCGCTGACGACGAATCGCACCGCCAAGAGCAATCACCGCGCTCGTCAAGGGTAGGCCACATCATGTCTAGGTTCACTCATTTAACGATCAGAGGCTTCCGGCGCCTGGTTGACCTTGACGTGGAACTGCGTCCATTGACGGTCCTGCTCGGCATCAACGGTGTGGGAAAGTCTTCCGTACTGGATGCCATCTCACTCCTCTCGGCGTCCGCTCCCGGCCGGCTGAGGGAACGACTGGCCGAAATGGGCGGGCTCACCAACGTGATGAGCATCGATCGGGCCAAGCACCTTGTACTCGGGACCCGCATGAGGGTGGAGGACGGCACCACATTGGACTATTCGCTCACACTCCTGCCAACCGGAGTGGCTTACACCATCGAAGAAGAGCGGCTTTGCCAAGAGGACGAGTTTCAGTTGCGCACCGTCGAGTACATTGAGTCGCGCGGAAACGACACGCGCTATTTTGACGGCTCGGGCCGGGCGGGCCTCCTTCAACCTGATCCGTTCCATGACGACTTGGAGTCCTCGCTGTCCCAGGCCCCTAAGAAGTTTCCGGCACCCGAGGAACTTCGCCGACATCTCGCCTCCGCAACCCTCTACCATGCGTTGAACGTCGACGTGCGAGCCCCCGTCCGCCTACCTCAGACCATGCAGCCGGCCGACCTGCCCGGGGCGAACGGAGAGACACTGGTATCCTGTCTTTACACCCTGCGCGAGACCGACAAGGCTCGCTTCGAGGCGGTGGAAGATGCATTACGCGCTGCGTTTCCCAGCTTCGACGGATTGAACTTCCCGCCGGTCGCTGCTGGAACGCTGGCCATGACCTGGCGTGATCGTGCCTTCAGCCGTCCCATCTATACTCACCAACTCTCTGAAGGGACTTTGCGCTTTCTGTGGCTAGCCACCTTGTTGCAAAGCCCTGGTCTGCCAGCGATCTGCATGATCGACGAGCCGGAGGTCAGCCTGCACCCGGAGATGCTCAGTCTGCTGGCCGACCTGCTGCGTGAGGCGTCGCAGCGCGCCCTGGTGGTGGTTGCCACCCATTCGGATCGGCTCGTTCGCTTCCTCAAACCCGAAGAGGTTCTCATCATCGACATGGCAGAGGATGGAGCCGCGTCCGCCACCTGGGCCGACAGCCTTGACCTTGATGCCTGGCTGGACGAGTACACTTTGGATCAACTCTGGCGGATGGGACAGATGGGGGGGCGTTGATGCGCATCGCATTCATCGTTGAAGGCGACACCGAGAAGGTCTTTCTACCCCACCTCCGGCGGTTCTTGGAAACACGCCTGCAGACCGCCGGAATGCCCAAGATTGTTCCGAAACCAGCGGATGGGCGGATAGCCACGGGCGATAAGCCCAAGCGGATAGTCGACCGCCATCTGAACGCATCCAAGCCGCCCTTCGACGCCGTCATCGCACTCACCGACGTCTATACCGGCAAGGGGGAATTCTCAAATGCGGACGATGCCAAAGCCAAGATGAGGCAATGGGTCGAACCGGAGCGTCGCTTTTATCCCCATGCCGCCCAATACGATTTTGAAGCCTGGCTACTACCTTATTGGGACAGGATTCGCTCCATGTCCGGCACCCACCGTCCACCCATCAAAGGGGCGCCCGAGCAGGTCAATCACGGGAATCCACCGGCACATCGTCTAAGAGAAATATTTTACCTGGGGTCCAAGCGAGAATACAGCAAGACCCGCGACGCACCCCGCATCCTCCATGACCAAGACCTGATGACCGCTATTCAAGCCTGCCCGGAACTCAAGGCGCTGGTCAATACCATCCTACAACTGTGCGGAGGAGAAACCATTGCCTGAACACTGGCCCAAGACCATCACCGTCGCCCTCACCGGCGCCTCGGGGTCCCAATACGGCCTGCGTCTGGTCGAGTGCCTGGTACGCGCGGGCTGCCGGGTCTATCTGCTGGTCTCCCAGGCCGGCCAGATGGTCTTACAGATGGAGGCCGGGCTGAGTGTGCCCACCCGGCCGCGCGAGGCGGAGGCCTTTTTCACCGAGCGCTTCGGCGCCCAACCGGGGCAACTGCGGGTCTTCGGCCGCCAGGAGTGGACCGCCCCGGTGGCCAGCGGCAGCAATCCGCCGGACGCCATGGTGGTCTGTCCCTGTACCACCGGGACCCTGGCCAAGATCGCCGTCGGACTCTCCACCGACCTGATCGACCGGGCGGCGGATGTCACCATCAAAGAGGGCCGCAAGCTGATCCTGGTGGTGCGTGAGACCCCCTTCTCGGTCATCCATCTGGAGAATATGCTCACGCTCGCCCGCGCCGGTGCCGTCATCATGCCCGCCAACCCAGGCTTCTATTTCAATCCCACCGGTATCGACGAGATCATCGACTTCATGGTCGCCCGCGTGCTGGACCACCTCCAGGTTGAACACGAACTCGTGCAGCGCTGGGGCGAGCCCCCAGACTGAGTCAGCGTTGACGATGGGTTTCGCTGCGCTCGGCATCCTACTGGAAATCACCCAGCGGATGATTTCTCCAGTCTCTTCAGCCAGACCTCCAATCCCTGGGCGTTGAGCTCGGTGTCGAGTGCGAGCAGTTCGGTGATACGCCCGTGGTCCATGTCGACGCCGTGGCCGCGGGCGCTGGCCACCAGGTGTTGGGACACCGCCTCCTTGAGCCGCGCGGCGCGCCCGGCATCGCCGTGGCCCCGCTCTGTCAGTGCAATCGCGGCCATGGCGCGGATACTCTCGCGCACGCCTTCCACCAATCGCTGCGGCGCATCCACCCGGCCGTAGTGGGTCAGATACATGGCCTGGGGTTCCAGCGCCATCAGCTTGTCGAGGCTGGTGAGCCAGGTGTCCGGGTCGAAGGCGACCGGGGTGGTGGGGGCAAAGAGCCAGGGGGCGGCGGCCTGGTCGAACTCGCGGTAGGAGATGCCGAAGGTATCGCCGGTGAAGCAGCCGCGGGTCTGGGAGTCGTAGATGCAGCCGTGGTGATTGGCGTGGCCGGGGGTATCGATGAAGGTGAGGGTGCGCCCGCCCAGATCAAATTCCTGGCCGTCGGCGGCGGCGATGACGCGCTCGGCGGGTACCGGGATCAGGTGTTTGTAGTCCGCAACGAAGGCCTGCGCTCCGTAGACCGCGCTGGCCCCCGCGATCAGGCGCGCCGGGTCGATCAGGTGGGGTGCCCCTTTGGGGTGAACGACCAGCTGCGCCCCGGGACAGGCCGCCATGAGGTCCCCGGCACCGCCGGCGTGGTCCAGGTGGACATGGGTCGGAATCACATAATCGACGTGGTTGGGCGTGAGCCCGAGTTCATCGATGAACCGGAGTAGGTGCGGTGCTGTGTAGGCGGTGCCGGTGTCGACGAACGCCAGCCGGTCGTGCGCGCGCACCAGATAGCAGGCGGCGAGCCCGTGCCGATAGAGTCCGGTCTCGATGCGGAAGACGCCATCGGCGACCTCCAGGGTGGTGGGCGAAGTCATGGCTGCTCCTGGGGGTTGGTGGTGGTGCAAGTCCCGCCATTTTAACCCCGATTTCTCACGCCAAGGCGCCAAGATCGCCAAGAAAACAGTCGACTAATCGATAACATGCACCCGGATTGACGTACTGACGAAATTGCTAACATCCCTGATGTTGCGTTTACACTCAAACCCTTGGCGTGAGAGATTCTGCCTAAGGCTGGGTTGTGGCTGGCCGCTGCGTCGCCTCAGGTTGGCGGACCCTCTCCGGCCGGCGGATCGAAGGCATAGCCCAGCATCTCGATGTCCCGTTGGAAATGGCGGGCGACCAGGTCCGCGGTCTCGCTGTTGTAGTAGCCGCGGTAGTCCTTGGAGCGGTCGGTCGCCTGGCGGGTATGGGGCAGTACCGGTGTGGGGATGCCAATGCGGGTGCAGGCGGTCGCGAAGTCGGCGTGCAGCCGTTCGTAACGACCGATGAAATCCACCACCAGGTTGCCGTGCAGGTCGATCAGATAATCGGTCTGCAACTCGATGGAGGTGTCGACGTGGTATTGGTAGGGGCGCTGCGGGTCGAGCTTCCAGCGCAAAAAGCCCTCAAAATCGGTGTGACCGCCCAGGAACTGTGGCCGCTCGCGGCGGATGTGGTGGAATGAACTCACCTGCAGGTCCCAGGGGTTACGCACGAAGCCGAACTTGAATAGCTGATCGAAAAATTCTTTTGGCAGCAGTTCCTTGGCTGCGACTATCTTGGAGTGGCGGGGAAATTTGGTGCCGGTACGGTGACCGCTCAGATGACTGAGGCGGCTACATAGATACATGGACCAGTACCAGGGATCGGTCCAGCGTAGCCGCTCCAGGGCGGCGCGCACGCTGGTGCCGCCGGTCTTGGCGATATGGACATAGAGGAAGCGATGTTTGATGGAGAGCAGCATGCGCGGGATCTTACCGTGAAAGTCGCGCCGGGAGCGCGCTCCAATGCTCCCTCCCCTCTCGCGGGGGAGGGCGGGGTGGGGGAACGGCCAAGGCGCCCGCCAATTTCATCTTCCGGGGTAGTGCGGGCGCCATGGCCGTTAGCCGAGTTTCAGTCCTGATACCGTCCCCGGATGGCCAAGACCTCAGGCATGATGTCCATAAACAGCGGCACCAGGCCGGGGTCGAAATGACTGCCGCTACCCGCCTGGATGTGATCCTGCGCCTCCTGGAACGGCCAGGCCTTCTTGTAGGGGCGACGGCTCGTGAGTGCATCGAAGACGTCGGCAATGGACACCATTCGGGTTTGCAGCGGGATGGCCTCACCGCTCAATCCTTGCGGGTAGCCACTGCCATCCCATTTTTCGTGGTGCGTCAGTGCGATGAGGGCCGCCAGACGCATGATCTCAGAGGGGTCTTCGCCGATGATGTCGGCGCCGATCCGGGGATGGGTTTTCATGATCTCCCACTCCTGTGGTGTCAGTTTTCCCTGTTTGAGCAAAATCCCGTCGGGAATGCCGATCTTGCCGATATCATGCATCGGGGCCGCCAACAGCAGGGTATCCGCATCGCTGTCACTCATACCGGCCTTGAGCGCCAATAAGCGCGAGACGTGACTCATGCGGATGACATGCATACCGGTTTCATTGTCCCGATATTCGGCCGCACGGCCCAGTCGCTGAATAATCTGTAAGCGGGTGCGTTCCACCTCCTGCGTGCGCTGCACCACCAGTTCCTCCAGGTGCAGGCGATAGCGCTCGTTTTCCTTGATCAGCCGGGCGCGATCGACGCACTTGTTCACTGTATGTTCGAGCGCGGCCATGCTGATGATCGGCTTGGTGACATAATCCCAGACGCCACGGTGTACGGCCTCCACCGCTTCATTCACGTCGGAGGTTCCCGATACCACAATGGCCGGGGTCTGGGGGCTGCGCTTGGCGAGCTCCTCGATCACCGCCAGTCCATTCATGCCGGGCATCGTGAGGTCGACCAGCACCACATCCGGCTGCGCGGCGGCAAAGACCGCCAGACCCTCGACGCCATTGGCTGCCTCAAAGACCGTGACGCCCGAGTCTTCAAAATAGGCGCGCAGGCTGCGGCGCAGCCGGTCGTCGTCATCGATGGTCAGCAGTCGCAGTGGCAACTTGGTCATCAGCCGTCTCCCCCGCAGCGGTAGCGAATACGGGAAAAAAACGCATTGAGGTCGGAAATCGGCTTGAAAAAGACGTCGCTCTCGCCAATGCCCAACGCGGCGATTTCCGGCGTCACGACATAGTCGACCGAGCCGGTGTGGATGAGAAAGCCCAGGTGTGGGTGGTCGTGGGCGACCTGTTCAATCCATTCAATGCCGCTGATGCCCGGTAGGCGCACGTCCACGATGGCCACCTGAAAGTCCTGTTCGGCGATGAGCGCCAGTGCCTCCTCGCCACTCCCGGCCGCGGCCACTATAAAGTCTTCGTCTTCCAGCAGTGCGACCAGATTGCGGCGCAGGCTCGGGTGGTCCTCCAGCACCAGGACCCGACAGGGCGTAGTGGACTTCATAGCGGAAACCGCAGGACGAAAGTGGCACCCTGTCCGGGTTGGGATTCGAGCAACAACTGGCCGTGGTGCTTGTCGGTCATGATCATGTAGGAGACCCAGAGCCCAAGTCCGGTGCCGATACCGGGCGCCTTGGTGGTAAAAAAGGGCTCGAAGGCGCGGCGTTTCGTCTCGTCGCTAAAGCCCGGTCCGTTGTCCTGCACCCGCAGTTCGGCATAGCCGTCGGCCAGGCCGGCGCGAATGACGATCGCCGGTTCCTCCTGACGGTGCTCGGCCACTGGCTCGGACATCGCCTGGGCCGCATTTTTCAGCAGGTTCAGGATGACCTGTTCGACCTCGCTGCGAATCATCGGCACCGCCGGCAAGCCGGCTGGTACCTCCACCTGCAGCTTGATGCGCCGAAAGTCATAGCGCTTTTTAAGGTCGTAATCCTTGCGCGCCATCTCCACCGCGCGCTCGACCAATTCAGCCAAGTCAGTGTCTTCACGTACCGGCTCGGTCTTGCGGCTGAACTCAAGCAGGTTGCGCACGATGGTGGCGGCGCGTGCGCCATCGTTCTTGATGTCGTCCAGAAACACCAGGATACTGCGCTTCTCCAGATACGCGCGCACCGTGGCCAGATCGGTTCCCAATTCGCGCGCGGCACGCTGATTGGCCTCGATGTCCACCGACATCCGGCGTTCCATATTCTGTGCCGCCTGGATCATGACGCCCAGCGGATTGTTGATTTCATGCGCCACGCCGGCCGCCAATCCGCCGATGGAGGAGAGCTTTTCAGACTGGATCATCATTTCCTCCAGCCGCGTGCGCTCGGTGACATCATCGATCCGGATGACCAGACCGCCCACCGCCGCGCTCGACAGCGGATAGACGGCAATATTGACGATACGCTGACCGTTGGCGAACGGCCAGAACTGGCGCTGCAACTCGATGGCCTGGCGATTGTCAGCGACCTCGGCAATGCGCGCTAGGTGCGGTGCCAGCGGCGGCAGCAGGGTGGCGAGCAGTGCTTGCGGCTGGCCGGATGGAAGCCGGCGGCCGGCCAGTTCATGCGCGGCGCGATTGCAATATTGGATCTGCAATGCCCGGGTGAGTACGATCAGGGCCGCGGGCAGGGCGTTGGCCACATCGTCCAGCAGGGCCTGGGCGGCCTGTAGCTTGGCTATGGTCAAGGTGCGTTCGCGTTCCCGTAAGTCAAGTCCCCACAGCAGGTTGGCATAACGTGCATGCAGCAGGTCGAGTTCGTCGCCCGCTGGTGCCGCTGCTGTGCCGGCCCGCTCTGGGGTATGTTCGGCAATCACGCCATCGGTCGCCTTGGTCAGTTGCGCCACGCGCTTGAGCACCAGACGGTGGATCAGGAAGTGCAGCGCCAGGGCCAGTACGATGAACAGGATCAGTGAATTGAGCAATAGATGACCGATGCGCGCCGTCATCAGGCGATTGCCATCCCGTTTGGAGAGGATGGCACTGACCTCACCAATCTGCTGTTGTTCTGGACCCTCCTCGCCGAGGATGACCGGCGCGGTGAATGTCTGTCCGACACCGCGTTGCCCGAAGGTGGCAACGACATGCCCGCCGCGGCTGATCTGCAGATAAACAATGTTGTCGGCGTGGTCGCCAATGGTGCGCAGTGCCTTGTCGAGGCTCGGGTAGTCCTGTGACACCAGCGCCTCGATGCTGAAGGCGGCCAGGGATTGCGCGATGGCCTTGCCGTGTTTGGTGATGGTCTCCTCCAGTGCCGCGCGCTCGCTCGCGACCGACCACCAGCCGGTGAGTCCCAGTACAATGGCCAAAACCATTAGGGTGTTCCAGAAGATCTTTGCGGCCAGGGACATGGCTAGCCGCCGAACCCGCGGGCGACGGCGATGCGCCGGCGCAGTTCGTCGTAATCGCTGTCCGTGGCCGGGAGGAAGCCATTGCGGTCCACATAGTCCAAGGCGGGGCCGGTCAGCGACAGCAGCGTGCGGCGCAGCGCCGCCGTGACCTTGGCATCCAGCCCGCTGCGTGCCACCCAGGCTTGCGTGGGGCTGGGGAAGCGCGCCAGTTCGCGCAGACCACGCTCCGCGGCATATTTCTGAACGGTACCCTCATTGCTGGCACCGGCATCATAGGTGCCGCTGGCCACGGCAAAGACGACCTTGTCGTGGCGCCCGAGGTATTCGTAGCTGGCCAGGTCCTTGGCAGTAATGCCGGCCTTGGTCAGTTCGGCCTGGGGCAGATAGCGTCCGGTGGTCGATGCGGGGTCGCCAAATGCGAAGGTCTTGCCGCGCAGATCGGCCAGACTCTGAATACTCGAATCCTTGGCGACGACGATCAAACCGGAGAAATCTTTCTTGCCGTTATGCGCCTCGACCGCCAGTAGGCTCAAATCGGGATTACGCTCTTTGGCGATCACGTAGCTGGCGGGTCCAAGCCGGGAAAAATCGACTTCACCACTGACGATGGCATGCACCCCCTCCTCGTAAGTGGCGAAGATCCGGACCTCGACCCGCACGTTGCGTCCACGTGCGCGCAGCCTGCGCTCGATGGCCTGGCGGAACGGCTCCATCTTGCGGATCTCTTCCGACGGGCGTTCGGTCGCGTAAGAGGAAAAGATCAGTACCTTCGGCTCGTCTGCCAGTGCGCGACCCACGACCAGGGCGAGCAAGACCAGGCACCACAGGGGGCGAAAGCCACCGATATTGCGGAATGTGGGCATTATGTTCCAGCGACGGTGATGTCGGTTGAAGACACCGGATTGTCGTAAAAGAAGATGGGCGGTGCGGCCATAAAGATTCCGCTGTGCTGCAATTCAAGATAAAGGGTTGCGGCCTGGTGCAGTATCCGGTAATCCCAGTCATCCGCCAGCGCCTTGCCGACCTTGAATGAGAGCTCGGATTCCAGGAGGGTATTGGTTTCCCAGTCCCAGCGATTGACCAGCATCCAGTCGGCAAAGCGGCACTTGCCCCACCCGGTGACCATGGAATCGAATATCGCCTCATCCCAATGAGACAGTTGGATTAACGGCGTCGCTGGCGTCAGCAGGGTGGCGAGGCCGGGAAAATAGCGACTGAAGTCATCAAGGCTGGTGACGTGGTTGGCGCGCCCCTTGACGAACAATGAACCCGAGGCGCAGTACTTGATGTTGCTGAAATGCAGGTCCTCTTCCAGCTTGAACTTGGCCGCGTGTTGCTGGTAGCGGCTTGCTGTTTTCTCATCCGGCAGACAGGGCGAATGCTTGGGCTTGTCGAACAGCAGCTCGGGTATGAACTGGTGTTGTTTGCATTTTAACTTGGTCTTTTGGTCGGTGGCCTCGATGGCCAATGTCAGGTTATGGCGCTTGAGGTCGCGGCCGGCCGTGTCATAGCGGATGCCCTCGCGGCGCCACAGATTGTTGTTAAAGACCAGTTCCGGTTGTTTCGGTCCGGCCAGGCGCGTAACGACCGCGCTGAGGGTATTGGTGACATGCTGGAATATCTGCTGGTCCGTGTCGCCCGGTTGCAGGTCGGCGGTCTGGCCGGCGGGCGGCCACACGACCTTCATCTGGAATTCTTTGCTCTCCTGCCGATAGACGGTGGGGCTCATGGTTCAGGCTTCGGGTACGTTGGCGGATAAGACATTGAAACGCCCAAACAGGGCGGGCGAGCAGCATAGCCCCGCCGCGAGCGGCGGGCAAGGCCGGCGGGGGCGCCTGGGATGGGCGGCCACGGCGGTGGCCTGGGATTGCAGGTACAGACCGTGCGGGCTTTCGCGGCGGCCATCATTTCACTCATAATCACCTCGTGGACCCACGGCTCAACGATTTTCTGTCTCGCGCCCTCCTGCTCGACCTGGAGACTGGCCCCAATGGGGAAATCCACAAGATCGCGGCGGTGCGCGGCGAGGCCAGCTTTCGACGCCAAGGTCGGTTCGATGGCCCGACGGCGCTCGCGGAGTTGGACCGGTTTGCCGCCGATGCGCAGTTCCTCCTCGGCCACAATCTGCTCGGTCACGACCTGCATTGCCTGCGTGCCCGCCAACCGGCCCTGGCCCTGCTCAAGCGCCGGGTGGTCGATACCCTGTTCCTGTCGCCATTGGCCTTCCCGGAGAATCCGTATCACCGCCTGGTGAAGGACTACAAGCTGGTGCGTGACGGAGTCGCCGATCCACTGGCGGACTGCCGCCTGGCCGAGCAGGTGTTCCGCGAGCAGTGGGCCGAGTTCGCCCGCCGCGCCCTGGCCGGCGAGGCGGGGTGGCTCGCGATCTACCGTTTCTGTTTCCGCGGGGCGACCGGGCTGGAATCCGCGGCCACCGGTGGCTCCGGGGTCGCGCTGGTCTTCGCCACGCTCGGGATCGACCTGCCCGATGTGCCCGGGGTCCTGGACCTGTTGCGCCGCTGTTGGGATGGACGCGTCTGCCACACCGCGGCCCAGCCGCAGGCCCTGCGCCACCTCACCGACCCGCGTCTGCGCCCGGCCCTCGCCTATGCGACTGCCTGGCTCCAGGTGGCGGGTGCCCGCTCGGTGCTGCCCCCCTGGGTCAGGCACCGCTTCCCCGAGACGGCGGTCCTGCTGCATGCCCTGCGCGATCTGCCCTGCGCCGCGCCGGATTGTCTGTGGTGTCGCACCACCCATGACCCACAGGGCCAGCTCAAGCGCTGGTTTGGCCTCACTGCGTTTCGTCCCGAACCCAAGGACGCCGACGGCGGCAGCCTCCAGGGGGCCATCGTCGCCCATGGCATGGCGCAGGGCAGTGCGCTCGCCATCATGCCCACCGGCGGCGGCAAGTCGTTGTGCTTTCAGTTGCCGGCCCTGGTGCGCTATCTGCGCCGCGGTAGCCTCACCATCGTCATCTCGCCGCTCCAGGCGTTGATGAAGGACCAGGTGGACAACCTGGTGCGCAAGACCGGTAGCATCCATGCGGCGGCGCTCTATGGTCTGCTGACCGGCCCGGAGCGCGGGGCGGTGCTGGAGCGGGTGCGGCTGGGCGAGATCGCCATCCTGTATTGCTCACCGGAGCAGTTGCGCAATGTCTCGTTCCGGCGGGTGTTGGAGTCCCGCGAGCTGGGTTGCTGGGTCTTCGACGAGGCGCATTGTCTGTCCAAGTGGGGCCACGATTTCCGGCCCGATTATCTCTATGCCGCCCGCTTCATCCAGGAGTTGGCCGGGCGGCAGGGGGTACCGGTGCCGCCCATCGCCTGCTTCACCGCCACCGCCAAGACCGACGTGATCGCCGAGGTCCTGGCCCACTTCCGCGCCGGGTTGGGGCTGGAACTGCGACTCTTTCAGGGTGGGGTCGGGCGGGACAATCTGCGTTTCGAGGTCCAACTGACCCGTCGACAGGAAAAGGAGTCGCGACTGCATGCCGTGTTGGCCGAGGAATTGGGTGAGCCGAGCGCCGCCCCCGACCGGACGGGGCAGGGCGCGGCGGTGGTCTATGGATCGACCCGCAAGCGGGTGGAGGAGGTGGCCGCCTTTCTGCTCCGCCAGGGCTGGGCGGCGGCCCCCTTCCACGCTGGGCTCCCGGCACCCGAGAAGCGGCGCATACAGGACGCCTTCATCGCCGGCGAACTCCAGGTGGTCTGTGCCACCAACGCCTTCGGCATGGGGGTGGACAAGGAGGACGTGCGCCTGGTGGTGCATGTCGACATCCCCGGGTCGCTGGAGAATTATGTCCAGGAGGCCGGGCGCGCCGGGCGCGATCGGGCGCCCGCCCGCTGCTGCCTGCTCTATGACGAACAGGACGTGGAGGACCAGTTCCACCTGGCGGCCGGCTCGCAACTCTCCCGCGCGGACATCGCGGAGATCCTGCGCGGCCTGCGGCGGGCGCGGCGCGACCAGGACGATTGCGTGGTCCTCACCGCCGGGGAGTTGCTGCGCGACGATGCGTTGCGCCTGGGCTTCGACACGGATGGCCGGGACGCCGACACCCGGGTGCGCACCGCCATCGCCTGGCTGGAACGGGCCGGGTTCGTGGAGCGTAACGAGAACCGGACCCGCGTCTTCCAGGGGCGCCCATTGGTCGCCAACCTGGATGAGGCGGCGCGGCGCATCGCGGGTCTGGGCCTTTCAGAGCAGCAGGCAAGCCGCTGGCTCGCGGTCTTGGCGGAACTGTTCAACTGCGACCCGAACGAGGGTCTGACCGCCGATCAACTGGCCCAACTGCCGGCGTTGCGCCCGTCCCCCGCTGCGGGCGCGACCCCCGCTTGGGACCGGGGCGAGACCGCCGGGCAGCGGGTCTTACGCACCCTCCACGACATGGCCCAGGCGGGTCTGCTGGCGGAGGGGCCGCAGCAGAGCGCCTTCATCCGGCACAAGGTGGTCAATCCGTCCACCGCGCTGCTGGCCCAGGTCTGTGCGGTGGAGCGCGCGATGCTCGCCGCCCTGCGGGAGGAGGCCCCGGACGCGGACGACCGGGCCTGGCACCCGCTGTCGATCCGGCGGCTCAACCAGCGTCTGCTCGACCGGGGGGTGGACAGCAACCCGGAGGTCTTGCGTGACCTGCTGGGCAGCCTGGCGCGGGATGGGCAGGGACTCGCCGGGAACCAGGGGAGCCTGGCGTTCCGCCAGCGCGAACGCGACCACTACCTGGTGCGGCTGCAGCGCGACTGGTCGGCCTTGGAAAAGACCGCCCGCCGCCGCGAGGACATTGCCGCCGTGGTGCTCGCTGCCCTGATCGCCAAAATTCCGCCGCAGGCCCCGGCGAGCGCCGACACCCTGGTCGGTTTCGGGCTCGACGAGCTGACGGCGGCCCTGCGGGCCGATCTCACCCTGGCCGGCAACCTGCCCGACCCACTGGCCGCGGTGGAGCGGGGGCTGCTGTTCCTGCATGAGCACCGCGCCATCGTCCTGCAAGGCGGGGTGGGGGTATTCCGGCAGGCCATGACCATCCGCGTCCTGCCGCAGGCGAAGGGCAAGCGCTACACCAAGGGTCATTATGCCCCGCTCGCCGAGCACTATGGGGAGCGGGTCTTCCAAATCCATGTGATGGAAGCCTATGCGCGCCTGGGGTTGGAGCGGATCGCCCAGGCGGTCGGCCTGGTCGGGGCCTATTTCACCCTGGGGCGTAGCGCCTTCGTCCGTCGCTATTTCGCTGATCGACAGGAGGTCGTGGCGCGGGCGACCACGACGGAGTCGTTCCGGCGCATCGTCGATGCCCTGGACAATCCGGAGCAGATCGCCATCGTGGCGGCGGAGCCGGAGACCAACCGCCTGGTGCTCGCCGGCCCCGGCTCGGGCAAGACGCGGGTCATCGTCCACCGTTGCGCCTATCTGTTGCGGGTGCTGCGGGTGGACCCGCGCGCCATCCTGATCCTTTGCTACAACCGCAGCGCCGCACTGGAGCTGCGCCGCCGCCTGGTGGCGCTGGTGGGGGACGACGCCCGCGGGGTCACCATCCAGACTTACCACGGGTTCGCGATGCGGCTGACCGGCAGTTCATTTGCCGAGTGTACACAGCGGGGCGGAGCGGCCGATTTCGACGGGCTCATCCAGGCCGCCCTGGACCTGTTGGAGGGGCGGGTCGAACTGCCCGGCCTTACGCCGGACGCCTTGCGCGACCGGCTGCTGGCGGGCTATCGGCACATCCTGGTGGACGAGTATCAGGACATCGACCCGGAGCAATATCGCCTGGTCGCCGCGGTGGCCGGGCGCGCCTTGGCCGAGGACGAGGGGCGTTTGACCTTGCTCGCGGTCGGCGATGACGACCAGAACATCTACGCCTTCCGCGGCGCCAGCGTCGAGTTCATCCGCCGCTTCAAGGAGGACTATCAGGCCGAAGTCCATTACCTGGTCGAGAACTACCGCTCGAGCGGCCACATCATCGCCGCCGCCAATGCACTGATCGGCCACAACCGCGAGCGCATGAAGACCGGCCAACCCATCCGCATCGATCGGCGCCGGCGGCGCGAACCACCCGGCGGGCGGTGGGAGGCCCTGGACGGTCACGGACGCGGTCGGGTGGAGGTGCTGGCGGTGCCCGATCCCGGCCGCCAGGCCGCCGCGCTGGTAGACTGGATGCAGCGTCGGCGCGCCCTGGGCGGTGGGGACTGGTCGGACTTCGCCGTGCTGGCCTACCGCCACGAGACCCTGCATCCGATCCGTGCATTGTGCGAGTCCGCGGGCATCCCGGTCGCTTGGCGCGACGAGCTGCCCCCGTTGCATCGGGTGCGCGAGATTGCCGTCTTCTTGGACGCCATCGCCGCTCTGGGTCATGGACCCTGCACGGTCGCGGCCCTGACGGCATTCCTGCCCGCCGCCGTCTCGCCCTGGCGTCGGGCGCTCACCGAGCTGATCGAGGACTGGCAGGGGGAGGCGGGGGAGGTCGAGGTCCCGGCCTCGCGGGTGCTGGAGTTCTGCTACGAGACCCTGGGCGAACAGCGGCGTGACCGCCACTTGAGCGAGGGCGTGTTGCTCTCCACCCTGCACGGGGCCAAGGGTCTGGAGTTCCCCCATGTGCTGATTGCCGATGGACCGGGCGGTGGGGCGGACAGTGCCGCGCAGCAGGGGGCGCGGCGGCTCTACTATGTCGGTATGACCAGGGCACGCGAGACCCTGGCGCTGGGCCGGTTGCCGGGCGGCAACAATCCCTCACCGGCCTGGTTCGACGGGGACTGGCTCCTGCGCACCCGCAGCGCGATCGAGGCCCCGCCCGCCGCCATCGTCCAGCGTCGCTATACGCTGCTCGGGCCCACCGACATCGACCTGGGCTATGCCGGCCGGCAGCCCCCCAAGGACCCCATTCACGCGCGGCAGAACGCGCTGCGCACCGGGGACACGCTGTACCTGCGCCCGCACGGTGACACGCTCTTGCTCTGCGACGCCCAGGGCGGTGCGGTCGGTCGGCTCTCGCGGCGTGCCGCCGACGCCTGGCGCCCCCGGCTGGCTGCGGTCGAGACCCTGCGGGTGGTCGCTTGGCTGCGGCGCCGCCGCGAGGATGGGGAGGGCGACTATCGCGACCGCTGCCGATCCGAGACCTGGGAGTACCCCTTGGTTGAGCTGGTGTGGCGTCTCCCGGGGGTGGCATCCACGGGGTCGGATGAGTAGGGGGTTGCCCGGTCGATTCAGCCTCAACCCGGGAATTGCTCACGCCAAGGCGCCAAGCTCGCCAAGAAATACAATCGGGTAGAGCCACTATCCAGACCACCTTCCGGGTGACTGGCACACCGCCGACAACGCACTGAAAAACCTTGGCGAGCTTGGCGCCTTGGCGTGACAACTGCTCTTTCTAGGTTCAGCGGCCTGAGTGGCGTTGATGGGGGAGTGCCGCCACCGCGCTACCCCAGCGCCTGCGCGAAGTCGAAAGCCATGGTCTCGGCCGGCGCCTGGACGTAGGGTCCCTGGATCAGGTCGATCCCGGCGCGATACAGGGGGGCGATGGCCGTGGCTCCCGCGACCCCGTTGGCGATCGCCAGGGTCTGGTGCCGATGCACACGTCAATGACTTGCGGCCTACTACCCGACCGCATCCGCGAAGTCGAAGTCCATGGTCTGGGTCGGCGGCTGGACATAGGGTCCCTGGATCAGGTCGATCCCGGCGCCATACAGGGGGGTGATGGCCTCGGGTCCTTCGACCCCGGTGGCGATCACCAGGGCCTGGTGCCCGTGTACGCGCCCGACCAACTCCTGGAGCCCCTCGGCCGACAGCTCGCGGATCGGTTCCCGTGCCACTCGGATATAGGCGACCGGCAGCCGCTCAAGTGCCCGCTCGGTGCGTTCGCCCGCCACGCATCCATTGAGACACAATGGGATGCGCAAGTGCTCCAGTTGCTCGGCGCGGCGGGCGGCCAGGTCGAGGTGGCACTCGACGTCGGTGAGTTCCCATTGGATGGTTGGCCGGCATTGGATCAGGTCGCGGGCGCTGATGTCGTCGCGCAGCCAGCCGATCCAGGCGTCATCCGCCGCGCTGGCCATGGCTTGAGGTAGGAACAGGTTGATCGGCCGGCCCGCCGCATGGCGCTCCCGCAGCGCGTCGAGACCGGCGGTGAGCAACTCGCGGTCGATGTGCGGGGTCCGTCCGGTATGCAGGGCCACCGGCGCGAAGACGCTCGGGCCGAGCAGTTCGCCATGGGGTCCCACCAGGCGCGGGGTGGCCTCGTAGCGCTCCGCGGCCGCCGCGTGCAGCGGCATCATGGGTTGGAACAGGAGCTCGAACCGGTCGGCCGCGATGGCCTCCAGCACCGGGGCCGGCACCGCGGCCGCGGCGTCCGGCCACGCGGGCACCGGTACATAGCCGGCCGCGCGCCCCTGATGGACCTGGAGGCTGACGCAGGCGGCCTTGCGCGCCCGCGACACCAGGGTGACCGACTCCCCGCCCCCGGCCGTGAGGGTACACCAACCGGTCCCGAAGGGTGGCACCTCGGCACCGCCGGCGCCCGCCTGCAGGTCGGCGCGAAGGCGCTGTGACAGGGCTTCGGCAAGGACCCCGAAGGGGCGCGCGGCGTCGCCTCGCACGAGCATGCAGACGCCGTGCTCGCCCAGCAGTGCCGTTAACCCGTCCGCCCCCGCGTGTGTACGCACCGCCGTGGCCAGCCGGTGCAGGGCGGCGGCGGGTCCCGGCTGCTCCAGATAGAGCAGTGCCCAGTCGGCGCCCGCCGGGGAGCGGATCAGGCGGTCGAGCCGCCCGAGCAGGCGCTCGCGCTCGCGCACCTCCGGCGCGACCCCCGGGGCGGCCGCCCGGTGCATGCTGGCGCGCTGGCGCACCCGCGCCAGACGCCCGCGCACACAGGCCACCAGTCGTTCCGGTGGCACCGGCTTGGCCAGGAAGTCGTCGCCGCCGATGCGCAGTGCATCCAACTGCCGCTCCGGGTCCAATTCCACTGACAGGAAGACGATGGGCAGGTCGGCGAAGCGCTCCTGTTCCCGGATCACCTGGGTCAGCTCGGTCCCGCTGATCCCGGGCATGTGCAGGTCCATGAGCACCAGGTCGGGGGCGAAGTCGTCCATGATGGACAGGACCAGGAGCGGATCGGCCGCCCGCTGCGTGACCATCCCGGCGCGCTCCAGGACCCGCGCGGCAAACAGGGCGGACACCGGCTGGTCGTCCACCACCAGGATGCGCTCCGGGGTCCCGTCCGCCGGCCCGACCAGGGCCGCCAGGCGGGCGGCCATGACCGACGGGTCCAAGTCCGCCGCGAGCCAGGCCGCCGCCCCCGCGCGCAGCGCCGCGACCCGTTGCGGGAGATCGCCGGGCAGTCCGAGACCGACCAGGGGCAGGTGCGGCCCCGGGTGGGCGCTGCCGGTCGCGCCGAGTCCAGCCAGGGCTTCGGTATTCGGCAAGGCGCGCAGATCGATCAGCGCGAGTACGGCGTCGGGGGGCTGGACCTGGCGGTGCAGCTCAACGGCGGATTGCACGCGCTCCAGGTCGAGTCCGTAACTGGCGAGCGCGGGGGCGAGTGCGACGCTCAGGGCGGCGTCAGTACCGAGGACAAGGACCGTTCCACGCCTGGACCCCGGGGGGTTGTGTGCGTTCATCGGTTCCTCCGCGAGAAACCCCGTCCTTCAGGGCGGAGAGGGATAGCGGTCGTCGGCATCGCCGACGGTTCTTGGTCGTCCGTGTCAGGCGGGCTCAGGCTGGTCAACCCAGCTTGCCTTTCAACAAGCGCAACCCTTTAGGGCGGGGTAGTTGACGGTTGTAGCGATTCGGCAGCCCGCGCCACGGGGAGCCGTAAGGCCCTGGTGGGGCCATACAACCCGTATTCTAGCAACCGCCCGACGGCACTGGCGGGCGGATGCACTCCGGCGCTGGGCCCCGCGCTCAGGTCAGGAGGTCGCTCAACGCGTCGCCTTCCGGCAGCGGCACCGGATCGCCGCCAGGGCTGCCAACGGGGCCGAAGCGATGTCCTTGATGGAGACAATAGGCTAGCCATTTGCCGAGGAACAGGTTGACCCGCCACTTGGCCTCCAGGGCCGGTCGCTGATAGTCCGAGCGCAGCGGCAGGGCGGTCTGGCGCAGGTCGAGGACCTCCACCTGGCGGGCATCGTGATAGATTCGCAGGCGCGCATCGGGATCGGCCCGCTGTCCGGTGAGGTCGTCGCCAGCCGCTGCCAGCGGGGCCGGTCCCCGTCCGGGCGCGCGTTCCAGCCCGGGGAAAAAGTGGGTGAGTCTGATCAGGCTGGTGTAGCGCGATTGCTCCTCGATCAGGAGGAAGAGGTCGACCCGGCCCTGGCGGCGCGAGACCAGGCTTTCCCGCTGCTCCTTGAGGTGCGGCGCGAGACGGCCCAGCAGGACAAAATTCTCCTCGCACAGACGCATCAGGTCGCCCACCGTGGGACGCGCGAAGGCGAGACCCAGGAGGTCGTGGGGGCCGCGGGGGGGCTGCATGTCTAACCCGCGACGGGCCGCACGGGTCGGCGGGGCGACTGCGCGATACGCCGTCGGGCGGGGTGGGCCGGGTTCATAGCGGCAGGCACAAGGCTAAACGGTCGCCGTGTGCTCAGGCGTTGCCGGAGGCTTGCGAGGCGTCGCGCCGTTCGGCCTCTTGGCGCTTGACCTCGGCCATGTCGAGTTCCCTGGCCTTGGTGAGCAGCTCGCGGAATGCCCCCTCGGGCATCGCCCCCGGCTGGGCGTAAATAATTGTTTGGTCGCGAAAAATCATCAGGGTGGGGATGGAGCGGATGCGAAAATGGGCGGCGATCTCTTGTTCGTCCTCGGTGTTGACCTTGGCGAAGAGGATATCGTCGAAATCGGCGGAGACCTTCTCGTAGACCGGGGCAAAGGAACGGCACGGACCGCACCAGGGGGCCCAAAAGTCCACAATCACGAAATTATTCTCTTCGATCGCGGCCTCAAAGCCGCTCTGATTGAGTTCGACCACTGCCATTGGAGTCACCTAGTTAAAACGGTTTATTAGCGAATAGTAACAGAATCCCCCCGGGACCGCCGCGCCCCAGGACAATCAGGCAGGGATTCAAAGTCTTATGAAAAACCAGGTGAATAAAAAACCGGGCTTGCGCCCGGTCTGCACAGCGCTGGCGCCTGCTGGCTCAGAGCGCTTCGAGTTGGCTGACGATCTGGGCGCGAATCGCGTCTACCGCACCGATGCCATGGACCTTGATGTACTTCGGCGCCCCTTCCCCACCCTGCTTGGCCCAGGACGCGTAGTAATGGATCAGTGGCTCGGTCTGGTCGTGATAGACCTTAAGCCGCGCCTTGACGGTTTCTTCCTTGTCGTCGTCGCGCTGGACCAAGGGCTCGCCGGTCTCGTCGTCCAGACCCGCGGTCTTGGGCGGGTTGAAGATCACGTGATAGGTGCGGCCCGAGGCCGGATGGCTCCAGCGGCCGGACATGCGGCTGACGATCTCCGCGTCCGGGACGTCGATCTCCACCACCGCGTCGACGAACACGCCGGCGGCCTTCAAGGCATCGGCCTGGGGCAGGGTGCGGGGAAAGCCGTCGAAGAGGTAGCCGCCCTTGCAGTCGGCATCGGCGATGCGCGCCTTTACCATTCCAAGAATAATGTCATCGGACACCAGACCGCCCTCGTCCATGATCTTCTTGGCCGCCATGCCCAGGTCAGTGCCCTGTTTGACATGGGCGCGCAGCATGTCGCCGGTGGATATCTGGGGGATGTCGAAGTGCTCCTTGATGAAGCTGGCCTGGGTACCTTTGCCGGCCCCGGGGCCGCCGAGCAGGATCACGCGCATGGATATCGCCTCTTCGTCATGTGGACTTTGGGGTTGCGGCCGGACGGCCCGCGAGGTAGCGCGGAAGTTTGCCACAAAGGACTTGGAAAATCGCCTTCCAGGCGATTTTCCAAGTTGTCAAATATCAGAGTGCCTGGCACGGCGTTAGGCGGTACTCTACGGCGATGAGCATTCAGAAACAGCCACTAGACGAGGCCCCGCCGGACGTCGGCGCGGCCGTCAACCCTGCCGCGCTGGCGGTCTCTCCCCAGCGCATCGACAAGTCAAGAGAGATCGGGTGTGTGTTCGCGGGGCTGGTGGTGCGGGTCGCGGAGCGATCCCCGGATGACTATGCCGCGTTTCTGGAGGATCTGTGAAGATCGAGCGGGTGCTGCAGTGGCTCGACTGCGTCGGCGAGGACCTGACGCTGGTCGGCGGACAGGCGGTGGCCCTGTGGGAGCACATGCTTGGGCTGCCGGTCATCACCGAGACGGTCGATATCGATTTTCTTGGCGATGCCTCGCAGGCACTCGGGCTGGCGGATGCGCTGAATTATCGCTGCCGTATACCCCAGGCCCAGGACCCGACGCCGAACACGGCCATCCTCATTGACGGTGCCGGCGTGGTGGTCGCCGACTTTCTGGCCTATGTGGCGGGCGTTAATGAGACGGATATCCTGCGCCGCCGGGTGCCGCTGACGACCGCCAACGGGCATTCATTCTACGTCCTGCATCCCTTCGACTGTCTTGCCAGTCGGCTTTCCAATATTTCACTTATCCCGGGCAAGCGCACGCCCCGCGGCTACAACCAACTACGGGCCGCGATCCGGGTTTGTCACAGCTATCTGTTAAGTCTGATCGCCGCGGGCAAGGCGAGCGAGGCGATCAAGATGGCCAACCGGGTCTTCGATCTCGCGCTGACCGATGCGGGTAAGCGTACGTTCTTCAATCAAGCGATCGATTTGCTGGACGCCCTGCCGCCGCCCGCGGCCTTCGGTGTGGACGCCTTTGAGCACGAAAACTACCCCCGCCAGGTGCAGCGGTTGCGGTCGCAGCGTGAACAGTTTGCGCGTTTCTTGGCGCGTTATGGGGGGCCGGTTGGCGATGGGCCAACGGTGGTTGGGCCTTGATCGGTATTCCGGTTACCCCGCGAGTCATATTCGTTGCGGTCGGGTGGCCGTTCCTACCCTCGTAGGACCGGCTGCCGGCCGCGACGGGTTGCAGGAAAGCCCTGTGATCGAAACGATGGTCAAGGTCTCGCCGCGCTGCCGAAACTTGCGCAAGGCTTCCTCACTGGGGCGTGAGCACCACCGCCTTCGGCGCAAAGCGCCTCACAGGTGCGTGACACCACAGAGGGGTGTCAGGAGAAAACGCAGGGTCGACTGCCGGCGTCGGTCGGCGCGGCACTCGCCGTCGGGGCCGCCGCGCCGACCGACGGGCTCAAGGCAGACATCCATCTGCGATTTCCAATGCCCCTTCTGCAATTGATTCGGGGCACTGGTTGCCCTAGTCTAGCGTCATGCCGACCATCGCCCGATTTCCAAACTGCCGTGTCGAGGTTCGGGCGTTGGACCATCCGCCGCCCCACTTTCACGTTGTGATGTCGGATGGACGCGACAATCTGGTCGAGATCGACACCCTGGCCATGCTCGGCCCGATCCGCGCCCGCGAGATTGCCCAAGTCCTCGCCTGGGCCATCGAGCACCGGCCGGACCTGATCGCCGAATGGAGAAAATATCACCCATGAGCAGGTACTTTTTCCCTCAGCTTGAGGAGGTGCACGCCCTCGAGCCCTATCGGTTGCGCACCCGCTGGAGCACGGGGGAGACACTGGAGGTGGAAGTCGGCGACAAGCTTCGGAGCATTCCGGCCCTGGCACCCATCCTGGCGCCGGAGGTCTTTGCCACCGCCCATCTTGCCGAATGGGGGGGCAGCGTGGAATGGTTCGATACCGAGTTTGGTGCGGACAATCTGTACGCCTGGTCCAAGGAGCAGGCCGGCCTGCCCTCCCATGAGCAGTTCGATGCCTGGATGCGTCGCAACGGCCTGAGCCTGACGACCGCCGCCGAGGCGCTTGGCCTTTCGCGTCGCATGGTCAGCTACTACCGCACCGCGCAGCGACCCATCCCCAAGACCGTGTGGTTGGCATGCCTGGGGTGGGAGTATCTGCGGCTACGGACGGCGTAGCGGCAACGATGCTAGATACTGGCAGTTTGCCCCGTCGATCTGAAACCCGTCCGGCGCCGGCCAGCGCAAGCATTACAGGGAGGTTAAGGTGCATGCCACGATGCGTGAGATGGGCACGACACCGCGTCGCATCCACCCAACTCGGACCTAGCGTGGATGAGCCGCGCTTGTCCGCGCTATGTGCTCTCTTTCTCTATAAACTCGCGAATTTCCGGGTCCAGTTCATGCGCGAGGATCTCTGCTGTGGTGCATGCGTCAAGACCACCTGATTGGATAAGATGGTTAAGCGCGTTGAAACGCCATCCATCGTCGTCGTGGTGGGAAACAATTGAACGAAGAAAAGAGAAAGCCTCCGTTTGGTGGTGGCGAAGGGCGTATGCAACGAATGCGTCCCACTCATCGAACGCAACAGGTTCAAGCGCGCCAATGATGTCCTCGGGAGGCGCCTTTTTATGCAGCAGGCGAACCGCAAGGGCAAGTTCTTTTCGAAAAACCCAGTCGTGCGGGTATATCTGCCGTGCAAGTGGCAACCACTTGTATGTCAACGCTTGCTTCACAGTCATGATTCGGACTTCGGTCGCAGCGGCAGCAGCGCGTCGAACGGCAGCGGCAGTAAAGCCGACGGGCGCAACGAGGAGCCCGATGTCGGCGCCGATGTCGTCGACCATGCCAATGAAAGCCTCGGTATCCTTGACATCCACCTTCGTCTTATGCCGTTTTGCATCAGCAATAAGAAAAGGGCGGGAATCCCCAAACCGGTATGCCGCTGCGTCCAGTTGCCGCTTCACAAGGCTGAATCTCCCTAGAAACCTATGCTCATGGCTGCCTTCGGTGCCGTGCACCGATACCGCCACCCGGTGAAAATCGAGGCGAAGTTTCTCAAGTACTGCGCATTCGTAATCTGCCGGGCTGATCATTATCCCTCGAATACACGTGGCCTATTGCGGCCAAAATGTCTCGGACAAAACTTGCTCGATAGTGTATGGGCAGTCCGGCGGAAAGCTCGCCTCCGGCAGGCCGGTCTCGCCGATCGCGTTGGCGCGGGCCAGGTGGTAGACGGCATCCAAGTGACGCGGTGTCTCGGGGACCAGGCTGGGGCTGTCCGCCAGGATGCCGCGGATCGCGGCCCGGGCGTTGAGGACCGAGAGACGCCAACTGGCGCCACGCAGGCCAGGCTGGTACTGCCACTTGAGCAGGTGGGTCACCAGGACCCGCAGGTGACTACCCAAGGATCGCCGCTCACTCTTACCCAAGTCTTCAAGCTCCTCGGCCAGGTGTTGTGCATCGACTTCGGACAAGCGACCTGCCCGCAACAGGGCGGCGTTATCGAGCGCCCAGGCCACCAGGTCCACCTCGTAGTCCCGGTAGTTCGGGGCGGCGGGGCGAACGCGTTTCTGTAAATTGCTCATAAGCAGAATACGATCACTGTGTGTTCGCTGGTCAAGCGGAGCGTTCTCCGCGCTGTGGTGGAAGCGCTACGCTTATCCACCCTACGTCCGGTGAAGGGCGCTGGTCCGCACAGCGGACCCTACGGGCTGTAGGGCCCGCTGTGCGGACCAGCGCCCTGAAAGACCGCCCTCCCTGGCACTGGATGACGGCATCCTGCCGCCATGACGGCGCCGCACCTGGGTGCGGCGCCGTGGGCCTCAGCCCCCGGCCAGCAGCACGTTCATCATCAAGCTGTTGAGTCGCCCGACGAAGGCCGCCGGGTCGTCCAACTGGCCGCCCTCGGCGAGCTGCGCTTGGTCTAGCAGGATCAGCCCCAGGTCGGTGAAGCGGGTCTCGTCGGTCTCCGCCTCCAGGCGCTTGACCAGCGGGTGGTCCAGGTTGACCTCGAGCGTCGGGCGCTGCTTGGGGGCGTCCTGCCCCACGGCCTTGAGCACCCGGGCCAGGTTGGAGCTCATGTCATACTCGCCTACCACCAGACAGGCCGGGGAGTCGACCAGACGGGCGCTGGGGCGCACCTGATCCACCCGCTCGCCCAGGGCGGTCTTCAGACGCTCCAGCAGGGGGCCGTGCTCCTTGGCCGCCTCTTCGGTCTTGGCCTTTTCCTCGGCATCGGCCAGCGTGCCCAGGTCCAGATTGCCCTTGGTGACCGACTGGAGGTGCTTGCCCTTGTATTCGCTCAGATGATTGACCAGCCACTCGTCCACCCGGTCGGACAGCAGCAACACCTCGACACCCTTCTTGCGGAAGACCTCCAGGTGCGGGCTGTGGCGGGCGGCGGCCGGGCTGTCGGCGGTGATGAAATAGACCTTGTCCTGGCCCTCCTTCATCCGCTCGAGATAGCCGTCCAGCGACTCGGTCTGGGCCTCGCCCTCGCTGTTGGTGGTGGCAAAGCGCATCAGCCCGGCGAGGCGCTCACGGTTGGCGAAGTCCTCCGCTGGCCCCTCCTTGATCACCCGACCGAACTCCTTCCAGAACTCGGCATACTTCTCCGGCTCGTCCGTGGCCAGGGTCTCCAGCACGCCCAGGACCCGCTTGGTGTTGGCCTGGCGGATGGTGTCGATCTTGCGGTTGTGCTGGAGCAGTTCGCGCGAGACGTTTAGCGGCAGGTCGTCGGAGTCCACCACGCCCTTGATGAAGCGCAGGTAGTGGGGCAGCAGCTTGTCCGCCTGGTCCATGATGAAGACGCGGCGCACATACAGCTTGATGCCGTGCTTCTGATCGCGGTCCCACAGGTCCCAGGGGGCCTTCTTGGGGACGAAGAGCAGCGTGGTGTACTCGTTGGTCCCCTCCACCCGGTTGTGGGCATAGGCGAGCGGCGGCTCGTAATCGTGTGAGATGTGCTTGTAGAAGTCCTGGTACTCCTCCTCGGTCACATCGGCCTTGTTGCGCATCCACAGCGCGGTGCCGCGGTTGACCTTTTCCCACTCGGGAGCCTTGGTTTCCGGCGTCGCCTTCTCCTCGCCTTCCTCCTCGTCTTCAGGACTGTCGTGGTGCTCCTTCAGCATTTCCACCGGCAGGGTGATGTGGTCGGAGAACTTGCCGATGATGGAGCGCAGGCGCCAGGCGTCCAGAAACTCCTTCTCGTCCTCCTTCAGGTGCAGGGTGACGTCGGTGCCGCGGCCGGCCCGCTCCACCGTCTCCAGGGTGTAGGCGCCGCGACCGTCGGACTCCCAGCGCACCGCATGCTCGTCGCCCAGACCGGCGCGACGCGAGGTCAGGGTGACCTTGTCGGCGACGATGAAGGTCGAGTAGAAGCCGACGCCGAACTGGCCGATGAGCTGGCTGTCCTTGGCCTGGTCGCCGGTCATCTTCTCGAAGAAGCGGCGGGTGCCGGAACTGGCGATGCTGCCGATGGTCTCGACCACCTCTTGGCGGCTCAAGCCGATGCCGTTGTCCGACACCGTCAGGGTGCCGGCTTCGGGGTCGACCGTGACGCGGATCCGCAACTCACCGTCGCCCTCTAACAGCCCCTCGTCGCTCAGGGACTCGAACCGCAGTTTTTCCGCCGCGTCCGAGGCGTTGGAGATCAACTCGCGCAGGAAGATCTCCTTGTTTGAATAGAGTGAGCGGATCACCAGGTCCAGTACCTGGCTCACCTCCGCCTTAAACTCCAGTGTTTCCTTATGCGCTTCGACAGTCATACGCTTTCCTACCTCTTTGAGAACGATTTGGTGTTTGTTTGCCGGCGGGCCGGCCGCTGCCGAGCCCGCCTGGGACGCGGCGGCGGCTAGACGGGGGCCGCAACCGGTTATTGTCGCACGCCTGGCCCGGGCTACAATCCGGACTTCCCGGCCCATGGCGGCGGGGGCCGCGGCCGCTCGCGCGCCGAGCCCCCGGTCCGAGCCGTATCAATGTAGGTCATCGCAACGATAATCAAGGGGTTGAACATGGATCCGACAGTCATCAAAACCACGCCCTTCGCGGGGCAGCGTCCAGGCACCTCCGGGCTGCGCAAGAAGGTCCGCGTCTTCGCGCAGCCGCACTACCTGGAAAATTTCGTCCAGTCGATCTTCGACACCCAGCCGGAACTCGCCGGCGGAACCCTGGTGGTGGGCGGTGACGGCCGCTATTACAACCGCGAGGCCATCCAGATCATCCTGCGCATGGCCGCCGCCAACGGCGTGGCCCGGGTGCTGGTGGGGCAGGGCGGCATCCTCTCCACCCCGGCGGTCTCCTGCCTGATCCGCAAGTACCACACGCAAGGCGGGATCGTGTTGTCTGCCAGCCACAACCCGGGCGGCCCGGACGAGGACTTCGGCATCAAGTTCAACGGGGCCACGGGTGGGCCGGCCTCGGAGTCGGTCACTGAGGCGATGTACGAGCGTACCCAGACCATCGACCGGTACCTCACTCTGGACTGCCCGGACACCGACCTGGACCAGCTCGGCACGGTCCAGATCGGGGCCATGGAAGTCCAGGTCATCGACCCGGTGGCGGACTATGCAGCCCTGATGGAGTCGCTGTTCGATTTCGCCGCCATCAAGGCGCTCTTTAACTCCGGGGGCTTTCGGCTGGGCTTCGACGCCATGCACGCCGTCACCGGCCCCTACGCCATGGAGATCCTGGAGAACCGGCTGGGCGCCCCGCCCGGCACCGTGATGAACGGCGTGCCCTTGCCGGATTTTGGCGGCCACCACCCGGACCCCAACCTGGCCCATGCCCAGGAACTGGTGGCACTGTGCCAGGGCGCCGCGGGCCTGGACTTCGGCGCCGCCTCCGACGGTGACGGCGACCGCAACATGATCCTGGGCAAGGACTTCTTTGTCACCCCCAGCGACAGCCTGGCGGTGCTGGCGGCCAATGCCCACCTGATGCCCGGCTATAAGGACGGCATCCGCGGCATCGCCCGCTCCATGCCCACCAGCCAGGCGGCCGACCGGGTGGCCGAGGCCATGGGCATCGAGTGCTTCGAGACCCCCACCGGCTGGAAGTTCTTCGGCAACCTGCTGGACGCCGGCCGCATCACGCTGTGCGGCGAGGAGAGCTTCGGCACCGGCTCCGACCATGTGCGCGAAAAGGACGGGCTCTGGGCCGTGCTGTTCTGGCTCAACCTGCTTGCGGTGCGCAAACAGTCGGTGGCCGAGATCGTCGGCGACCACTGGCGGCAGTTCGGCCGCAACTATTACACCCGCCATGACTATGAGGCAGTCGATGCCCAGGGGGCCGCGAGCCTGGTGCACCACCTGCGCATGCTCTTCCCGGAACTACCCGGCAAGCGCCTGGGCGATTACACCGTGGCCTATGCCGACGACTTTGAATACACCGACCCGATCGACGCCAGTGTGTCCAGTCACCAGGGCCTGCGGATCGGCCTCGAGGGCGGCGCACGCATCGTGTTGCGGCTCTCCGGCACCGGGACCGAGGGGGCGACCTTACGCGTCTACATCGAGTCCTACGAGCCGGACCCCAGCAAACACCAGCAGGACACTCAGGAGGCCTTGGCACCGCTCATCGTGATCGCCCGGGAACTGGCCCAGATCGAGGCGCGTACCGGACGCACCGAGCCGACCGTCATTACCTGATGCAGTTGCGACGCCAGGGATGGCGCGCTTCGATGGCCGGTTTGGCGAAGATGGCGAGTAAGATGTAATCGCGCCTGGCGCCCTGTTTTGTCAGATATTATCTCCATTTCTTTCTGGGCGTGACATTGCGGGCGCGCCTGCCTTTCTCACCATTTTCAGGACTCATCGTTGAATCTGGCTCTTTTTCTTCCCCCCGCCTCGCAATGGCGATAAAAGCGCTCACCATGACGATCAAATACACCAGGAACGCAATCAGGTAGAAAATAGCGATGTCCGCGTACTGGGATGATGTATACTGGTTGGAAACCGCTGCGCTGAATAGGCCGGGAATAAACGATAGAACGGCGCCCGTAAGGTAAATGGCCATCAGAACGCCTGTGCGCACTTTGGTCTCTCTGGCCATGACCCACGCTGCAATAGCGACTGCCATGCCAACCATCAAGATCGGAACAGTGAAAATCGGTATCGCCATCCCCATGTCGCTGGCGCTGGCAGGATACGTCGATGTCATGCTAAAAAATGCTAGCATCCATCTGCGAAGGTGATTGGTTTTCATTGAATTCCTGCTCCAATTCCTGATGTTAAGGTTAATAGCCATAGAAGGTGTGTCTGTTAGTTGTGAGCGACAAATATAACAAGAAATGCCAATGCGAAGAGGGCAACGGAGTAGCCAAGGTAAAGCCCGAACCCAATGAGTAATGGCGTGGTCCAGTCACGTCGTGGGTAGGAAGTGCCATAGCGCTCCTTGATATATTTGGCCTGTGCCTGGGCGCTCTCTCGTTCCCACGCTCCAGCGTGGGAATGCCGGGCGGGCGCTCCGCGTCCGTTCGGCTCATGGACGCGGAGCGCCCGCGCTTGCTCCCACGCAGGAGCGCGGGAGCCAGGCTAATCATCGATTCTTGCGCTCGGTCAGCGCGATTTCATAGATGTTGGGCCAGCACTTTCCGGTTACCAGCAGGCGCTTGGTCGCCGGGTTGTAGGCGATGCCGTTGAGCACCAGCGGATAGACCAGCACCGCGGGTTCTGGATTGATGCCGGTGAGGTCGATCCAGGCGGCGATCTTGCCGGTCGCGGGGGCGATGACTGCAATAAAATTGGTTTGCCAGACATTGGCATAGAGCTTGCCGTCTGCATATTCCAATTCGTTCAGAAACCCGACCGGGCCAACCGCGTCGGTGACAAAGATGCGGCGCACCTGCTGTTCGGATTTCGGGTCGAGAAATTGGATGGCGGACGAGCCATCGCTCATGATCAGGTGCCGACCATCGGTGGTGAGCCCCCAGCCCTGGGTGACGTAGCGGAAGCCCCCATGGCGCTCCAAGGTGGCTTGATCGTAGAGGTAGCCGGTGTTCTCGAGGTAGGTCAATTGGTAGACGCGTCCGTCCAGCACGGTGACGCCTTCGCCGAAATAGCGTGAGTCCAAACTGGCCTCATGGAGTATGCGCCCGCTGGCCGGCTCCCACTGCCGCACCTTCGACTGACCATAGAGCCCAGTCCCCTCGTAGAAGGTGCCGTTCAACATGACCAGGCCCTCGGTGTAGGAGGTTCGATCGTGCGGATAGGTGTGAACGACGCGGTAGCCATACACCGGGATGGCGGTCTGGTTGAGGACCCGCTCGGGGGTCAATTCGACATGGTCGTGCTCGCCCCCGGCCTGGACGCCGGCACTCAGGAGCACGCCGCTCAACAGCAACAGCAACAGCAGCCAGCCCCAAGCGCTCGCCAGGCGGCCGTCAGATCGGGCTGCGCTGGGAAATCGCGAGTGCGTGGGCCACACCGTGGATGACACCAATGAAAGGCGGTAACGCCGGAGTGAATGGCTCATGATGACGCACCCCAGTGCAGGCTATTCGAGATATTCGACGCCAATCTTTGAGATGCCCTCTCCCAGGTCCCTGATCCAGCGGATCTCGGCCGTGAGCGGTCCCAGGCGATCGACCCGCACCATGCAGACCATCCCCTCTTTGAGCCAGTCCTGGTGCAGGGCGATCAGCCCGCAGCCGGTCAACGCCTCGTTGACGATCAAGGCGGAGAGGACGGGCGTAAAATGCCGCGTATCTTCGTACACGCTCGGGTCGAGCCAGGCCACGGCGCCTTCGTTGGGCAGAAAGCGCATGCCTTGGCGATCAGGGTATTCCACTATTACGTCCTCAGGTGATTATTGTGATGAAACCTACGCACGCGAGTACCAGCCGCCGAAGCAGCTCACTGGCCTTTGCGGAGTTCGGAAAATTCCTCGAGCGCCGTCTTGATGGGTATTGCAAAGCCAAGCCCCGAATCGACCTCCGGGTCGGCGTTCGCGCTGAGCTTGATCGTGACGATCCCGACCACCTTGCCGTCTTCCGTCACCATGGGCCCGCCACTGTTGCCGGGCTGGACCTTGGCGTTGGTTGCCAATAGGCCCTGGACATCGCCGGTGTAGTCGCCGCTGCTGATTTGGTCGAGCTTGCCGAGGGGGCTGCCGATGACATACACCTTTTCCGCATCGCGCAGACCGCGCTCGTTCAGCGGCGCAATAAAGGGGGTGTTATAACCCTTGAGTCGCAGCAGGGCTAAATCCTGCCGCTCACTGAGTCCCACCAGCTCTGCCGTTAGCTTGGTGCCGTCCTTCAACTCGATCTTAAAAGAGTTTGCACTGGCCAAGCGACTGTTGAGCCGATCAAGCTCGTGGCGGGCCTCCCCATACCGCGCGGACGCCTCCTGCTCCCACTTGGCAATGCGGTCGTACATCGCCGGGTTGCCGCGTCTGGAGTGAGTGACCAGTTGCCGTTGGACTTCGGCGAGGAGCTCCCCAGCCTTTTCCATCCGTTGGTCAACCTGCTTGCGCCAATCCTTGGGCGGGCGCACAACGTGTCGATTGGTCAAGATCAGACCGTCGCCGGTCACAAAAAAACCGGACCCGCTGCCGATCCAGGTTTCAATCTTGACCGCGGCCAGCCGGCAATGCGCAATCGGCGTGGCCGTTTGCTGCGGGTCGAGCCTGGCGGCCAGATCCCGGTCCACGACGGCGACCTCAGGCGCGTGACTTGCGGCAGCGGGCTGGGCCGCCGGCAGCGGGACGGAGCCCGGCGGCGGTCGGTCGGTAAACTGCCAACGGCCATCCGCGTCCAGGGACTTGTAGACCTCGCCGCACGCCCCTCCAACCCCGCCGAACCAGAGTGTCAGCGCGGCCAAGATGACGGCAGCCGGCCGCGAGTGTTGGCGGCTAATCGTCACGCGGGTGGAATGGGTCATCGCAACGAGTCCCCCAACAAGGCCGCGATGCCGCCGGCCAGGACCAAATAACAGGGGAGCCGAAATTGCAACTGCATTGAGATAAGCATGCAATAATGCGGCGCTAAGTTATCGGGGAAACGCTATGTCGATGGGGGCGCGGGCGGCGTTGTATTCGTTTCTGCTTGCTCGGAGCCCATTTCGAGCTCACACCGAGTGCGTGCCTTCAACAGCGCCTGACGCCGCTGCTCGGTGTTGGCGTCGGCGTCGATCGCCGCATCGAGTGCGTCCTGCACCGAGGACCGCAGCCGTTCGCGATAATCTGCGGCGGCGGACCCACCCATGCCGCCGGCGCGCAGCTTCTCGGTGGTGGCATTCGTCGCCCCGGCATAGGCGCTAAACGCCGCGGCCCATGCCACATTGGCGGGACTCGCTGCCATGAGCGCGGCACCGACAACGCCCGCCAACGCACCACTCGTTGAGATTCCAAAATCCCACGCCGTTCCCTCTCGCGCCCGTTTTCCGTAATACGCCAGCACGCTCGAGCATGCCCTCACGGTGCTCTGGATATCCCCATCCGTACCAAGATGGTCTGGCGTGTATCGCCAGGCAACGTCTTGGATTTCCGGCTTTTGCGGGAGTGGCTTGCAGCCTGTCATCGTTACGCAAAGGATCAGGGCGGCGCAAAGTATTGGTTTGGTTGTCGTCACGGTGAGCTGCCTCCTGGTCATTCTTGGTTCGCGTTCATGTACGGAAACGCCGGACAGGCCAGACCCATGATGTTGCGGATCGGGTAACGCGACCGGCCGATGGTGCCGATTATAATTCGGTCGTCGGCCTGGCGCACGGTAGAGATTGGTGTCACGCGGGACATGCCGATGTCATAGCGTCCGGTGGCGGCCGGCCCGGACACCCCGCGTCGGCCCGCGCGCCGCGCTTGAAAAACCGACCATTTCGTGTAATATAAGAGTTCTCTAATATTTATACGGTGCCGCCATCATGCGTCTCCTCAAGCCCACCGCCGCACTGAGCGCGCTGCTCGCCTGTTCCGCCCTGGCCGCCGCTGCGGCGCCGGGCGCCCAGACGCAACCCGACCCCACACCGGCCCAGTCCGCGGCCCAGACCGGGCTCGCCACGGCCACGATCGCGGCGCGGATCGTCCCCCGGGAGTACCGCCTGGACGGCATCGTGGAGGCCATCAACAGCTCCACCGTCTCGGCCCAGACCCAGGGCCAGGTGAAGGAGATCGCGTTCGACGTGGACGACTACGTGGAGCAGGGCGCGGTGCTCGTGCGCCTGAAGGACACCGAGCAGCGCGCCCGGCTGGCCCAGGCGACGGCCGACCAGAAGTCGGCCGCGGCCCAGTTGAAACAGGCGCGCGAAGACCATGCCCGAGTCAAGGGGCTGGCGGAGAAGCAGAACGTCTCGGCCTCCGCCGTGGACAAGTCGACCGCCGACCTGGCCGCCGCCCAGTCGGCCCTGGATGCCGCCAACGCGCGCCTCGACCAAGCCCAGGAGCAACTGAAATACACCGAGATTCGCGCGCCCTATGCCGGTATCGTGACCGCCCGTAAGGTGGCGGTGGGCGAGATGGCGAGCCCCGGCCAGGCGCTGATCAGCGGGATCTCGCTGGATGAACTGCGGGTGGCGGTGGACGTGCCGCAGAGCCTGATCGCCGCGGTGCGCGGCGGGGCCGAGGCCAGGGTCTATCGCCCGGACGGCACCGTGATCGAGACCAAGGCGATCACCATCTTTCCCTATGCCGATCCCGGCTCCAATACCTTCAAGGTGCGGGTCGACCTGCCAGCCGCCCCCCCCGGGCCCATCCCATTGTTCCCCGGGATGTTTGTGAAGGCCGGATTCATGGTCGGCGAGAAGGCGGAACTCGCCGTGCCCAAGGAGTGCGTGGTGTTCCGCTCCGAGGTTACCGGGGTCTATGTGGTCGGGGTTGGCGGGGAGGTCAACCTCCGCCAGGTGCGACTGGGCCGCGACCTGGGCGACGCCTATGTGGTGCTGGCCGGGCTCACCGCCGGCGAGCGGGTGGCACTCAACCCGATCGCGGCCGGGGTGGTGCGCAAGAACCAGGACGCGGCGCGCACCGCGGCGGGGAGCCATCATGATTGAGCCACTGGGCCTGTCGGGCCGCATCACGGCACGCTTCCAGTCCTCCGCCATCACCCCGCTGCTGGCCCTGGTGGGTCTACTGGCCGGGTTGTTTGCCATCCTGGTGACGCCGCGCGAGGAAGAGCCCCAGATCAACGTCACCTTTGCCGATGTGTTCATCCCCTTCCCCGGGGCCTCCGGGGCCGAGGTCGAACACCTGGTGTCCGGACCCGCCGAGCAGGTGCTGTCCGAGATCAAGGGCATCGAGCATGTCTATTCAGTCTCGCGCCCCGGCATGGCGGTGGTCACTATCCAATTCCGGGTGGGTGAGGACAATACCGACGCGGTGGTGCGTCTGTTCAGCAAGGTGTTGAGCAATGCGGACTGGCTGCCGCCCAATCTCGGCGTCGGCACCCCGATCATCAAGCCCAAGGGCATCGACGATGTGCCGATCGTCACCGCCACCCTCTGGTCCAAGGACCCGCAGGTGGGCGCCTTCGAGCTGGGCCAGGTCGCCCATGCCATCGAGCCCGAGATCAAGCGCGTCCCCGGCACCCGCGATGTCTATACCCTGGGGGTGCCGCGCCAGGCGGTGCGGGTGCTGCTGCAACCCCAAGCACTGGCCGGTTACGGGATCGACTTGGGCGATCTGCGGCGCGCGCTCCAGTCCGGCAATCAGGACGCGGACAACCTGCCAGTCACCGTCGACAACCAGGAGATACTGGTCCAGGCCGGGACCTTCCTCTCCAGCCCCGAGGAGATCGGCGACCTGGTGGTGGGGCTGCACGCGGGCCACCCGGTCTATCTGCGCGACGTGGCGACCATCGACCGCGGACCCGAGCAACCCGATACCTATGTCTGGGTGGGTCCCGGCCCCGGCGCCCGGGACCCCGGCACCGGCAGCGCGCCGGCCGGTGCCAGCCCGGCGGTGACCATCGCCGTGGCCAAGCAGGAGGGGGTGAACGCGGTGGAGGTGGCACAGCGCGTGATTGAGCGCGTTGCCCAGTTGCAGGGTACCTTCATCCCCGAGGGGGTCGAGGTGACCATCACCCGCAATTATGGCGCCACCGCCGATGCCAAGGCCAAGAAGCTCATCAGCAAGCTAGTCTTTGCCACCGGCTCGGTCATCCTGCTGGTGTGGCTCGCGGTCGGCTGGCGCGAGTCGATCATCGTCGGCGCCGCGGTGATCGTCACCCTGGCACTGACCCTGTTCGCCTCCTGGGCCTGGGGCTTTACCCTGAACCGGGTCTCGCTCTTCGCGCTCATCTTCTCCATCGGCATCCTGGTGGACGACGCCATCGTGGTGGTGGAGAACATCCACCGGCACATGGTCCTGTCCACCACCCGGCTGCTCGACCTGATGCCCGGGGCGGTCGATGAGGTGGGCGGGCCGACCATACTGGCCACCTTCACGGTCATCGCGGCCCTGCTGCCGATGGCCTTCGTGAGCGGGCTGATGGGGCCCTATATGTCGCCCATCCCGATCAATGCCTCGCTGGGGATGGTGATCTCGCTGGCGGTGGCCTTCGTCTTTACCCCCTGGATGACCAACTTCATGCTCGGCCGGCGGCACGACCAGGCGGTGGCCGCGGCCGCCGCGACCGGCGCGCATGCACCCGGTCACGGTCATGGCGAGGGCGGCAGCCCCATGCTCGGACGGGTCTTCCGCCCGGTCATCACCCCCTTCCTGGTCGGGCGCAAGGGCCATCTCAATCGCTGGTTCCTGCTCATCGGCATCCTGGTGCTGATCACCGGCTCGGTGCTGTTGGCGGTGAATAAGATCGTCGTACTCAAGATGCTCCCATTCGACAACAAGTCCGAGTTCCAGGTGGTCCTCGACATGCCCGAGGGGACCAGCCTGGAGCAGACCACCCGGGTGCTGGCGGAGATGGGCGAATATCTCTCCACCGTCCCCGAGGTAACCGATTACCAGGCCTATGCCGGCACCGCCGCGCCGATCAACTTCAATGGCTTGGTGCGTCAGTATTATCTGCGTTCGGGCGCCAATCTGGGCGACCTCCAGGTCAATCTGGTCGATAAGCACCAGCGCTCCCGCCAGAGTCACGATATCGCCTCGGCGCTGCGCGCCCCTTTGCAGGAGATCGCCAACCGTTATCGGGGCAACGCCAAGATCGCCGAGCCGCCGCCGGGCCCGCCGGTGTTGGCGCCACTGGTGGCGGAGGTCTATGGGCTCGGCTACCCCGGCCAGATCGCCACCGCGGCCAAGGTACGGGTCGCCTTCGAGTCGACCCCCGACATCGTCGACGTGGACGACTCGGTGGAGTTCCCCTCGACCAAGCTTATCGTGGAGGTGGACCGCCCCAAGGCGGCGCGTCTGGGGGTCGATCAGGCCACCGTCGCCCAGGCCCTGTCGACGGTATTGAAGGGCGAGTCGATGAGCTTCCTGCACGGGGCCAATGTCAAATACGCTGTACCTATCCGGGTGGAATACGCGGAGGCCGACAAGGCGGATATGGAACAGGTGTTGGCGCTCAAGGTCCGCGCCCAGGGCGGCGCACTGGTGCCGCTGTCTGAGATCGTCACCGTGGTCAAGGATACGCGCGCCCCCAGCATCTATCACAAGGACCTGTTGCCGGTGGTCTATGTCACCGGGGATATGGGCGGCACTACCGACAGCCCGCTCTATGGACTGTTCACCATCGCCGCGAAACTGACCGACCAACTGGGCCTGCCGCAGTGGTACACCCAGCAGCCGGGCAACCCCTATGCGTTCAGCCTCAAGTGGGACGGCGAATGGCAGGTGACCTATGAGACCTTCCGCGATATGGGCATCGCCTATGGCGTGGGGCTGGTCCTCATCTATCTGCTGGTGGTCGCCCAATTCCGCAGCTATCTGGTGCCGCTCATCATCATGGCGCCCATTCCGCTCACCATCATCGGCATCCTGCCCGGTCACGCGCTCTTGGGTGCCAAGTTCACCGCCACCTCCATGATCGGTATGATCGCGCTGGCCGGTATCATCGTGCGCAACTCCATCCTGCTGGTGGACTTCATCAATCAGCAGGTGCGCGAGGGCATGCCCTTTGCGGACGCGGTGATCAACTCCGCGGTGGTCCGCGCCAAGCCCATCGCACTCACCGCCCTGGCCGCCATGGCCGGCGCCGGATTCATCCTGGACGATCCGATCTTTTCGGGGCTGGGCGTCTCGCTGTTATTCGGACTCTTCGTCTCCACGCTGCTGACCCTGGTGGTCATTCCGGTGGTCTATTACGGGGTCATGTATAAGCGGGAGGAATGGATGCGCACCGCCACGGGGTGAGTTGGCGGCGCTGGAGTCCAAGGCTTCAGCCTTGGCGTGCGCGTGACACCGCCGCGGAGACTGTGAAAGTATTATGCTACTGTAAATCATAGAGATTTCGCTGTGCTTAAAGGCAAAATCCGGGCAAAATGGCGATTTTCGGCCCTTTTGCCTCTAAAACGAGCCCTGCCTGAGCGACATATCGCTGATATATCAAGGCACTAATACTTGCCTAGTCTCTGCGGCGGTGTCACGCCTGTGTCAGGCGCTGTGCGCCGTGAGTACCAGCGGTTGGCAATGCCCGAACTGCCCGCAACAGATCCACTAGGCAACCACGGTTGCGTCAAAGCGGGGCCTTCGAGTCCGCGGAAGCATCGGGAACATCGCTGCCGACCGGGGGGCAAGTACCATGTGATTAACCACGGAGAAAGGACGGTCAAGTTCCTTGTGCGCCAGCCGTTGCCGTTTTGACCTACGTGGCGCGCCGGCACTTTGCAAAGGTGGTGGTAGACCAACTATGATCCGTCGAGACTGACGGACCTACGACTGCGGGTAGCACGGTCAATCGTCATCACTCTTGACCGTGACAGTCTAGCGCAGCCTAAAATATTGATTTATATAGCGTGTTGAGTATTTTCCGCTAATTCTCCGGAATCACGCCATGGGTCCTGCAATAACAAATATAAATTAAAGATAATAGTGAAATGGACACATCGTCGTACCTAATGCGGGATATCGTTAGTCCCTCTTTTTTTGAAGGAATAACCTCGTCGTCCGCAATTGGTGATTCCAAGTCGACGGCACTACAAGGTTTATGTGCCGTTGACCTTTTTGCTGGCGCAGGGGGCTTTTCGGCCGCAGCATCAAGGGTCGGCATCCGTGTAGTCGCCGCAGTCGAGAAGGACAAACACGCCTGCGCGACCTACCAGGCGAACCTGATCGACAATTGCGAAGACCCCGATGCAGCCCCGACCCTGTATGCCACCGACATCCTGAAATTGACGCCGGATACCCTGCACGACACACACTTCGCCGAGGGCATGGCCTGCGACATCGTACTTGGCGGCCCACCGTGCCAGGGCTTTTCCGTGCATCGAATTAAGAACGCAGGCGTGAACGATCCGCGTAATGCCCTGATTCTACGTTATTTTAGTTTCGTTAAGCGCCTACAGCCCAAAGTTTTTCTGTTGGAAAACGTACCCGGATTGTTGTGGCCGCGTCACCGGGACTTCTTGAGAGACTTTCTACACGCGAGCCGGGACGCCGGATATCGGGTCCTCGGGCCTACAGCCCTTGATGCCCGGGACTATGGAGTTCCCCAGCGGCGCAAGCGCATCTTTATACTGGGCATCCGCGCCGACGTCATCTTCGACGAGTCGGTTTGGCCGCCGCCCCGAACCCATGGTGACGCAAAGGCGCGGGAGCAAGACCCGTCACTCCTGCCTTGGGTCACCGCAGCGGCGGTGTTCGAGAAGTCCGCACCGCAAGACGATGAGAATGACCGGCATATGAATCACTCGCCGAAGCTGGTGGAGGTGTTCGAGTCCACGCCGCTCAACGGCGGCAGCAGGCGGGACTCTGCGCGCGTGCTGGCATGCCGCGATGGGCACAATGGGCACAGTGACGTCTACGGACGCATTGACCCGAGTGTACCTGGACCGACCATGACATCGGCCTGCATCAATCCGTCCAAGGGGCGCTTCGTCCACCCGACCGAGGCGCACGGGATAACCCTCCGGCAGGCGGCCCGCTTCCAGACCTTCCCCGATACCTTCGTTTTCAAAGGAGGGCTGATGGCCGCCGGCGAGCAAATCGGCAACGCGGTGCCCGTGCAACTTGGCGAGATCCTGCGGCAGGGCGTTTCCCCCTGACTTGTGGTCGATCCGAATGCCTGACCGAATCGGATACCCTCATGATTGATGCCGTCTCTTTCCGGACTCGCGCCCGTACCATCGACCATCTGGGGCGGGAGCAGATCGCCGACTGCCCCACCGCGGTCTCCGAACTCTGGAAGAACGCCTACGACGCCTACGCAACCGCCGTCGCGTTGCACATCTACGACGGCGCAATACCCGTCGCGGCGATCGTCGATGACGGTCATGGGATGACCCACCAGGACTTCATCGACAAGTGGCTGGTGGTCGGCACCGAATCGAAGGCGAGCGGTGACCAGGTTCGCGAGGAGGACCGCAACGGCCTACCGCGGCGGCCGAAGCAGGGTCAGAAGGGGATCGGGCGACTCTCCTCCGCCTTTCTAGGCCCCCTGTTGCTGGTGGTCTCCAAGCGCCGCAACACGCCCTTTACTGCCGCCCTGATCGACTGGCGCCTGTTCGAGAACCCCTTTCTTTATCTTCAGGACATTGAGGTTCCGGTCGTCGAGTTCGACGCCAAAGAGCAGGTCTTCGAACAACTCCCGGCCATGTTCGAAACCCTTCGCGGAAACCTGCGCGGCACCGGGCGCGATTTAGCGCGGGATCAACGCATTGCCCAAGCATGGGAGAGTTTCGATACGCTGGAGGCGAGCGAGGCAAAGCCGTCCACCCGCGACGCCATGGAACGGATCGTGGAGGCCGCGGTCTTCGATCGCCGTCACTTCCGCCAATGGCCAATCTGGCGAGGAGACAAGGAGCACGGCACCATCCTGCTCATCGCCGACATTGTCTTTGACCTTGAGGCCCAATTGTCGGGACGACTCCATCCCGAGGATTCCAATGCCGCAGAGCAGGCGAAAGATCGGCTTTTTCAGACGCTATCGAACTTTACCGATCCCTTCACCGACCCCAGGGAAGCAGAAGAAGACTATAGTGCCGCGGATTTCGATTATTCTGTGATCGCTTGGGAGGGGGCGTTGCAACGCTCCGTCATCGCCAGTCAACACGAGTTCGACTACCGGAATCTGGAGGAATTGGAGCATGTGGTCGAGGGCTGCGTCGATGAAAACGGCGTCTTCGTCGGCAGAGTACGAGCATTCGGAAACTGGCTGGACGGAGAGGTTCGCATCAGCCCAAAGACGGATGTTTCACAACGCGCCAACTCAAAGGTCGGTACATTCCACATCCGCCTTGGCAGTTTTCAGCAGGACTCTGGATCATCTTCCCACCCGCCGGACGTACACCGCCAACTGCTGGAGCAAGCGAAGTTGTATGCAGGAGTGATGATCTACCGGAATGGCCTGCGCGTCATGCCCTACGGCCGGGAAGACAACGACTTCTTCGAGATTGAAAAGCGGCGGACCCTGCACGCCGGGCGTAATTTCTGGTCCCACCGACGAACATTCGGGGGCATCGCGATCACCCGCGACGGAAACCCCAACCTCAAGGACAAGGCGGGCCGCGAGGGATTCATCGACAACAAGGCGGCAAAGGTCTTTCGCGATCTGGTCGAGAATCTACTGCGGAAGACCGGACTCGAATACTTCGGCACCGACTCAGACTTACGAAACCAGTATCTACCGGATATTCAGGCGAGCCGTGCCCGAGAAAAGGCGGAAGCGGAACGCAATCGTCGCCGCGCTTTCAATCGGAAGCGGTTTCGCACCAGCCTGAAAAGATTCGGCCCGGAACTTGCGTCACTGCGTAATGAGCTTGAGACGCTCGCCGAACGGCTGCGCGATGTCGAGCCGACCACCGAGTCGGAAATCCTGCGTTTGCGGGAGCAAGTTCAAGAGCTAAAAGATCGATCCAACGATTTCTCCTTAGGTGAGGCGCCTAGAACCCTCGGGAGCCTTGAAGACGAATACGGTGTCTTCCGGTTCAATCAACGTAGCGTCGGCAATTTGCTCAAAACCGTGGAGCAATCATTGAACGCTGCCCTGGAAGCGGTGAAGCCGCGCGCACCTCGCGAGATCGCTTTCTCGGATCTGAGCAGTCATGCCGCCTACCTTCAGGGGCGCCTGCGAAAGTGGCTAAAAGAGGCGCGTGAGCTACTGGAGGCCGAACAGCGACGAATCACTACGCTCTACGAGGCACGGAGCAAGCAATACCATGCCGACACTTTGCCTATTCTCGATGATGTCGAGCACGAGCGAATCCCTTTGGCAAAGGCGCTGGAACGTCTGGCCAGCGCACGGGACAACGTCGACCTCGAGAACGGCGAGACCTTCGAGCCCTACATCGCGGCTTTGCGCAGTCTTCAGGAAAACATCGATCTGGAAACCCTCGCCGCCTACGGAATGGATGCGGTCGACGAGACGCGCGAAGAGGTGGATCGGTTGCACTCGCTGGCACAACTCGGTATCACCGTTGAGATTATTGGACATGAAATCGAAGGGTTTGAACTGACGATCAGCCAAGGACTGCAAGACCTACCCGAGATCGCGCAACGGACGCCGGCCTTCGCTGCCGTTAAGATTGCCCACGAGGCACTCGCCGATCGCCTGCGGTTCCTCTCTCCCCTAAAGCTCTCCGGACCGAAGTACAAGACCACGCTGGGCGGCTCAGACATCCTCGGATACGTGCAGCGCTTCTTCCAGGATACCCTGCAGAATGCCGGTGTTTCATTGGAAGCCACCGACCGCTTCCGCCGCTTCTACGTCTACGAGCAACCGGCTCGTATTTTTCCAGTCTTTATCAATCTGATAAATAACGCACTCTACTGGGTACGCCAAGAGGGCGGCGGCAAACACAACATTCTTTTAGATGCCGTAGATGGGAGGGTCGTGGTTGCCGACGACGGTCCCGGTGTCGATGAGGACGACCTCAAGCACTTATTTTCTTTGTTCTTTACCCGCAAGGTCCGCGGCGGCCGCGGCGTAGGACTCTACCTGTGTCGAGCCAATCTGGCGGCGGTAGGTCATACCATCGAATACGCGACCGACCAGCGATTCAAGGTTCTTTCCGGGGCAAATTTTGTCATCGACTTCAAGGGGGCGACGTATGAGTGACGGGGAGGCTTCGACTTACGGAGAACTGATCGCAGAGGCTTTTATGAGCCCGATTCGATCGGTCATCGTGGTGGACGATGAGTTTCCCACGCTTGATGGGCTGCTCGACAAGGAGCGGGCGATGGCGAATCCGGACTTTAATGAAAATGATACGAGGCGAGCTCGAGATATCATTCGCTTTTGCCACGCGGACGAAAGAAATTGGATGGTTGAGTTTCATGACGGCCTGCCGGAGAAGCAGACGACAACCTCGCACCTCACTCAAGCCGACTTAATGATCCTCGACTTTCACCTTGACAAAGAACAACCGAACGATGGAACCAAGGCAATCAACATCCTGCGGGAACTTGCCGATAACGACTACTTTAACCTTGTGGTGGTCTACACCAAGGGATCCGACTCGGTTGCAGGCGACATCGCTCGAATAGTTGGGGAGATTGCTGTTGGACTCTGCAAATCCGATGAGCGTGTGAATCTGCATCCCACCGCTTTAGCCGACGTCACAAAATTGGTGCAGCAGTGGGAGGATGATGAACCGGCAATCATCGAGAGACTAACAACTGAAGTCGACGATCGAGCGTTCGTGAAGACTCGCGGCCTTCAGGGAAAGGCAATTGATTGGAAAGCTGCTTGCCGCCTGCCGGAATTGCAAGGGCTCAAGACGCTGGTGAGTGCTGCACCGGAAGCCGTGAGTGCGAGCCCGAAGTTTAAGCTTATTACGAAGTGGGTACTTTACAGGAAGCAACTGGAACTGGCACGGCGGCTCGCGATGAAAGACTTTGGCACGGTACGGATGGATCTGGGCGAGGATGGGACTAACTGGATTAGAACAGATCGACTTTTCGTCACGGTTGTCAGCAAATCCAAAGACGCATCATCCCTTCCGGATCACCTTGTAAAGGCTTTGGAACTGTGGGACCCGGAGCCGTATCGCTTGTTGATGGCCAAGATGCGCGCAGTGCTGGATAAGCATGGTGTCCTTGCGGAGGCGGAGGTCTTGCGCAACCGGCACCTTCAGTTGGGCTGGTTGGACGACTTCTTGGACGCTGCTGCAGATCAACGCCCATGGAAATTCCACAATGCCATCAAGCGTCACTGGGAAGGGCTAGGAGATGCAATTAGGGCCAATGTCACGGAGTTCGGTGAGCGACTGGGAAGTCGATTGCTTGCGGGTGAGGCGAGGAGGTGGTATGCGTCCCTGGAGCCGACTGAGGTGACTGTTCACCTGAACCGATACGAGTGCAGCAAGGAGGTAGAGGGCAGCCACTTGACCACCGGACACGTCCTCCGCATAGATAATGGCGGTATCAGCGGGCCGTATTGGCTATGCCTCTCACCCGCTTGCGACTTGGAGCCTGGACAGAAGGATTCGGGTTGGCACAAAAGGCTTGGAGAGCACATCCCATTCATCGCCGTAGAACTATTCGAACTCCCGGCTGGAAGAGTCGAGGATGCGCTCGCAAATGCTACCAGCGCGAATTATTTGTTTCTCAAGATCGATGAAAATATTAAGCACTTTAGCTTCCTTCCGCTTCCATTAGGAAGTCTTGGCGGTTCGACAGACCGAACACCGAATCCCAAGTGGGAGCAGATGTTCGCTGAAAAACAGGGTCGCTTCGACGACAACGGAAACAGACTTCAGATTGCCCGAGCAGCAGGCGGAACCAAGGGGCTCGAACACACCAGCTATTCCGCGACGGTTGTCGCACAACTTCGCTATGAGTACGCACTCAATCTCTTGCAGCGCCTCGGCGCAAGTCTCTCGAGGGTTGGACTGGATTTCGTGCCGATGAATCGTCGCCCACCGGACAATGGACAAGCTAACCCCTAGGCAGCGCTCGGACGTTATGTCGAAGGTTAGGGGAACAAACACTCTTCCGGAGATGAGAGTTCGTCGGGCGTTACATTCGATGGATTATCGCTTCCGGTTGCATCGGCCTGACCTTCCCGGCAAGCCCGACATCGTCCTACAGAAGCACCGAGTTTGCATATTCGTTCACGGGTGCTTCTGGCATTCTCACCCCGGTTGTGTGAGGGCGACAACCCCCGAGTCGAACGGGGAGTTCTGGGCCAAGAAGCTCGCCGGTAACGTTGAACGGGATCGGCGAAGTGCGCTGGAATTGGCGGAAATGGGTTGGCGAGTATGCGTAATCTGGGAATGCGAAACGAGATATACGGACGCTTTGGTTCTCGCCGTCAACCGCTGCATGAAACACAGTGGACCGATATCTCTATAGGCGTTTGATAGCATTTGCATAAGACAGAGCAGCAATGCGCTGACCGTGATGTCGCAAATAGAACCGCTCGAACGGTCGGTGTGGAGTTGCTGCTTAGCTGCCCTAGTCTGTTGGGGCGAAGGGCTCTGCGTCATCTGCTGGACCATTCACCACATGAGGAACCGAGGGCCTTGCGGACCAGGTTAACTTGCCTCTATCTTGGTAACGATGCTATTTTCAAACGGGCTTTGATCGTAATCCCGGCCACATCGCTGACGGCAAGGTCTTTGGTCCGCACAGCGGACCCTACGGGTCGCAACCTTACCGTAGAGCAAGACTGGCCGGAGGATGAGCAAGACCTGGTCGGGCGTTGATCATGGTTCCGGCCAACAGGATAACCCCATCAGTAGTTCTACTGATACCGTCTCAGTAGTTTACGGCCGCCGCGCTGCGCAGTCCTACCCATTCAATGTTACGCCTGCGGTGCGATCATGGACTCAGGTGCCGACCCCCTTGCGGGTCGCGGCGCTTGAGCAAACCACGATGACGGAGGACCGACCATGCGTAAATTCACCGACTGGCCCGTGGCGGCAACCGCCCTCTGGGGGCGCCTGACTGCCCATCCGTTCGAGCGCCCGCACGAGGGTCTCGACCTCGCCCGCCGCCTGGCCCGCGAGCAGGGTTGGACCCTGGAACAGGCGCGCGCCATGATCGAGGAGTACCGGCGCTTCTGCTTCCTGTGCTGTGTCGCCGGGGAGTCCATGACCCCAAGCCGGGAGGTCGATGAGGTCTGGCACATTCACCTGACCGACACCCACGACTAATGGGACCGCTTTTGCCCCCAGGTGCTCGGTACGCCCCTGCACCATGAGCCGACCCGGGGAGGTCCGGCGCAGGGTCGGCATTTCCGTGAACAGTACGCCCGCACCCTGGCCGCCTATGAGTGCTGGTTCGGCCCGCCGCCGCTTGCCTTCTGGCCCGGCACGCAGGAGCGCTTCGCGGACCCGGCGCGTTGGCGGCATGTGGACCTGCATCGCCAACTGGTCCTGCCGCGCCCGCGTCTGCCGGGCTGGCGGGGGTGGCTCTCGGGTGTCGGTCTGGTCGGCGGGACCCTGGTCGCGGGGACGGCCGCCGCGCTACCACTGGACCCCTTTGATTGGACCGCCGAGCCCTTTCTGGAGCTCTTTGTGGCCCTCGCCCTGTTGGCCCTGATCCTCTCTTCCTGGCTGCGCTACCGACTGCGCGAGACCGGTCCGGGGCGAGCGGACGCGCTGGATCATTACCAACCGGCCTATCTGGCCGACGGTCCCGCGCGTGCCGTCGATACCGGGGTCACAGACCTGCTGACGCAGGGCTTGGTCAGGCTGGAGGAGAGCCCCCCGCGCCTGAGTCTCACGGTGTCGGCGTCGCACCTGCCCGAGCCGCTGCGGGAACTGGGTGCGGCCATCGACCGGTACGGCACCCCGGGGGCCATGCTGCTGCGCAATGCCACCACCTGGCATGAACCGCTCAAGGCCAGCCTGGTGTCGCGTGGTCTTGCGCTGTCGGAGCAACAGTCGTGGACGGTCCGCAGCGCCGGCGCCCTGCCGCTCCTGGCGGTCGCCGCCTTTGGGTCGATCAAAATCCTGGTCGGGCTGAGTCGCGATCGGCCGGTCGGCTTCCTGGTCTGTCGATGGCTACCTAAACCCGCCTATAGTTGGTGAATGACGCGGTGTATGGCCCCGCGGCGGCGTGGCTGCGGCTTTGCGCCGGGTCCGTCCCCGGCGGAGCGTAGCGCAGCCGGGGACGGACCCGGCGCAAAGCCGACGCGGCCCACGCGCCTGGTCGCAGACGGTGCCGCGCGGGCGGGTGTTCCCCGCGCGGGAGGTGACAAGGGCCGCGCCATGGTCTACAGAATCAGTGCCGTTGAGACAGGTACGGCACTGGTG